>NZ_JBMVFU010000101.1:0-210 GCF_049538315.1 Nocardia sp. AB354 | reverse complement strand
AAGACGAAGGGGTCACGGTCGCGTCGAATCGATGCCGGGGACCTCGAGCGGTTCCCGGTACCGGACCTCGCCGGCCGACGTAACTGAAACGCTCGCGCCCTGCGGAATTCAGCCTGCGGGACTGTTCTGCACATTAGTCCGACCTGCCCAATTCCCCGGGCCGGTGCGTCGCCGGGCTGCCTACCGGCCATCGGATGGCCGGTAGGCAGC
>NZ_JBMVFU010000100.1:0-224 GCF_049538315.1 Nocardia sp. AB354 | reverse complement strand
CTGGGATACAAGGCGTCGGCAGAACAATTCGGACCACGCGAGCTCGTCGAGCTCGGCGTTCTGGTCGAGGAACACGGCCTCGACAGTGCGACCGTCAGTGATCATTTCCAGCCGTGGCGGCACGAGGGTGGGCATGCTCCGTTTTCGCTGGCGTGGATGACCGCGGTCGGTGAGCGGACTTCTCGTATTCAGCTGGGGACGTCGGTGCTGACGCCGACGTTCCG
>NZ_JBMVFU010000099.1:0-258 GCF_049538315.1 Nocardia sp. AB354 | reverse complement strand
GCACGACGCTTCACGCAGGTGAAAGTGGTTGTGCCAGAGACCGTTTGTGTCCCCGTCAGTGGGACCGCGGAAGCTCATGGGTGGAACGCTGACAAGTTTCATCGCACCAAGGTGCCGGCTCTGTCCGGGACCGCGGTGAATATATCGACACACTGTTGGGTCCTGAAAGAACAGACGTTCTTTCCAGGCAAAAAATACGACTTGCTCGGATTTTCTGAGAAACTGCTGGCTTTGCCGGTAAGTCCTGATGTCCTATCC
>NZ_JBMVFU010000098.1:0-261 GCF_049538315.1 Nocardia sp. AB354 | reverse complement strand
TGGACTCGTTAATTCGAACGACAGCGACTGTATAACTCGCTGCAGCGAATGTCTACACCCGACACGGCAGATTTTCGGCTGCCGGCAGGAGTGTTTATGTCACATGCATGGCCCGGGTTTCGCGGGCGCGGGGACCGGGTAGATCCGAAGTACCCGAGCGGACGGAGGGGGCGAGGCTCATGGGTACGGCTTCACCCGGGCGCGGGTTCCAGGTCGTGGATCGGCGGAGCGCAGCACGGCTATCGGGAGCCCACATGGGCA
>NZ_JBMVFU010000097.1:0-261 GCF_049538315.1 Nocardia sp. AB354 | reverse complement strand
CGGACTCATTAATTCGAACAACAGCGACTCTACAACGGCATCGAGCGAATGTCTACACCCGACACGACAGATTTTCGGCTGCTGGGGGAAGTGTTTATGTCACATGTGTGAGCCGGGTTTCGCGGGCGTGGGGACCTGGTAGGTCGGAAGTACCCGAGCGGACGGAGGGGGCGAGGCTCATGGGTACGACTTCACCCGGGCGCGGGTTCCAGGTCGTGGATCGGCGGAGCGCAGCACGGCTATCGGGAGCCCACATGGGCG
>NZ_JBMVFU010000096.1:0-262 GCF_049538315.1 Nocardia sp. AB354 | reverse complement strand
CCAGGCATGCCAACACAGGTTGGAAGTTGTTCTGGCAGAGACCGTTTCGGCCTCACATGTAGGCCGGCGGAAGCTCATGGGTGGAACACTGACATGCGCCTCGACGATGCCCGGAGCCCGAGTGCTTCGGGTTCGGGGATGTAATCGACACACTGTTGGGTCCTGAAAGAACAGACGTTCTTTCCAGGCAAAAAATACGATCCGCTCAGATCTTCTGAGATACCGGCCTTCTTCGAGGGTGCTGGTCCTGAAATTCCGGTTT
>NZ_JBMVFU010000095.1:0-263 GCF_049538315.1 Nocardia sp. AB354 | reverse complement strand
TTGTGGTCCGGGCAGTTCGTCTGATAGGCCGTGACGAAACGGTCCATCGCGTTCTTCTGGGCAGACGAGCCGCTGGCCTTCAGTGCCTTCTTGCCGCCGCAGTCGACGCTGACCTTGCTGATCGCCGCGCCGCCGGGCGCCGCGGAATTGTCGTCGCTGCCGCACGCGCTCAGCGCGAGGACGCCCGCCGCGGCGACGACGCCGAGGAGCGCGCTGCTCTTCTTCACGTTCACTGATCCTCCGGACCTGCTCGGCCGCAACCG
>NZ_JBMVFU010000094.1:0-275 GCF_049538315.1 Nocardia sp. AB354 | reverse complement strand
CCCGCGCACGAGTACCCGATCTGACGCGCGAACGCCACCGCGTCGGCGCAAATACGCATCCGCAGTGCGGGATCCAGATTCGGCGCGGGCGCCAGCTCGATCACCTTCTGATGCCGCCGCTGCAGCGAACAGTCGCGCTCGAACAGATGCATGACGTTGCCGTGCTGATCGGCCAGGATCTGCACCTCGATATGCCGCGGGTTGATCACCGCCTGCTCGAGGAAGACCGTCGCGTCCCCGAACGCCGATTCCGCCTCGCGCATGGCGGCCTCGAT
>NZ_JBMVFU010000093.1:0-310 GCF_049538315.1 Nocardia sp. AB354 | reverse complement strand
ATCCGGGAGTGTGCTCGCGGTGTTGAGCGCCGCGATCGCCGGGTCGTTCCACTTGGTGATCTGACCGTTGAAGATCTTGGCCGCCGTCGGCCCGTCGAGGGCGAGGTGGTCGACGCCGGGCACGTTGAAGGTGATCGCGATGGGGCCGTACACGGTCGGCAGGTTCCACGCGGGCGAACCACACCGGGCCTGCGCCTTGTCGTACTCGCCCTTGGCCGCGTCGAGCGGGGAGTCCGAGCCGGCGAAATCGGTCTGGCCGCCGAAGAAGTCGTTGAGACCGGCACCGGATCCACTGGAGGTGTAGTCGAGG
>NZ_JBMVFU010000092.1:0-310 GCF_049538315.1 Nocardia sp. AB354 | reverse complement strand
TCTCGACTACACCTCCAGCGGATCCGGTGCCGGTCTCAACGACTTCTTCGGCGGCCAGACCGATTTCGCCGGCTCGGACTCCCCGCTCGACGCGGCCAAGGGCGAGTACGACAGGGCACAGGCCCGGTGTGGTTCGCCCGCGTGGAACCTGCCGACCGTGTACGGCCCCATCGCGATCACCTTCAACGTGCCCGGCGTCGACCACCTCGCCCTCGACGCGCCGACGGCGGCCAAGATCTTCAACGGCCAGATCACCAAGTGGAACGACCCGGCGATCGCCGCGCTGAACACCGGAATCGCACTGCCCGAC
>NZ_JBMVFU010000091.1:0-328 GCF_049538315.1 Nocardia sp. AB354 | reverse complement strand
ACCCGCCCGGCCCGCATACCGAGCCACCACCGGACCACCCGCCGCGATATACACCGGAATCCCCGCCGGCGGCACATCGTAGATCGACGCACCCACCGTGCTGTAGTACTGGCCCTCGAAATCGACCCGATCACCACTCCACAACGCGCGCATCAGATCCACCGACTCACGCAACCGGGCGAAACGCTCCTTGAACTCCGGCCACTGGCCCTTGTAACCGGTCGCGATCTCGTTGAGCGCCTCCCCCGTCCCCACACCCAGCATGATCCGCTCCGGATACAGACACCCCAGAGTCGCGAACGCCTGCGCGATCACCGCCGGGTTGTAC
>NZ_JBMVFU010000090.1:0-328 GCF_049538315.1 Nocardia sp. AB354 | reverse complement strand
GCCGGCCCGGCCCGCATACCGAGCCACCACCGGACCACCCGCGGCGATATACACCGGAATCCCCGCCGGCGGCACATCGTAGATCGACGCGCCGACCGTGTTGTAGTACTGGCCCTCGAAATCGACCCGATCACCACTCCACAACGCGCGCATCAGATCCACCGACTCGCGCAACCGGGCGAAACGCTCCTTGAACTCCGGCCACTCCCCCTTGTAACCGGTCGCGATCTCGTTGAGCGCCTCCCCCGTCCCCACACCCAGCATGATCCGCTCCGGATACAGACACCCCAGAGTCGCGAACGCCTGCGCGATCACCGCCGGGTTGTAG
>NZ_JBMVFU010000089.1:0-343 GCF_049538315.1 Nocardia sp. AB354 | reverse complement strand
CGCGCCAACCCCGCCGTCAACGTCTCCTTCGCCGGCGACACCCTGCGCCGCCACCACGGCATCCACCTCGGCGTCGCCGTCGCCACCCCCGCCGGCCTGCTCGTCCCCGTCATCCGCGACGCCGACCGCAAACCCGTCTCGGCCATCGCCGCCGAAACCCGCGACAAAGCCGAACGCGCCCGCGACCGCAAACTCCGCGCCGAGGAAATGACCGGCGGCACCTTCACCATCTCCAACCTCGGCATGTACGGCATCGAACACTTCACCGCCGTCATCAACCCACCCGAAGCCGCCATCCTCGCCATCGGCGCCGCCACCGACGAACTCCGCCTCGACGGCGACG
>NZ_JBMVFU010000088.1:0-353 GCF_049538315.1 Nocardia sp. AB354 | reverse complement strand
GACGGTTTCATCTGCACCTCGGGTAAGGGGATGGACCTGTATACGGAGAAGTTGATACCGGCGGTGACCGAGGGTGCGGAGAAGGTGGGTCGTACGCTCGGTGATATCGATCGGATGATCGAGATCAAGATTTCGTATGACACCGATCCGGAACTGGCGTTGGAGAATACGCGGTTCTGGGCGCCGTTGTCGTTGACGGCCGAGCAGAAGCATTCGATCACCGATCCGATCGAGATGGAGGCGGCCGCGGATGCGTTGCCGATCGAGCAGATCGCCAAGCGCTGGATCGTGGCCAGCGATCCGGATGAGGCGGTCGAGCAGGTCAAACCGTATGTCGATGCGGGGCTGAACCA
>NZ_JBMVFU010000087.1:0-411 GCF_049538315.1 Nocardia sp. AB354 | reverse complement strand
GCCACGATACGCACCCAACTCGCCGAACACCTTCCCACCTACATGATCCCGGCGGCGGTGATGGCGGTGGCGGCGCTACCGCTGACGGTCAACGGCAAGCTCGACATCCGCGCCCTCCCGGCACCGGAGTACACCGCCGGCGGGTATCGCGCCCCGAGCACCCCCGTCGAGGAAATCCTCACCACCCTCTACGCTCGGATACTCGGACTCGACCACATCGGGGTCGACGACTCGTTCTTCGATCTCGGCGGAGATTCACTGTCGGCCATGCGCTTGATCGCCGCGATCAACACCACGCTCGACACCGACCTCTCGGTACGCACCGTATTCGACACACCCACCGTTGCCAGGCTGGCCCTCGGTATCGATGGTGCGGGTCCGAGCCGATCCCCGCGACTGGTACCCGTCGAA
>NZ_JBMVFU010000086.1:0-437 GCF_049538315.1 Nocardia sp. AB354 | reverse complement strand
AGCAGCCCGGCCATGTCCTTGATGCCGATCACGTGCGCGCCGGCCTCGACGATCTGCTCGGCCAGCTTCAGGTAGTAGTCGAGGGTGTAGAGGTTCTCGTCCGGATTCGACAGATCACCGGTGTAGGACATCGCGACCTCGGCCAGCGCGGTGCCGGTCTCGCGTACCGCGTCGATCGCCGGCCGCATCTGATCCACATTGTTCAGTGCGTCGAAGATCCGGAAGATATCAATACCGGTACCGGTCGCTTCTCGCACGAACGCCCGCGTCACCTGCTCCGGATACGGCGTGTATCCGACGGTGTTGCGCCCGCGCAGCAGCATCTGCAGGCAGATGTTCGGAATCGCCTCCCGCAGCGCGGCCAGCCGCTCCCACGGGTCCTCGTACAGGAAGCGCAGCGCCACATCGTAGGTCGCGCCACCCCAGCATTCGACCGA
>NZ_JBMVFU010000085.1:0-459 GCF_049538315.1 Nocardia sp. AB354 | reverse complement strand
TTTTCCCAGCGGACGAGATCTCCGGTGCGATACATCCGGGCCCCGGGCGCGGCGTATGGGCAAGCCACGAACCGTGTCGCGGTCAGTGCGCTGCGACGCCGATAGCCGCAGCTGACTCCGTCACCTGCCACATACAACTCACCTGTCACACCAACCGGCACCGGCCGTAGCCAGCGGTCGAGGACGAACAACGCTGCACTTGGTACGGGCGAACCGATCGGTGGTGTGCCTGAATCCGGCGCCAATGGCGCAGTCAAGGAAACGCACATGGTGGTTTCGGTGGGGCCGTAGCCGTTGATGACCGTGTGTGTGGGCGCCCAGCGGTCTATCACTTGGGCCGGGCAGTGTTCGCCGCCGAGTATCAATGTCAGCGGTTCCAGGCCTTCTGGCGTGAGCATTGCTGCCGCAGTAGGTGTTTGGGTCAATACGGTGACGTGTTCGGCGGCAAGAAGGTCGTGG
>NZ_JBMVFU010000084.1:0-459 GCF_049538315.1 Nocardia sp. AB354 | reverse complement strand
TCACGACATCCTCGCTGCCGAACACGTCACGGTATTGACCCAAACACCCACCGCCGCAGCGATGCTCACGCCACACGACCTGGAACCTCTGACACTGATACTCGGCGGTGAAACCTGCTCCGCCCAGGTAGTAGACCGCTGGGCACCCGAACACACAGTCATCAACGGCTACGGACCCACCGAAACCACCATGTGCGTCACCCTCACCCCACCCTTGACACCTGAATCCGGAACACCACCGATCGGCTCACCGGTATCCACAGCAGCACTCTTCGTGCTGGATGAACGGCTACGGCCGGTTCCGGTGGGTGTGCCCGGCGAGTTGTATGTCGCCGGTGACGGAGTCAGCTGCGGGTATTGGCGCAGACCCACGTTGACCGCGACGCGGTTCGTGCCCTGCCCGTTCGGAGGAACCGGCACACGCATGTACCGCACCGGAGACCTGGTCCGCTGGGGAAG
>NZ_JBMVFU010000083.1:0-472 GCF_049538315.1 Nocardia sp. AB354 | reverse complement strand
CCATTGTGCTGTGCGCGCCGCCGGCAATATTTCTCGGCGAACCGCCGCTTGCGAGGACGACCCCTTTGTCGATCTCATCGGCGCCTTTGCCGTGGAACAGGAGATAACTCCTTCCCCGAAGCGGTGCGGTTGTATTCAGTGTGCGAGCGTCGGGTTGGCGGTAGGTTGAGCGGACAGACGCCGCCGCGAACTCGCAATTCCCCCGCAACCGCGGGCCGACCTCGGCGAATGACCGGCAGCATTCTCGGAATTTTCCATCGACCTGGCCGTTCGGACAGGGTCGGCACAATCCGCACAGTGAGGATCTGCATCCACTCGGACAGTTTCCGCAGGAATCACTTCCGCGCCCTGTGATCGGCACCATACGGTGCTTCTCACCGGTGATTCCGGATTCTGAATCTCCTTTCCGAGAGGTACGAACACATGCAGGTCGACGAGCTGATCAAGCCGTTTCCGATCAAGGAATTCCACC
>NZ_JBMVFU010000082.1:0-518 GCF_049538315.1 Nocardia sp. AB354 | reverse complement strand
AGGCCGATGGCAGCGCCCGCGACGCAGCCGATGACCGCGCCACCGATGGCACCGGTGAGGGCACCGATGGTGGCACCGGTGCCGATGGTGTCCTTCAGCCGGTTGAACGCGGCGGTCTCGCGGTCGTAGGGGGTCTTCCAGGGAGCGGAGTCCTCGAAGGGCAGGGCGACCGGCTTGTAGACCGCGTGCTGCAGGTCCAGCTGCGGGGTCAGGGTGGCGGTGTTGCCGGAGATGTCGGCGGCGATCGGGAACTCGAAGTCGTTGACTCGGAAGTTCAGGGGGGTGCCGGCGAGCACGGTGCCGTTGGCGGCCTTGATCTTCAGCATGCCGTCTTCGTTGACGATCGAGCCACTGTCGGTCTTGATGACCGCTTTGCTGTCGTCGACGACGCTGGCCTTGTAGTGGACGCTCTCGGGCGCCGCGGGGGCGGCGGGGTCGGCGTTCGCGGTACCGGCCGCGACGCCGACGGCGGCGACCAGCATGGCGGCGGTCGCGGCGAATTTCCTCATCATCATTTT
>NZ_JBMVFU010000081.1:0-526 GCF_049538315.1 Nocardia sp. AB354 | reverse complement strand
GGCGTCCGCGCTCTTTCCGGTCGGCGACCTGGTCGGATCGTTGGGGTATGACGCTGCGGATCCGTTTGTGCCGCAGCAGGTCCCGGTTCGAAGCTGCCGAGTACGCCTTGACCGCGATGACCGTGCCGGGATTACGCCGAGGTGGGACACCGGCGAGCCGGGGCACCGCCACCTGCTCGAGCACTGCGGGCAACATCGCCCGAGTCCGCGGCCTGCCCAGGCGTGATCAGCACGGCCAGGGCGCGGGGCGTCGCCGTCGGTGGCCACGCGGGCCTTGGTGGTCAGCCCGCCCCGCGAACGGCCCACCCCCGTGGCCGGCCCGGTACATAAATCGCACTCCGGGCCGGCGGTGCGGGCCCCGGCGGCGTGCTGATACGCGCGCACGATCGTCGAGTCGATCGCCACCACCCAAGTCCACATCACCGGTGCTGTCGGCCAGCGCGAGCAGCGCGGTCAGCACCCGATCCCAGGGGCCATCGATGGCACAGCGGCGGTGCCGTTTCCACACCGTCTGCCCCAGCCCCGA
>NZ_JBMVFU010000080.1:0-546 GCF_049538315.1 Nocardia sp. AB354 | reverse complement strand
CGCCCCGAGCGCGTTCCGTTGTCGTATGCCCAGCAACGATTGTGGTTCATCGACCAACTACAAGGCCCCTCCCCCGTCTACAACATGCCCATCGCATTCCGGATCACCGGGGAACTCGACATCCAAGCACTGGACGCAGCCCTCGACGACGTACTCGCCCGCCACGAATCACTACGCACCACATTCCCCGCCACCGACGGCGTGCCATCCCAGCAAGTACTGCCGGCCCGACCCGGAATGTGGCGACGCGACGGCCCCGCAGTACTACCGCTGCCAGAACAAGACATCGACGACGCCTTGGCCGAACTGGCCGAATACCGATTCGACCTCTCGACCGAAATCCCCATCCGCGCCCACATCTACTCGCTCGGACCCCAACAGCACATCGTCGCAATCGTATTGCACCACATCGCATTCGACGGATGGTCACCGATTCCCATGGCCCGCGACGTCAGCCACGCATACCGAGCCCGCCGACACGGCCACCCACCGCATCGGGCACCGCTGCCAGTGCAATACATCGACTACACACTCTGGCAACGCACC
>NZ_JBMVFU010000079.1:0-551 GCF_049538315.1 Nocardia sp. AB354 | reverse complement strand
TCGCCCTCGCCGACGGTCAGGGTGACGACACCGGCGAAGGGTGCGGCGATGTGGCCGGCGTTGTTCTTGTCGGCCTTCTCCGCCACCGGAACCTCGCTGGCGATCGAGCGGTCGCGCACCTGCACCGGACGCAGCTGCCCGTTGAGAATGCACATCACCGTGCGCATGCCGCGCTCGTCCGGCTCCGAGATCGCCTCGAGGCCGATGAGCAGGGTGACGCCCTTCTCCAGTTCGACGCGGTGTTCCTCACCGTGGCGCAGACCGTAGAAGAACTGGTTCGCCGACAATCCGGTGGTGTCGCCGTACTTCTCCCGATGCGCCAGGAATTCCGCAGTCGGAGCGGGAAACAGCAACCGGTTCAACGTCTCTCGCCGCTGCTGCGACGTTCCGTCCAGTGCCGCGGCATCTTCCGCGGTCAGCGGCACTTCCGGCTTCGCCGGGCCGCGACCTTCGAGGGCGCGGCTGCGGAAGGGTTCGGGCCAGCCGCCCGCCGGGGTGCCGAGTTCGCCACGCAGGAAACCGATGACCGAGTCCGGGATGTCGTAGCGCGC
>NZ_JBMVFU010000078.1:0-556 GCF_049538315.1 Nocardia sp. AB354 | reverse complement strand
TGGGTCGGTGGCGAAATCGTCCACGTCCACGCCCGATCCGACCAGCGACAAGGCCAGATCGCCGACCACCTTGGAAGACGGGGTGACCTTCACCAGCCGGCCCAGCAGCCGGTCGGCGGCCGCGTACTTCGCCTCGACCTCCTCGAACCGGTCGCCCAGCCCGAGCGCGATGGCCTGTTGCCGCAGATTCGACAGCTGCCCGCCGGGGATCTCGTGGTGGTACACCCGCCCGGTCGGCCCCGGCAACCCGGACTCGAAGGGCGCGTAGACCTTTCGCAGTGCCTCCCAGTACGGCTCGAGGTCGCAGACGGCATCGAGGTTCAGCCCGGTGTCGTAGGGCGAATGCGCGGCCGCGGCGACGATCGCCGAGAGCGCGGGCTGGCTCGTGGTGCCTGCCATCGGCGCGCTCGCCCCGTCCACGGCGTCGGCGCCGGCCTGCCAGGCGGCCAGGTAGGTGGCGAGCTGCCCGCCCGGAGTGTCGTGGGTGTGCACGTGCACCGGCAGATCGAAGTTGCTGCGCAGCGCGGTCACCAGCGTGTGCGCGGCCGGCGCCCGT
>NZ_JBMVFU010000077.1:0-556 GCF_049538315.1 Nocardia sp. AB354 | reverse complement strand
GCGGGCGCCGGCGGCGCACACGCTGGTGACCGCGCTGCGCAGCAACTTCGATCTGCCGGTGCACGTGCACACCCACGACACTCCGGGCGGGCAGCTCGCCACCTACCTGGCCGCTTGGCAGGCCGGCGCCGACGCCGTGGACGGGGCGAGTGCGCCGATGGCAGGCACCACGAGCCAGCCCGCGCTCTCGGCGATCGTCGCCGCGGCCGCGCATTCGCCCTACGACACGGGGCTGAACCTCGATGCGGTCTGCGACCTCGAGCCGTACTGGGAGGCGCTGCGAAAGGTCTACGCGCCCTTCGAGTCCGGGTTGCCGGGGCCGACCGGGCGGGTGTACCACCACGAGATCCCCGGCGGGCAGTTGTCGAATCTGCGGCAGCAGGCCATCGCGCTCGGGCTGGGCGACCGGTTCGAGGAGGTCGAGGCGAAGTACGCGGCCGCCGACCGGCTGCTGGGCCGGCTGGTGAAGGTCACCCCGTCCTCCAAGGTGGTCGGTGATCTGGCCCTGTCGCTGGTCGGATCGGGCGTGGACGTGGACGATTTCGCCACCGACCCC
>NZ_JBMVFU010000076.1:0-622 GCF_049538315.1 Nocardia sp. AB354 | reverse complement strand
CCTCGGCGACGGCAGCGGGACCGCCGCCGCACCCGCACCGTCATCGGCGCCTGTTCCGCAGACCCAGCCCGCATCGGCACGGCAGAGCATCGAGCAGGCCGACATCGCATCGGAACGACGGCAGACCGCGCCACATCCCGGCCCGTCCCCTGCCGGCGCGGCGCCGGCAGGGTCTGTTGCGTCCGCCGCCTCCGACGCCGTCCGCCGTAAATCCTCGCCCCTGGCGCGCAAGATCGCGCAGGAACTCGGTGTCGACATCACGACCGTCACGGGAACCGGCCCCGGCGGACGCATCACCCGACTCGACGTCGAAAACGCCCACGCGGCAAAGACTTCCACCACTGCGCACGCGACCGCCGCACCGGAACGCACGGAACCGGGCACCAGTGTCACCCCGGCAACGGGCGACTACGACGAGATCCCCCTGACCACCATCCAGCGTGTCTCCGCCACCCGCCTCACCGAGAGCAAACAGCAGGCGCCACACATCTATCTGACCAGCGCCATCGACGTCACCGAACTCCTGGCATTCCGCGCCCGGATCAACGAGACACTCGCCGACACCGGGGCCGGCAAGATCAGCGTCAACGATCTGCTGGTCAAAGCCGTCGCCATCGCACTA
>NZ_JBMVFU010000075.1:0-634 GCF_049538315.1 Nocardia sp. AB354 | reverse complement strand
GAGTGCGGTGGCGACGGCTTTGACCAGCAGATCGTTGACGCTGACCTTGCCGGCCCCGGTGTCGGCGAGTGACTCGTTGATCCGGGCGCGGAAGGCCAGGAGTTCGGTGACGTCGACGGCGCTGGTCAGATAGATGTGTGGCGCCTGCTGTTTGCTCTCGGTGAGGCGGTTGGCGGAGACGCGCTGGATGGTGGTCAGGGGGATCTCGTCGTAGTCGCCGGAGGCCGAGGTGCCGGGGGTGCCCGGTTCCGCGGCTTTCGATGCGGCGACAGCGTGCGCGTCGTCGGAAGTGCCTGCCGCATGCGCATTTTCGACATCGAGTCGGGTGATGCGTCCGCCGGGGCCGGTCCCGGTGACGGTCGCGATGTCGACACCGAGTTCCTGCGCGATCTTGCGCGCCAGCGGTGAGGATTTGCGGCGGACGGTATCTGCGGCGGAGGACGCAACAGACCCCGCTGGCGCCGCGTCGGCAGGGGACGGGCCGGGATGTGGCGCGGTCTGCCGTCGTTTCGATGCGATGTCGGCCGGTTCCGGCTGCTGCTCGATGCTCTGCCGTGCCGATGCGGGCTGGGTCTGCGGAACAGGCGCCGATGACGGTGCGGGTGCGGCGGCGGTCCCGCTGCCGTCGCCGAGA
>NZ_JBMVFU010000074.1:0-656 GCF_049538315.1 Nocardia sp. AB354 | reverse complement strand
AAGTCGTTGGGGGAGAGGGTGATCGAGTCGGGGATGACGACCAGTCGTCCGCCGTGGAGTAGCGGGCTCCAGATTTCCCATACGGAGACGTCGAAGGCGAGTGAATGGCATTGTGCCCAGACTTGTTTCGTCGCGGGTGTGGGGCCGGTGTTCAAGGTTGTCAGTAGTTGGGTGATGTTGTGGTGGGTGGTCGCTACGCCTTTGGGGGTCCCGGTGGTGCCGGAGGTGTAGATGAGGTAGGCGATGGTGTCCGGGCGTGGCGCTGGTAGTGCGGTGCTGGGTTGGGTGTCGATTGCGGGGTCGTTGACATCGATGATCGGTATGTCGATTCCGTCGAGTCGTCCGGCCAGGTCGGCGGTGGTGATCACGGCCGCGGGGGTGGCGTCGGTGAGCATGAATTCGATTCGTGCTCTTGGGTGTTCGGGATCGATGGGCAGGTAGGCGGCCCCCGTCTCGAGTACCGCGGTGATGGCGGTGATGGCTTGTGCCGAGCGTTGCATCAGAAGTCCGACCACGCATCCGGGACCCACCCCGTGGTCGGTGAGCAGGTGCGCCAGCCGGTTCGCGGCTTGCTCGAGCTGCCGGTAGGTCCAGGAGTCTTCGCCGCAGCTGAGTGCTGTCGCGTTGGGCGTACGGGCCACTTGCGCGGCGAACAA
>NZ_JBMVFU010000073.1:0-776 GCF_049538315.1 Nocardia sp. AB354 | reverse complement strand
GTCCGCGTGTATGTGGCGCAGAAGCGCAAGATTCAGGACGGTGACAAGCTCGCGGGTCGTCACGGTAACAAGGGTGTGATCGGCAAGATCCTGCCGAAGGAGGATATGCCGTTCATGCCGGACGGCACTCCGGTCGACATCATCTTGAATACTCATGGTGTGCCGCGTCGTATGAACATCGGCCAGATCCTCGAGACCCACCTCGGCTGGATCGCCAAGGCCGGCTGGCAGGTCGACGGCGCCGAATCCGGCAATCTGCCGGACTGGGCGAAGAACCTGCCCGAGGAGATGCTGGGTCAGGAATCCGACACCAACATCGCGACCCCGGTGTTCGACGGCGCGCAGGAAGACGAGCTGACCGGTCTGCTGGGTTCCACCCTGCCGAACCGCGACGGCGAGACCATGGTCGACGCCAACGGTAAGTCGGTGTTGTTCGATGGTCGTTCGGGTGAGCCGTTCCCGTATCCGGTGGCGGTGGGTTACATGTACATCTTGAAGCTGCATCACTTGGTGGACGACAAGATTCACGCGCGGTCGACGGGTCCGTACTCGATGATCACTCAGCAGCCGCTCGGTGGTAAAGCGCAGTTCGGTGGTCAGCGTTTCGGTGAGATGGAGTGCTGGGCCATGCAGGCCTACGGCGCTGCCTACACGCTGCAGGAGCTGCTGACGATCAAGTCCGACGACGTGGTCGGTCGGGTGAAGGTGTACGAGGCGATCGTCAAGGGCGAGAACATTCCCGAGCCGGGTATCCCGGAGTCGTTCAAGGTTCTGCT
>NZ_JBMVFU010000072.1:0-792 GCF_049538315.1 Nocardia sp. AB354 | reverse complement strand
AGTGGCCGGGCAGGTGAATTGCCCGGAAGAAGTAAGTTCCCCTTGTCCGTCCCCTTCCGGCGGATGACAGATAGACCCGGAGCAGTCGGCCGGACCCGCCGGAAGGGGACGAAGCATCACCGAACAATCGAATGTCCGAGCACCGCAGCAATATCGGCGATCCAGGAGGTGGTCACTGAATAGACGATCATCAGTTCCGCATCCGGGAAAGCAGCGGATGCGGTGCGTGAAAGCGGCCCTCACGGGCTGGTGAACAGTAATGACATCATTCCCCCTTCCGTAGATTCCAGGCCCCGGCGCAACCGCGCCGGGGCCTGTCGGCGTTGACCCGAGAGGCCCTGTGCAACTACCCAACCCCCACTCCGCCGACGGTCCCAGTGCCGCCGACAAACTCGACGACGACGATTACCCCGCCTACTCGATGGGACGCGCCGCGGAAATCCTCGGTGTCACCCAAGCGTTTCTGCGCAGCCTCGACGCCGCGCAACTGTTGACCCCGCAACGATCGGGCGGCGGGCACCGCCGCTATTCGCGCTACCAGCTGCGTATCGCCGCACGTGTGCGTGAACTCGTCGACGCCGGCAACGCCCTCGACGCCGCGTGCCGCATCGTCATCCTCGAAGACCAGCTCGCCGAGGCCCGACGCCTCAACACCGAACTGCGGCACACCCTCGACCAGCACAGCAACCCCACAGAGACGACGTGAACGTGCCCGACACCCGCACCGGCCGGATGGATGTCTTCCTTCCCCAGGCGCTCGCCGTCGCCGTCCTCGACGCGGTGATCCGCCTC
>NZ_JBMVFU010000071.1:0-840 GCF_049538315.1 Nocardia sp. AB354 | reverse complement strand
GAGGCTGCAGTCTTGTCGTAGCGGGTGGCGATCGCTCGGTACTGTTTGAGCCGGTTGAAGCAGCGTTCGACCACGTTGCGGCGTCGATAGGCGATCGGGTCGAACACCGGTGGACGGCCACCGTTTCTGCCGCGGCGGCGACGGTTGGCCTGCTGGTCGATGCGTTCGGGAATCGTCGCGGCAATACCGCGACCACGCAGGTGCTCGCGGATGGCGCGGGTGGAATAACCCTTGTCGGCCAGGACTCGCCGCGGCCGTGTCCAGGGCCGGCCTCGGCCAGGTCGCGGCATTCGGATACCGGCCAGCACCCGGGTAAACACGGTGCAGTCGTTGATGTTGCCCGCGGTCAGCACGACCGCCAGCGGGCGGCCGAGCCGATCGCAGGCCAGATGAATTTTCGTGGTCGGGCCACCGCGTGAGCGGCCGATGGCATGATCACCTGGTTCGGTGTGCCCTTCGCCGGATTTGTTGTCCCCCTGTGTGAACCACGCGTGCGCGCGCACCGGCAGCGTGCTGGTGGGCACGCACGAGCGAGGAGTCCACCGATACCTCCCGGTCGAGTTCCTCGACCGCGTCGGCGATCACACGCACCTGCTCGACCAGCATGGCCAGGGTGCCGTTGCGGGTCCAGCGCCAGAACCGGTTGTAAACCGTCTGCCACGGCCCGTACCGGTCGGGCAGATCCCGCCAGGCCACACCGGTCTTGGCCTTGTACAGCATCGCGTTGATCACCCGCCGGTCATCCACGCGGGGGCGGCCTTTCGCTCCAGATACCGGCAGCAAGACCTCGATCGTCCGCCACTGCTGCTCGGTCAACTCGTGCCTGCGAACCACACGGGC
>NZ_JBMVFU010000070.1:0-845 GCF_049538315.1 Nocardia sp. AB354 | reverse complement strand
GCCGGGTCGGGTGCGGGTGTGGTGTCGGGGCCGGGTTCGCCCGCGGTATCGGTGGCACCGGGTTCGGCGCAAGCACCCCCGGCCGCGGGCGCCGCCGCGCCTCCACCGCCCCCGGCCACCGACCGCGCCGAACTGGAACCCGAACGCGAGCCGAGCCTGATCCCCGGCATCGACGACCAAACCCTGGCACAGGTCGCTCCCGCCGCCATGATGGGCGGCGCCATGGCACTGTCCATGCTGCCCATGCTCGCCTCCGCCCTGTCCGGCCTCGCCGGCGGCAACGGCAGCGGCGCCGGTGGTGGTGGAAACGGTTCCGGCGCAACCACAACCGGCGACGGCAGCGACGCCGGCCTGTCCCCCCAAGCCCAGAAAGCCATCGCCGCACTCAAAAAACTCGCCGCCGCCTACGGCGACGAAAACAGCGACGACCCCGACGTCCAGAAACTCCGCAAAGAACTCGGCACCACCACCGGCAGCACCGACGGCACCGGCACCACCGCAGGCGCCGTCAAAGCCCGCCAACTGTTCCAACGCAACGCCGCCACCGCCTTCAACACCCTCGACAACGACCTCTACAACTACATCTACTCCCACGCCGGCAAACACAAAGTCGACAAAACCGCCGTCCGCCAACTCCTGCGCGACGTCGACGCCGCCCTCGCCGAACTAGGACCCACCGCCTACACCAAAGCCGGACAACAAAAAGTCCACCAAATCCTCACCATCGCTTTGAAAAAAGCCCAAGCCATCGTCTCCGGCGGCAACACCAACTCCACCGAAACCGCCACCGAAATCGACCGCCTCACCAACCAATACCTCTACAACATCTACGGCAAAAAATACCC
>NZ_JBMVFU010000069.1:0-874 GCF_049538315.1 Nocardia sp. AB354 | reverse complement strand
GAGCAGTTCCGGGGTCATCCGCGCCACGTGCCCGGCGACGGTCAGCAGTCCGCGCGTGCGCACCCGCGTCGCGAGCAGCGACTGATGGGCGTCGCGGAACGTGGTGTCGGTGACGCCGACCGCGTCGCGCTCCCGCAACCACCGCGCGAAACCCTCGGGTCCCAGTTCGAGCAGACGCTGGCGGGTGCCGTCCGGCGGCGGCGCACTCAGATCGATCGCCGGCAGCTTGTCGTGCGGGTAGACCGCCGTCGGCCGCTCGCCGTGCGGTTTGTTCACCGTCACGTCGGCCAGATAGCGCAGGATGCGGGTGCCGCGGTCGGCCGAACCGCGCTGGGTCAGCAGCTCGGGCCGCTCGTCGATGAACGAGGTGGTGATGCGTCCGGCGCGGAAATCCGGATCGTCGAGCACGGCCTGCAGGAAGGGGATGTTGGTGGCCACGCCGCGGATGCGGAATTCCGCCACCGCGCGCCGGGCCCGTGCCACCGCCGCGCCGAAGTCGCGGCCGCGACAGGTCAGCTTGACCAGCATGGAGTCGAAGTGGGCGCCGACCTCGGCGCCGAGATTCGCACCGCCGTCGAGCCGGATGCCACCGCCGCCGGGCGAGCGGTAGGCGGTGATGCGGCCGGTGTCGGGACGGAATCCGTTGGCCGGATCCTCGGTCGTGATCCGGCACTGCAGCGCGGCACCGTGAATCGACACACTGTCCTGACTCAGCCCCAGATCCGCCAGCGACTCGCCGGCCGCGATGCGCAACTGCGACTGCACCAGATCCACATCGGTGATCTCCTCGGTCACCGTGTGCTCGACCTGGATCCGCGGGTTCATCTCGATGAACACGTGATGGCCGCGCTCATCGAGCAGGAACTCCACGGTT
>NZ_JBMVFU010000068.1:0-874 GCF_049538315.1 Nocardia sp. AB354 | reverse complement strand
CAGCAGTTCCGGCGTCATCCGCGCCACGTGCCCGGCGACGGTCAGCAGTCCGCGCGTGCGCACCCGCGTCGCGAGCAGCGACTGATGGGCGTCGCGGAACGTGGTGTCGGTGACCCCGACCGCGTCGCGCTCCCGCAACCACCGCGCGAAACCCTCGGGTCCCAGTTCGAGCAGACGCTGGCGGGTGCCGTCCGGCGGCGGCGCACTCAGATCGAGCGCCGGCAGCTTGTCGTGCGGGTAGACCGCCGTCGGCCGCTCACCGTGCGGCTTGTTCACCGTCACATCCGCCAGATACTCGAGAATTCGCGAAGCCCGGTCTGCTGGGCTGTTTTTTGTTAGCAGGTGCGGCCGCTCATCGATGAACGAGGTTGTCACTCGCCCGGCGTGAAAATCTGGGTCAGCGAGAACGGCTTGCAGGAAAGGGATATTGGTGGCGATACCGCGGATGCGGAACTCGGCCACTGCGCGCCGGGCCCGCGCCACCGCCGCGCCGAAGTCGCGGCCGCGACAGGTCAGCTTCACCAGCAGGGAGTCGAAGTGGGCGCCGACCTCAGCGCCGACGTGAGTTCCGCCGTCCAAACGAACGCCTGCGCCACCAGGTGTCCTATACCCCGTGATGCGGCCGGTGTCGGGACGGAATCCGTTGGCCGGATCCTCGGTCGTGATCCGGCACTGCAGCGCGGCACCGTGAATCGACACGCTGTCCTGACTCAGCCCCAGATCCGCCAGCGACTCCCCGGACGCGATGCGCAACTGCGACTGCACCAGATCCACATCGGTGATCTCCTCGGTCACCGTGTGCTCGACCTGGATCCGCGGGTTCATCTCGATGAACACGTGATGGCCGCGCTCGTCGAGCAGAAACTCCACGGTG
>NZ_JBMVFU010000067.1:0-903 GCF_049538315.1 Nocardia sp. AB354 | reverse complement strand
CAACTCGGCGACCTACACGACCCCCACAGCCCCATCACCACCGAACTCGAGTACTGGGAACACACCCTCGCCGGAATGCCCGAACACCTCGAACTCCCCACCGACCGACCCTACCCACCAACCACCGACCACCACGGCGCCAGCCTGAAAATCGAATGGCCCGCGGAATTGCAGCAGCAGATCAACCGCACCGCGCGCGAACACAACGCGACCGGCTTCATGGTCATCCAGGCCGCCATCGCGGTCCTCCTGTCCACAATCAGCGCCAGCCCCGAGGTGGCAATCGGGTTCGTGGTCGCCGGCCGCGACGACCCCGCCCTCGACGAATTGGTCGGCTTCTTCGTCAACACCCTCGTCCTCCGAGTCGACCTGACCGGCGATCCCACCTTCACCGAATTACTGACTCAGGTCCGGACACGCAGCCTGGAAGCGTTCGAGCACCAACACGTGCCGTTCGAGGTACTGGTCGAGCGGCTCAACCCCGCCAGGTCACTGGTGCATCATCCCCTCGTCCAAGTGCTGCTGGCCTGGCAGAACTTCGCCGAGAACAACGAATCCACCGCCGGGTTGCAGCTCGAGGACCTCGACGTCACCTCGCTTCCGTTGGACACCCACACCGCCCGCATGGACCTAGCGTTTTCCCTCGGCGAACGCTTCACCGACAACGGCGACTCCGCCGGACTCACCGGCACAGTGGAATTCCGCACCGACATCTTCGACACCACCACCATCGAAACACTCATCCAACGGCTGGAACGAACACTGATCGCGATCACCCGCGACCCGGGGCGGTCATTGTCGTCGGTGGACCTGCTCGACGAATCCGAACACACCCGGCTGGACGAAATCGGCAACCGCGCCGTACTGCACACGCACACACGCTCGGCGACGTCGGTTCCCGAG
>NZ_JBMVFU010000066.1:0-1263 GCF_049538315.1 Nocardia sp. AB354 | reverse complement strand
CTCATGCGGTGGTGTAGGTGCGGGCGACGAGTGCGGAGCGGAGGTACCAGAGTCCGCTGGCTTGGGTGGGGTCGAAGCCGGTGAGTTGGGCGATGCGTTTGAGGCGGTAGTCGACGGTGTTGGTGTGGACGTGGAGGAGTCGGGCGGTGCGTTGGCGGTTGAGGTTGTTGGCGATGTGGGTTTGGAGGGTGGTGAGGAGTTCGGGGTGGTGGTCGAGGGGGTTGAGGAGGGTGCCGAGGTGGTCGCGGCCGGGGCCGGGGCGGGTGAGTTGGTATTCGAGGGCGAGGTCGTCGAAGCGGTAGAGGCCGGGGATGGATCCGAGGCGGGTGACCATGTCGAGGAGTTGGTGGGTTTGGTCGGTGGCGGTGGGGATGTCGGTGGTGGGTGTGGTTGTGGTGGTGGCGGTGATGGGGACGCGGGCGGCGTGGGAGAGGTGGGTGATGAGGGTGTCGAGGTCGGTGGGTGTGGTGGTGGGGATGAGGAGTGTGCCGCCGTCGGTGGAGAGGAGGGAGAGGGTGGTGGTGTGGGTGGTGGTGGCGAGGGCGGCTTGGATGCGGCGGAGTTTGCGGCGGGCGATGATGGTGGGGTCGAGGTGGGGGTTGGCTTGGTCGGGGTGTGGGGGGATGTGGAGGGCGAGGATGTGGTAGTTGTCGGCGATTTCGATGCCGCATTCGCGGGCCATGGTGCTGGTGGGGTGGCCGCCGAGGAGGGCTGAGGTGAGGGTGTGGACGGCGTTGTGGTGTTCGGAGACGACGGCGCGGAGTTCGCGGACGTAGGCGTGGGAGACGGCGGTGGTCATGGTGTCGAGGATTTCGACGAGGAGTTTGGCGCCTTGGAGGAGGTTGGTGTAGTCGGTGTGGGTGAGGGTGAGTGTCGGCTCACCGCCACTGCCACTGCCGTCGCTGCCACTGTTGCCGCCGCTGCTGCCGTTGGTGTTGGTGGTGGTGCGGGTTTTGGTGGTGGCGTTGGTGACGACGAGGTCGAAGCCGATTTTGAAGCCTTCGTGGATGGCGTGGTGGATGGTGTCGATGGGGACGCCTTCGCGGGCCCAGGCGGCGGCGGCGTCTTTGAGGCGTTCGGTTTTTTCGGGGATGTCGCGGCCGTCGAGGAGGCTGATGGCGAGTTCGAGGCAGGTGCGGGTGATGGTGGTGATGTCGCCGTGGATGGCGTCGCCGGGCAGGGTGCCGCAGGGGGCGACGTTTTCGACGAAGTGGCCGACCATGTGCCGCGACAGCGACCACACATCCTTCAACGGCGACGACA
>NZ_JBMVFU010000065.1:0-1297 GCF_049538315.1 Nocardia sp. AB354 | reverse complement strand
ACCGCCCCCTGCGCATCGCGATCGTCGGTGCCGGACCGGCCGGAATCTACGCCGCCGACGCGCTGATGAAGTCCGACGTGGAGGCGAGTATCGACCTCTACGAGCGCATGCCGGCCCCGTTCGGTCTGATCCGCTACGGCGTCGCACCCGACCACCCGCGCATCAAGGGCATCATCACCGCGCTGCACAAGGTGCTCGACAAGCCGCAGGTCCGCCTGCTCGGCAATATCGACTACGGCAGCGACATCGACCTCGAGGACCTGCGCCGCTTCTACGACGCGGTGATCTTCTCCACCGGCGCCAACGCCGACCGCGCCCTGGGTGTCCCGGGTATCGAACTGGACGGCAGCTACGGCGCCGCCGACTTCGTGTCCTGGTACGACGGCCACCCGGACGTGCCGCGCACCTGGCCGCTCGACGCGGAGAAGGTCGCCGTCCTGGGTGTGGGCAACGTGGCGCTCGACGTGGCCCGCGTGCTCGCCAAGACCGGTGAGGAACTGCTGCCGACCGAGATTCCGCCGAACGTCTACGAGGGCCTGCGCAACAACAAGGCCGTCGAGGTGCACGTCTTCGGCCGCCGCGGTCCCGCCCAGGCCAAGTTCACCCCGCTGGAACTGCGCGAACTCGATCACTCGCCGAATATCGAGGTGATCGTCGATCCCGAGGACATCGACTACGACGAGGGCTCGGAGGCCGCGCGCCGCCACTCCAAGCAGGTCGACATGGTCTGCAACACCCTCGAGCAGTGGGCCATTCGCGACGTCGGCGACCGCCCGCACAAGCTGTTCCTGCACTTCTTCGAATCCCCGGCCGAACTGATCGGCGAGGACGGCAAGGTGGTCGGCCTGCGCACCGAGCGCACCACCCTCGACGGCACCGGCAACGTCAAGGGCACCGGAACCTACAAGGACTGGGACGTCCAGGCCGTGTACCGCGCCGTCGGCTACCTGTCGCAGAACATCCCGCAGCTGCCGTTCGACGACCAGGCCGGCACCGTGCCGAACGAGGCCGGTCGCGTGCTCGTCGACGAGGGCGCCGACGGCATCGCCCGCTACCTGCCGCAGACCTACGTCACCGGCTGGATCAAGCGCGGCCCGGTCGGCCTGATCGGCCACACCAAGGGCGACGCCAACGAGACCATCGCCTGCCTGCTCGACGACGCCGCCTCCTTCACCCCGGCCGCCGAACCCGATCCCGAGGCCGTGACGAAGTTCCTCGAGGACAAGGGCATTCCGTTCACCACCTGGGCCGGCTGGTACCGCCTCGACGCCCACGAGCGCTCGCTCGGCGAGCCCGA
>NZ_JBMVFU010000064.1:0-1363 GCF_049538315.1 Nocardia sp. AB354 | reverse complement strand
CGGTCGTCGGCTGCCGATGTGGAGTTGGCGTTGGATGCCGCGCACGGCGCCGCCGACGCGTGGGGTGCGACCTCGGCCGCCGATCGCGCCAACATCTTGAACAAGATCGCCGATCGGATCGAGGCGAATCTCGACCAGCTCGCCGTCGCCGAAACCTGGGACAACGGCAAACCGGTCCGCGAAACCCTGGCCGCGGACCTGCCTTTGGCGGTCGATCACTTCCGCTACTTCGCCGGCGCCATCCGCGCCCAGGAAGGCGGTGTCAGCGAAATCGACGCCGACACCATCGCCTACCACTTCCACGAACCCCTCGGCGTGGTCGGCCAGATCATCCCGTGGAACTTCCCGATCCTGATGGCGACCTGGAAGCTGGCCCCGGCACTGGCCGCCGGCAACGCGGTCGTGCTCAAGCCCGCCGAGCAGACCCCGGCCTCGATCATGAAGGTCGTCGAGCTGATCGCCGATCTGCTCCCGCCGGGAGTTCTCAACGTGGTCAACGGTTTCGGCGTCGAAACCGGCAAGCCGCTGGCATCCAGCCCCCGCGTGGCCAAGGTCGCGTTCACCGGTGAAACCACCACCGGCCGGCTGATCATGCAGTACGCCAGCGAGAACATCATCCCCGTCACCCTCGAACTGGGCGGCAAGAGCCCCAACATCTTCCTGCCCGATGTGATGGCCGCCGACGACGCGTTCCTCGACAAAGCGGTCGAGGGCTTCGTGATGTTCGCCCTCAACCAGGGCGAGGTGTGCACCTGCCCCTCGCGCGCGCTGATCCACTCCTCCATCTACGACGAGTTCATGGCACGCTGCCTGGAACGGACCAAGGCCATCGTCAGCGGCAGCCCGCTCGACAGCGACACCATGATCGGCGCCCAGGCCAGCAACGACCAGTACGAAAAGATCCTGTCCTACATCGACATCGGCCGCAAAGAGGGCGCCGAGGTCCTCACCGGCGGCAGCCAGCGCAAGGTCGACGGCCTGCCGGGCGGGTTCTACGTCGAGCCCACCATCTTGAAGGGCACCAACGACATGCGGGTCTTCCAGGAGGAGATCTTCGGCCCCGTCGTCGCGGTCACCACCTTCGACTCGACCGAACAAGCCCTCGCGATCGCCAACGACACCCTCTACGGCCTCGGCGCCGGAGTGTGGAGCCGCGACGGCAACACCGCCTACCGGCTCGGCCGCGGCATCAAAGCCGGCCGGGTATGGACCAACTGCTACCACGCCTACCCCGCACACGCCGCCTTCGGCGGCTACAAGAAATCCGGCATCGGCCGCGAGAACCACCGCATGATGCTCGACCACTACCAGCAGACCAAGAACCTGCTGGTCAGCTACTCACCGAACAAACTCGGCTTCTTCT
>NZ_JBMVFU010000063.1:0-1459 GCF_049538315.1 Nocardia sp. AB354 | reverse complement strand
TCATGCCGCCCTACCTTTCTGGTGTGCTCCCGGTCGTCCGGAATGATCGGGGTGTGCAGGCGGGGCGGGTATGGCTTTCATGCTTGCTGCCGTTGATGGCTCAGGAGGCTCGGCCGCCCGTCCCGCTCCCTTGTTCCGACCGCTGATTAGGCATTGCGGACCATCGCTGTGTAGGGCGTTGCCGGCGGAGCGGGGACGCACCGCACGCACGCCGAAACGAGTGAGGGTTGCATGGCAGTTGTCGTGGGCATCGACGTCGCCAAGGAGTTCCACTGGGTCGCGATCGTGGCCACCGAAACCGGGAAAGTCCTTGTCTCCCAACGGGTCGACAACGACCCTGACAGTATCGATGGGTTGATCGGCCGATTGCGCGATCTCGGTGTCGACCACGGTGCGGTCACCGTAGGAATCGACCTGATGGGCGGGATCGCTAGTTTGTTGACCGCGATGCTGCTCGAAGCCGGACTCCGCCTGGTCCATGTCCCCGGTCTGGTGGTCAACCGCGCCCGGCGCGCCACCAGAGGCGGCGAGGCCAAGTCCGATCCTCGTGACGCCAAAACGATCGCCGACCAGTTGCGGCTGCGCGATGACTGGCGCGAGGTCGCCGCCGAAGACGAGACCACTGTGGACTTGCGCATCCTCGTCGGCCGCCGCCGAGAGCTGGTGGTCGACCAGACCCGCCGTCTGCAACGATTGCGCGAGAGTTTGACCAGCATCTTTCCCGGCTTGGAACGAGCCGTCGATGTCACCAACCTCGGTGACCTGCACCTGCTGGCCCGCTACAGCACCCCCGACGAGGTTCGCCGCGCCGGGCGCCGCCGGATCACCGACTATCTGCTCCGCCACGGTGTCCGCCGTCCGTATGCCGAACCGTTGGCCGACAAGGCGATCGCCGCGGCCCACGGTCAACGCGCCGTCGTGCCCGGACAAGCCCGCCTGGCCGAGTTCACCCGCGAATTCGCCACCGAGGCCATCGCTGCCCGCCGTCGCATCGGTGAGCTGGAAGCCCAGATCAGAGCCGATCTCGACAGCCACCCTGACGCGGCCCTCATCGCCAGCATGCCCGGGATGGGGGCCATCCTGACCGCCGAGTTCCTCGCCGAGGCAGGCGATCTCGCCCGGTTCGCCAGTGCCGACCAGCTCGCTTCCGCCGCAGGGCTGGCACCGGTGCTGCAACAGTCCGGCAAGATGCACTACCTGCGCCGCGCCACCGCCGGCAGCAAGACACTGAAGTTCGTCTTCTACCAGTCGGCGTTCGCCGCCATCCGCTCCGACCCGGCCAGCAAAGCCTTCTACGCCCGAAAACGCACCGAAGGCAAACGCCATCACCAAGCCCTCATCGCACTGGCCAGACGCCGCATCAACGTGCTCCACGCACTGCTGCGCACCCGCCGGCCCTACCGGGCCGACTACCGCGTAACCGCCACTGCTGCTTGACAAAAACATTAGGCAGCCTCCG
>NZ_JBMVFU010000062.1:0-1647 GCF_049538315.1 Nocardia sp. AB354 | reverse complement strand
TCTGGTCTTCCACGCCCCGGGCCACGATCAGCGTCGTTTCCTGGATCTGTTCGCACGCGACCTCGCCCCACGCCTGCGCGCATTGACCTGAGATTTCACCGCTCATGGCGTGCCCGCCGTAGCAGTAGGCGTGAACCCCAACCGCTGCGGCGCGGCAGGCCTCCACCGCGACGACGCCGGGACTCTCGGTGGGCACGTTTGAGTCCGGAGATCGCGGGTAGCACGGCGAGGACTTCGACGACCGAGCCGAGGAGCCGCGGTGGGTATACGTCAGGGGTTCACGGAGTGGCCGGTCTACCGGCGGCCACTCGGCCGCCACCGCGGCGGGCGGACTGGTGGTCCGGTGTGCTGGGCTGGTGCCTTTGGTGATGCGTCGCACCGAGGGTGATACCGACCTGGGTGTTTCTGCGATTCGGACGATTTCACGGCACGACGGCTATTACGAGCTTGCGGCCGCGAAGGCCGCGGGGCTGCGCGACCAATCGTGTGGCGAGATCGGAGAAGGCTTGTGCCGCAGCGGAATGTGGGTCGGCTGCGACTGTCGGTATGCCGCGATCGCCGGCGGTGCCGACAACCGGGTCGAACGGGATCTGTGCGAGGACCGGACACGGCCGACGCAGCCGCACCGTCAGGCGCCGCGCTGCTGCTGCACCACCCCCGGAACCGAACGGTGTGAGCCGGGTGCCATCCGGGGTGTCGAACCAGGACATGTTCTCCACCACGCCGAGTACGCGCTGACCGGTTTTCGACGCGAGCATTCCGGCACGCTCGGCGATGGCGGCGGCGGTCTGGGCAGGCGTGGTGACGAGCACGATCTCTGCCTCGGGGACGAGCTGTGCCAGCGATATCGCGATATCACCGGTGCCGGGTGGCAGGTCGATCAGCAGCACGTCGAGTTCGCCCCAATAGACGTCGGCCAGGAACTGCCGCAGGGCGCGATGCACCATCGGGCCGCGCCACACGACCGGCTCGTTGCCGTCGACGAACATCGCGATCGATATGAGCTTCACACCGTAGCTGCGCGGCGGCATGATCATCCGATCGACCTGGGTCGGCGCCGCGGTGCAGCCGAGCATTCCGGGGAGTGAATGGCCGTGGATATCGGCGTCGAGGACCCCGACCCGAATACCTTTCCGGGCCAGCGCGACGGCGAGATTGACTGTGACACTGGACTTTCCGACACCGCCCTTGCCCGAGGCTATGCAGTAGACGCGGGTACGCGAGCCGGGATCTGCGAACGGGATATCCGGTTCGCCGCCGCGCAGTTGCTGTCGCAGCCGGCTACGTTGCTCGTCGCTCATCGTCGCGAATTGCACTGTGACCGAGTGGATATCGGGCAAGGCCGTAATTGCGGTGCTGACGTCGTGCTCGATCCGGTTGCGCATCGGACAGCCCGAGACGGTGAGCAGTATCGTGACGGTGACGTGTCCGTCGCCCACCGAAATGTCGCTCACCATGCCCAAATCGGTGATGGGACGGTGAATTTCGGGGTCCTCGACGGTGCGCAGTGTGTCTCGGATCCGCTCGGTGTCGGCGATCGCAGGGTCGATGGTGGTCATCGATGGTTCCTTTCGTGCTGTCGGCGCTGGTCACGCGCTGGCGCGCAGCATGTCCTCGCGTTCGACGACCTTGACCCGCTCGCGGCCT
>NZ_JBMVFU010000060.1:0-1888 GCF_049538315.1 Nocardia sp. AB354 | reverse complement strand
AGACCTCCGATTCTTCTAACTGTCAAGCGGCGGCATGATTTTGAGGTTCAGGGACCGGATCGCCGAATGCTTTCGCCGGGTCGTAGGGCTGGTGGGTTTGCAGGCAGTGGTAGAGCTGGCCGAGCATCTTGTTGAACAGGTGCCGGATCGCGGGTGCGTGGCGGTCGCCGTGTTCGCGGCGGCGCCGGTAGTGCTGTTGGCCGGGCCCGGGCAGAACGACCATCGTGGTTCCCCAGACCCATCCGACCGCGGCCAGGCGGTCGTTCTTGATCCGCCGGTGGCTGATGGAGATGCTTTTGCCCGAGGCCCTGGTGACGGGAGCGGATCCGGCGTATGCCTTCAGCGCGCGGGCGGCGGCGAATCGCTTTCGGTCGTCACCGATCTCGGCGAGCATGCGGGAGCCGGTGAGGTCGGCCAAGCCCGGAAAACTGGTAATGACGGCGTAGTCGGGGTGCTTGCGGAATTCCTCGGCCGCGGCCTGTTCCAGATCGTCGGCACCGGCGCAGGCAGCGTCCAGCATCGCCACCAGCGCAAGCGCGTGGCGCCCCATCGCCTGCTCCACTGGTCCGGGCTGCCTCAACTGCGTGGTCTTGAGTCCTTCGACGATCTGGGTGGCAAGCTGGTCGATTCCACGTTGGCGACCGGCACGGCGCAGCGCGGCCGCGACCCGAGTCTTGGTGAGTTTGGCGGCCAGTGCCGGGGTTGGCGCCAGGGCCAGGACGGCCCGTGCCTCGGGCTTGGCGAGGTTGGTAGCGGATTTGACCGCAAAGGTGGCCAGGAAGGCCGGGTAATACTCCCGCAGCAGCGAGCGCAGCTCGTTGCCGGCCTTCGTGCGCCGCCAGACCGCATCCTGCTGGGCGCGTGCAAGGACCGCGATGGCTTGCGCGAGTTCACTGTCGGCAGGCATCACACGGTGCAGGTGGGCGTCGACACGCAGAATGTTCGCCAAGGTCATGGCATCGGCGTGGTCGGACTTGGCTCGGGCGACGCTGTGGCGTTCGCGGCAGCGGGCCACGGCCATCGGATTGATCGCGAACACCGGCCGCCCGGAGGCGCGCAGCGCGGCGACCATCAACCCGCGCGGGGTCTCGATGGCGACCGGGATCGGGTGGCCTTCGGCATCGCCGGCGTCGGCAAGCATTTGGGTCAGCTCGGCGAAACCGGTTGGATCGTCGCCGATCCGCTTCTTGGATACGAGTTTTCCCTCGCGGTCGACGATCGCGATGTCATGATGCCCTTCGGCCCAATCCACGCCGCAGTAGTTACTCAATCCAGTCCTCCATCAGGTGTTTTGCGGTGTTCGATGTCCCTGGCGGAAACGCGCAGCGCCCTACTTACGAGCCTCGACGGGCTTGCCTCCGATGAGCTGTTCGCGATCCCAGCTCACCCGCACGGCACCGGTCTATCTCAGAGCTCGAGGGCTCGCGAAATCGCTGGGCGTCTGGTCGTGCGGGAGGGCTCGAACCACGAGCTATCCCAATCGAATACGACGGCCGGGCAGGAACGACACACCGCGTCGAAACCCTGCCCGGCCGATTCAACTGCCACCTCGCCCGCGGTCTTGCATAAGGGCTCTGGCCCACGAGATTTGCAGGAGTAGAGGCGAGAGCAGGCTTGCTGGATGGTCCGCCCCGGCGCATCGTGCCTCTGATGAGGGATTTAGGTCCCGAGGTCAGTCCAGAAGTCGCCGGAACGAACCGTGAATGGGTCGAACGCCCAGCCGGCTTCATGCCCCGGCAAGGGATCTGGTCACGGTGCCGCCGCCTGTTGAGAGGCCTAAAAAGCCCACGGATTCGCTAAGGGGTCACCGCGATCAACCGAAGGATCGGATCAACCGGTGCGCAAGGTATCCGAGGCATCGAATTCCGACCCTTCGGAGATAAGTAGG
>NZ_JBMVFU010000059.1:0-1997 GCF_049538315.1 Nocardia sp. AB354 | reverse complement strand
CGGCGGCTCGGGCAGCAAGACCGTGGGAGGCACTGTGGGCCAATGGATTCAGCAGGCGCTGCAGGTATTGAAAGGTATGGGAGTCGACATCAGCGGTATCGATCCCGAGGCGATCGCGATCATCATCCACTACGAAAGCAACGGCGATCCCACCGCCACCAACAACTCCGACAGCAACGCCGCCAAAGGCACGCCGTCCAAGGGCCTGATGCAGACGATTCAGCCGACATTCGATAGTTATGCGGCGCCGGGCCACACGAACATCTACGACCCGGTGGACAATATCGTCGCCGGCGTCCGCTATGCGATCAGCCGCTACGGATCCGTCGGCAATGTCCCGGGCGTCAAGGCGGTACGCAACGGCCAGGCCTATGTGGGGTACTGATGGCTCCGACTCAGCCTCGCGCACCCGAACCTCGAAGATCGAAATCCGGTGAGCACCTGTCGGGTGTGGACGATCCCGCCGACGAGTGGACGCTGACCCGGCCCGGTGCGGCGACGACCACGCCGGCCGATCGACGCGAACGACGAAGCCGACGTCCGAGCGCAATCCCGACACCCGGACCGGCCGTACCGACGGCAGCGAAACCTGTTGCCGCGACCAATGATTCGGCTGCATCAGCTATCGCGCAAGCTCGGTCCGCACCCGCCGCCGCCGCGCCCGCCGTCCACTCGGATATCCTTGCCGCCCACAGTGCCTCGACGCCCATGGCCATCGCGGCCCTCACCAGCCTGACCACCATGGCGGCCGGCTTCGGTTCCGGGACGCCGACCGCCGACACCGGACAACCCTACGCACCACCAATGACCGGCAACGGCGCGCCGACCGGACCGATCGCCTGGGACGGCGGCCTGGGCTCCGGTTACGCAGCGAGCAATACCGCTCGCGCCGAACGTGACAGTGCGATCGGCGATCTGAACGCCGAACTGTCGCGGGTCCTCGGCGACACCGTCGATACCAGCGCGCGCGGCCGGGCCACCATGGCCGCGATCATCGCCGAGGTGGACGCCGCGCTCACCGCGCTCGGGCCGGTGAGCAATACCGCCGCCGGCCGGCGGCAGGTGATGGTCACGCTCGGCGACGCACTGGCGCGAGCCGGAAATACGGTGGACCACAGCCGGATCGCGGCAGCACTGGACTCACAGCGAATCGAAGCACTGGCCGCCAAGTACGTTCAGGACTCGCATCCGACCAGGGCGGTCCACCGTGTGGGCGGTGCGGGATCGTCCGGACCTCCGTCGGCCATGCCCGCCGGGGAAACCGGCGTGTGGATCAACCAGGCGCTACAGGTCCTGGCGCAGAACGGATATGACATCAGCCGGATCGATCCGGGCGCCATCGCGACGATCATTGCCCACGAATCCTCCGGCAATCCGCATGCGATCAACCTGTGGGACAGCAATGCCGTGGCCGGTCATCCGTCGAAAGGCTTGATGCAGACGATCGATTCTACGTTCAACGCGTACGCGCTCCCAGGACATCGGGATATCTGGAATCCGGTCGACAACATCATCGCCGGCGTGCGGTACTCCATCGACCGCTACGGTTCGGTGAGCAATGTGCCCGGCGTCGCCAATCTGCACGGCGGCGGCTCGTACGTCGGTTACTGAGAGCCGGTCAGGACCAACGGCTGGCGTGAAAGCTCTTGGGCAGCGGTTGCACCCGCACCACGGCCCCGGAATGCGGCGCCTCGACCACTTGACCGTTACCGATGTACATCATGACGTGCCCCGGGCTGCCATTGTTGAATTCGGAATCGGGGAAGATCAGGTCGCCGGGCCGGATCTGACTCGGCGCCACCTTCGGTAGTTGCTGGTACTGCACGTCCGCAGTCCGGGGGATGTTGACTCCTGCCGACTTCGCCGCGTACTGGGTGAGACCGGAGCAGTCGAACTGGTTGGGCCCCTCCGCTCCCCAGACATACGGCGAACCCAATTTGTTGAGCGCGGTCTGGATCGCCTGCTGCGCTTTGGCCGAGGTCCCGGACGCCGTCTTC
>NZ_JBMVFU010000058.1:0-2024 GCF_049538315.1 Nocardia sp. AB354 | reverse complement strand
AGACCTCCGGCAGAACTCGCCACGGCACACCGGCGCCCAGCCGATACAGCATCCCCTCCACGATCCTGCGATTCTCGGAGAAATTACGGCCAACGCGCCCTTCGGATTTCGGCAACAACAGCTCCAGCAGCTCCCATTGCCTGTCCGTCAGCACCCGATACCGATCACCCACCACCGCCACCACGGCGAACATGGTGCCCGATCGGCCCCACACAGCGGGCCGACCGACAAACACTATCGGGAAACACGACCTAGACCTACCACATCAACGTCACCGCGGTTCCCCCATGTGGTCCGCCCCCGAGCTGACTTTCGACCACACTCACCGGAAAGAGACGCGTCATGACAGAAATCCATCCCAACGAGGCCGCCCTGCGCAAGCTCTATGAGTCATTCATCAGCGGCGACGACAGCGTCCTACCGTGACCTCGTCGACCGCGACATCGTGTGGCACGAACCCGGTGACACCCAGATCAGTGGCGACTGGTCCGGCGCGGACGAGGGCCTACGCATGTACCAGAAATTCATGGAGATCAGCGGCGGCACAGATCGGGACGAACTGATCGACATCGTGGCCAACGATCGCATCGAGGTCGCTATTGTTCGCCACCACCTCGAACGTGACGGCGAGAAGCTGAGCTACGTCCTGGCCCAGGTGTACCGTATCGACAACGGAAAGCTCGTCGAGTATTGGGAGTATCCGGAGCCCGGCCTTTTACCACGCGTGGCGATGAGGTCGACTCAGATCTGTTGGGCAGCACTGCGATTCGCAGGGTCGGCCGACTCCGGATACCTGACCAACCGCTACGACCCTACTGGAGAAGTATCCGGTCCCCCGACGTGAGCGAGGTGAAATGAAAATGAACCGGCGTCAGCGTTGGACGGCTGACGCGATACCGGATCAATCGGGGCGCACTGTCGTTGTAACAGGCGCTAATTCGGGTATTGGGTACGAGATCGCCGCTGCTCTTGCGCGTCGCGGAGCCCGCACGGTGCTCGCCGTGCGAGACATCGGCGCGGGAACCGAAGCTGCCGCCAGAATCGCCGACTCTCAACCCGGCGCTACCGTCAGCGTGCAGCAGCTCGATCTCGCATCCATGCGATCTGTCAGATCCGCGGCCGCCGAACTGCGCGCAAGCTACCCCCGCATTGACCTGTTGATCAACAACGCGGGGCTGGTCGCGTTTACGAAGGGATCCACCGAGGAGGGCTTCGAACTCCACTTCGGCGTGTGTCACCTCGGGCACTTCGCGCTGACAGGCTTGCTCTTGGACATGCTAACGAACACACCCGGAGCCCGAATCGTGACCGTGAGCAGTTTCGGCCACCGCATGGCTGGTGACGGCATCGACTTCGCCGACCCACACTGGCAACGGCGTCCCTACAAGTGGGTACACGCCTACGGCCAGGCCAAGCTCGCAAACCTGCTCTTCACATACGAACTCCAACGTCGGCTGGCTGCGGCCTCAGGTACGAACGCCATCGCCGTGGCAGCGCACCCGGGCACGACGAAGACACAACTCGTTAGGGACGCCCCGATATCCATACGGCTGCAGAACAGACTGCTCGGCAGTTTGCGTCAAGGCGCGGCGATGGGAGCACTGCCGATATTGCGCGCCGCAACGGATCCCGCAGTTGTAGGCGGCCAATACTTCGGTCCCAGAGGACTGGGCGAACTACGAGGCCATCCCCGGATCGTCAGCTCGTCTGCCACCTCCCGCAATGCCCTGCTTCAGCGCAGATTATGGGAGATGTCCGAGGACCTCACCGGTGTTCGGTATTCCGTATGACCACCGACAAAGCAGTATCTGAAGTTTTTCGGGGGACGGAAGCTCACATGTCGATGGAGAACCACCAACCGCAAGTGGTGTCTGAATCCGCAGCGCCACATCGGCTCTCGAAGCGGTACATCGGGCCGTCGTTCCGATCATCGCTTCCGCCCACAATGACACACTGTTCGTCGCTCGCCGCTGTGTCGACGATGCCGGCGTCGTTATCGACCCGATGGGCAACTGCATCCGCAA
>NZ_JBMVFU010000057.1:0-2943 GCF_049538315.1 Nocardia sp. AB354 | reverse complement strand
CCGGCTGCGGACCACCGCCGAGCATGTCTACGCCATCGGCGATGTCACCGGCAGAGCCCTGCTGGCGCACGTGGCATCCCATCAGGGCCTCACCGCCGCCGACGTGATCGCCGGACACGACGCCCGCATCGACTACACCGTGATCCCCGCGGCGACGTTCACCCATCCGGAGATCGCGAGCGTCGGCCTGACCGAGGACGCGGCGCGCGCCGGCGGCCACGAGGTGATCACCGCGAAATTCCCGTTCGCCGCACTCGGACGAGCCAAGGCGCTCGGCGAGACCGAGGGCTTCTGCAAGATCGTGGCCGGGGCACGCCATCGGGAAGTACTCGGCGTGCACATCATCGGGCCCTCGGCCAGTGACCTGATCGCCGAAGGCGCACTGGCGATCTCGCTCGAAGCGACACTCGACGAACTCGCCGACACCATCCACGCCCACCCCACCCTCGGCGAGATCGGTATGGAAACAGCCCTGACCGGGCTCGGCCTGCCGATACACACCGCGCCGCGTTCACGTTGAGGAGCACCACCGTGACCACCACAACCCCGCAGCAGGCCACCCGCACGTCGGCCCGCCGCGCACCGAAGCGACCGGCCGTGTCGACCGCGCCGGAGCAAGCTCGATCCGCAGCGAGCGATTCTCTGCCGGCCGACCGAACCGCCACGCAGACAGCATCATTCGAGTCCCCTGTGGCGGCCGAGCATCCCGATACGCTGCGAAAGCTGTATCGCGACATGCTGTTCGTGCGCCGGTTCGAGGAGCGCACCGCCCAGAGCTATCAGCAGGCCCGGATCGGCGGCTACTGCCACCTCAACCTCGGTGAGGAGGCCACCGTGGTCGGCCTCGGCGCGGCGATGCGCCCCACCGACTACCTGTTCACCAACTACCGCGAACACGGTTACGCCCTCGCCAAGGGCATCGCGCCCGGCCGGGTCATGGCCGAGCTGTACGGCCGCTCCACCGGCACCTCCAAAGGGTGGGGCGGATCGATGCACATGTACGACACCGAGACTCGGCTGCTCGGCGGCTACGCCATCGTCGGCGGCCAGGTACCCCTCGCCGTCGGCGCCGCACTGGCGATCGACTACCGCGGCGGCGACGATGTCGTCGTCTGCCAAATGGGTGAGGGCACAACGAATATCGGCGCTTTCCACGAATCGCTCAACCTCGCCGCACTGTGGAATCTGCCGATCGTCTTCCTGGTGGTCAACAACCAGACCGGCATGGGCACCACAGTGGAGAAGTCCTCCGCCGAACCCGATCTGTGGAAACGCGCCGCCGCCTATCGCATGCGCGGTGAACGCGTCGACGGCACCGACGTCCTCGCCGTCCGCGACACCGCCAGGGATCTCATCGACACCGCACGCCGCGACGGCCGGCCGGCACTGCTGGAGGCGGTCAGCCACCGGCTGAAAGGCCACTCGGTGGTCGACCCCGCGAAATACCGCACCGAGGAAACCGTGACGGCCGCACGATCCCACGACCCCATCGAGATCTGGAAGACCGCGCTACTGAAAGCCGGTGCGCTGAACGACGATTCGGCCGCCGCCCTGGACGCGGAGGTCCTCGCCGAGGTCGCCGCCGCCGTCGAGTTCGCCGACACCAGCCCGCATCCGCAGCCGTCGAGCCTGTTCGACTACACCTACGCCACCCCGGTGCCCGGCGATTCCCGCCGCCTGCCCGCCGACCCCCTCTTCACCGCCTGAGGACCGCCCCGTGCCTGTCATGACCTACCGCGAAGCGCTGCGCGAAACCCTGCGCGAGGAAATGCGCCGCGACGACGACATCTTCCTGATCGGCGAGGAGATCGGCGTCTTCGAAGGCTCCTACAAGATCACCGCCGGACTGCTGAACGAATTCGGCGAGCAGCGCGTCCGCGACACTCCCATCGCCGAGGAAGGATTCGTCGGCGCGGCCATCGGTGCCGCCATGCTCGGTCTGCGCCCGATCGTCGAGATCATGACGATCAACTTCTCCCTGCTCGCCCTCGACCAGATCGTCAATCACGCCGCCAAGATCTACGGCATGTTCGGTGGGCAGACCAGCGTGCCGATGGTCATCCGCACCCCCGGCGGCGGCGGACAACAACTCGGCGCCACCCACTCCCAGAACATCGAGCTCTACTACGCGTTCGTTCCCGGCCTCAAGGTCGTGGCACCCAGTACCCCGGCCGACGCCCGCGCCCTGCTCAAAGCCGCGATCGATGACGACGACCCGGTGCTGTTCCTCGAGAACCTGTCGCTCTACAACACCAAAGGCGAAGTACCGCAGGACCTTCCGCCCGCACAGATCGGCAAGGCCGCCGTCACCCGCGAAGGCACCGACATCACCCTCATCGGCTACTCCCGCATGGCCACCGTCTGCACCCAGGTCGCGGACAAGCTTGCCGCCGAGGGCATCTCCGCCGAGGTGATCGACCTGCGCAGCCTGCGCCCGCTCGACCGCGACACCCTCGTCCGCTCGGTCCGCAAGACCGGCTGCGCGGTCATCGGTGAGGACGACTGGCTCACCTACGGCATCGGCGCCGAAATCGCGGCATCGATCTCCGACGGCGCCTTCGACTATCTCGACGCTCCCGTGCGCCGCGTCGCCATGGCCGAAGTGCCGCTCCCCTACGCCAAGCCGCTGGAGAAGCTGGCCCTGCCGTCCGTCGAATCGCTCTACACCGCTGCCGTCGAAACCCTTGCGGCCGTGGGCAAGCGACGCTGAGAGGAAAGACCGTTGTCCGAAATCACCATGCCCCGCCTCTCCGACACCATGGAAGACGGCGTCGTCGCCAACTGGCTCAAACAGGTCGGTGACACCGTCACCCGCGGCGAAGTGCTCGCCGAAATCGAGACCGACAAAGCCCTGATGGAACTCGAGGCCTACGACGACGGCGTCCTCGAACACATCATCGCCGCACCCGGAACGCGGGTTCCGATCGGCGAGCCCATCGCCAT
>NZ_JBMVFU010000056.1:0-3028 GCF_049538315.1 Nocardia sp. AB354 | reverse complement strand
CTGCGGAACCTCGAAACAGAGTGGTTCAGGGACGAAGGAATCACAGACCAGGTCAGCTAACGGACAGTGAACGCTGAAACGTTGATCATTCAAAACCCGTTCATCTTGCGCGCCTTGTGGTGGAAAAGGCGGCTCGAAGCCGCTGGTTACGACGCAGTTCGTCGCGCTTGCGGATGGTGCGAAATCGAAGATCCGGCGCCTTGTGTGTCCTGCATCACAGGGTGGGATTTACCTCGGAGTTGGGCGCTGCAGCGGGTGATGGTTCCGAAATCGTCCAACTGGTTGTCCGTGTGCCGGAACAAGGCGCGAACCGGCGGTGAACCTCCGGGTAATCGATCTGTAACAGATTCTCTTCGCGGCCCAACCCGACGCGCTCCCCGCGCATTTGAGCCTCCTGGGTCACGTTTGACGAGTGGTGCGACTCGAGGCAGTCTGAAGTTATTTCTGTAGCAGAACTGTTTGTCGAAGGAAGAGATGGTTGTCGAGTCGCCGCGTCCGGGTGTGATCAAGGACCACCGATGGGCCGGATGGATGGCAGTGTCGGCGGTCTGCCTCGGCGCGTTCATGGGACAGTTGGATGCCAGCATCGTCACGTTGACCTTTCCGGCGGTGCAGCGGGAGTTCGGTGCTCCGCTGGCCAGTGTTCAATGGGTTTCGCTCGGCTATCTCGTGACTCTGGTGGGCCTGGTGGTTGCGGCCGGGCGGGTGTCCGACGCCGCCGGCCGCAAATTCGTCTATCTTCAAGGTTTCGTCGTGTTCACGCTTGCTTCCGGGCTGTGCGCAGCGGCGCCGAACCTTTGGTGGCTCATAGGTTTTCGGGTTCTGCAGGCGGTGGGTGCGGCGATGCTGCAAGCCAACAGCGTGGCGCTGGTGGCGACGAGCGTCGCCGCGCATCGAATACGGGCTGCCTTGGGGGTGCATGCGGGTGCGCAAGCGCTGGGCCTGGCCCTGGGGCCGCTGGTCGGCGGAGTGGTCGTGGCCTCACTGGGCTGGCGATGGGTGTATGCGATCAACGTGCCCGTGGGTTGCCTGGCGGTCATCGCGGGACGATACCTGTTGCCGCGCACCCGGACTCGCGCACAGTCGGCCGGATTCGATATGCCCGGTGTGCTTTTGCTGCTCGGCCTCGTCGCCGGAGTCCTGACCGCGGCCTCGGCGCTCTCCGGTCTCGGCATGCCGGGGTGGACGCCGGCAGCCCTGGTGGCCTTCGCGATCGCTTGTGCGCTCGGACTATGGCAGTGGGAGAGGCGGACCCGGCCTCCGTTGATCGATCCCGCCCTGTTCGCGCATCCGCCGCTGCGACGTGGCCTGATCGGAGCTTGGGCCGCGTATCTGGTGCTGTTCGGCCCGTTGGCGTTGTTTCCGCAAGTCGGTGCGGTCGGTGCGGTCGGCACCGGTTTGCTGCTCACTGCGCTACCCGCCGGATTCGCGGTCGCCGCAGTGGGCGGTACGCGGGTGTTGCCGAGCCGATGGCGCGCCGAGTGTCGGGAGCGGATCGGCGCGATCGTGATGGTGGCTGCCACGGCGGCGCTTGCGATCGCGCCGGCAATGTCATGGTGGGTTGCGGTGTGGCTGGCGGTGCTCGGCGTCGGTCTGGGGATGTTCATTCCCGGAAACAATGCTGCGATCATGACCGCCGTACCCGAGCATCGCTCCGGGACGGCGGGCGGATTGGTGAACATGGCCCGTGGACTGGGAACGGCGGGCGGGGTGGCGGTTGTGACACTGTCTCTACATCTGTGCGATGCCGCGAGCCTGCCGGGCGACGGTGCTCGGGTGGCTATGACCGTACTGTCGGTCGTGGCCGTTGCGGCGCTGATCACTGCGGGTGAGCGGCATCCCGAACCGTCGTAGCGAAAGGCAGCAGCCGATGACAGGACCGTCCGCCGACACCGGCGAACTCGGCGAGGTGGCGCTGGCCGATGTCATCGCCCGGCTCCGACGCGCCATGCGGCGAGCAGCGCGCACTGCGGAACCGGCTGCGACGCTATCGGTCGCGCAGCTGGAACTACTCTCCTGTGTTGGTGACCAGCCCGGTGTGCGCCCTGGTCAGGTGGCCCGCTTGCTCCAGTTGGCGCCCAATACCGTGACCACTCTGGTGAACGCGCTGACCCAGCGCGGCATGATGGTTCGGGCAGGAGGCGACGACCGGCGTGCGGTGACATTGAATCTGACCGCCGCTGGTCGGCGGGCGGTCCAGGCGTGGCAGGCGACCAATACGGCCATCCTGCGTGAGGCGCTGTCCTCGCTGCATCCCGGGTGGCAGCATCTCCTCACCGCAGCTACCCCGGCGCTGGCCGAATTGACCAGCGCCGTCGATGCGCTCACCGAGCGCTCACACGACGACAATTCGGCCTAACTGCGTGGCCCTGGATTTCTCACGGTGAACCGAACTCGCCTGCAGACCCTGCCTGGGTCTGCAGGCGAGTTTCGTTCACCCGGAAGGTGATCAGGAAATGGCGTTGATCGCTGCGGTCAGCTTGGTTTTGAACGAGTCGGGGATCGGGATGTAACCGCTCGAGTCCAAACCGGTTTGGCCGTTGTCGGTGGCCGAGGTGAGGAAGGCCTTGACCGCGGTGGCGGTGCTCGCGTCGGAGTACTTGGAGCAGACCACCTCGTAGGTGGCCAGCATGATCGGGTAGGCGCCCGGGTCGGTCGGGTTGTAGAAGGAGCTGGTGTCGAGCACCAGATCGTTGCCCTGACCCTTGACCTTGACGCCGGCGACCGCCTTCTGTGCCGAGTCGACGCTCAGATCGACCGGCTTGCCGCCCGCGGCGTCGGTGACGATGCTCGCCATGTGCAGGTTCTGCGCCTTGGCGAACGACCACTCGTTGTAGGTGATCGAGCCGGGAGTACGACCGATCGCGGCCGATGTGCCCTCGTTGCCCTTGGCGCCCTCGCCGACACCACCGGCGAAGCTCTTACCCGCGCCCTTGCCCCAGGCGCCCTTCGACGCCGCGTCGAGGTAGTGCTGGAAGTTGTCGCTGGTGCCCGACTCGTCGCTGCGGAATACGACGTGAACGGGCAG
>NZ_JBMVFU010000055.1:0-3205 GCF_049538315.1 Nocardia sp. AB354 | reverse complement strand
GGGTGGGTGTGTTGTTTGAGAACTGCACAGTGGACGCGAGCATCTTTGTTAGTAAGTGTGTAAGAGCGTACGGTGGATGCCTTGGCACCAGGAGCCGATGAAGGACGTAGGAGGCTGCGATAAGCCTCGGGGAGCTGTCAACCGAGCTGAGATCCGAGGATTTCCGAATGGGGAAACCCAGCACGAGTGATGTCGTGTTACCCGCCGTTGAATATATAGACGGTGTGGAGGGAACGTGGGGAAGTGAAACATCTCAGTACCCACAGGAAGAGAAAACAACAGTGATTCCGTGAGTAGTGGCGAGCGAAAGCGGAAGAGGCTAAACCGTGTAGATGTGATAGACGGCAGTCGTTGTCTATGCGGGGTTGTGGGGTCTTTCTTCTTCTCACTGCCGTGAGGAGCGCAAGTCAGAAACCGTTGTGTTAGCTGAATTGGTCTGGGACGGCCAACCGTAGACGGTGAGAGTCCGGTAAGCGAAAACGCGACGGCTTGTGTGATTGATACCCGAGTAGCAGCGGGCCCGTGAAATCTGCTGTGAATCTGCCGGGACCACCCGGTAAGCCTGAATACTCCCTGGTGACCGATAGCGGACTAGTACCGTGAGGGAAAGGTGAAAAGTACCCCGGGAGGGGAGTGAAATAGTACCTGAAACCGTGCGCTTACAATCCGTCAGAGCCTTCGATTCGTCGTGGGGTGATGGCGTGCCTTTTGAAGAATGAGCCTGCGAGTCATCGGTGTGTGGCGAGGTTAACCCGTGTGGGGTAGCCGTAGCGAAAGCGAGTCCGAATAGGGCGTTTGAGTCGCATGTCATGGACCCGAAGCGGAGTGATCTACCCATGGCCAGGGTGAAGCGACGGTAAGACGTCGTGGAGGCCCGAACCCACTTAGGTTGAAAACTGAGGGGATGAGCTGTGGGTAGGGGTGAAAGGCCAATCAAACTCCGTGATAGCTGGTTCTCCCCGAAATGCATTTAGGTGCAGCGTCGCGTGTTTCACACTGGAGGTAGAGCTACTGGATGGCCTAGGGGGCCCACAAGCTTACCGAAGTCAGCCAAACTCCGAATGCCGGTGTGTGAGAGCGCGGCAGTGAGACTGCGGGGGATAAGCTTCGTAGTCGAGAGGGAAACAGCCCAGATCGCCGGCTAAGGCCCCTAAGCGTGTACTAAGTGGAAAAGGATGTGGGGTCGCTGAGACAACCAGGAGGTTGGCTTAGAAGCAGCCACCCTTGAAAGAGTGCGTAATAGCTCACTGGTCAAGTGATCCTGCGCCGATAATGTAGCGGGGCTCAAGTACACCGCCGAAGCCGCGGCACTCAGTCATACAGATCGCCTTCGGGCCAGTCGACTGGGTGGGTAGGGGAGCGTCGTGTAGCCAGGGAAGCAGCGGGGTGACCTAGTTGTGGAGGCTGCGCGAGTGAGAATGCAGGCATGAGTAGCGAAAGACGAGTGAGAAACTCGTCCGCCGAATGACCAAGGGTTCCTGGGCCAGGTTAATCCGCCCAGGGTGAGTCGGGACCTAAGGCGAGGCCGACAGGCGTAGTCGATGGACAACGGGTTGATATTCCCGTACCCGTGTATCCGCGCCCAATGGCGAGCCGGTTTTGCTAATCGTCCTGAACCCAATGGACCACCTTCGGGTGGCCGGAGGGGGATGCACGAGACCCAGACCGTAGTAGTCAAGCGATGGGGTGACGCAGGAAGGTAGCTGGGCCCGGTGGTGGATTACCGGGTGTAAGCCTGTAGGGCGTTGTGTAGGCAAATCCGCACAGCATGTGCCTGAGAGGTGATGCGTAGCCGGTTGAGGTGAATTCAGTGATCCTATGCTGCCGAGAAAAGCCTCTAGTGAGTTGGTACACGGCCCGTACCCCAAACCGACACAGGTGGTCAGGTAGAGAATACTAAGGCGATCGAGATAACTGTGGTGAAGGAACTCGGCAAAATACCTCCGTAACTTCGGGAGAAGGAGGGCCTGATCTGGTGATGAGTCTTGCACTCGGAGCTGGGTTGGGTCGCAGAGACCAGAGAGAAGCGACTGTTTACTAAAAACACAGGTCCGTGCGAAGTCGTAAGACGATGTATACGGACTGACGCCTGCCCGGTGCCGGAAGGTTAAGAGGACCGGTTAGCGCAGTAATGTGCGAAGCTGAGAATTTAAGCCCCGGTAAACGGCGGTGGTAACTATAACCATCCTAAGGTAGCGAAATTCCTTGTCGGGTAAGTTCCGACCTGCACGAATGGCGTAACGACTTCTCTGCTGTCTCCACCACAGACTCGGCGAAATTGCATTACGAGTAAAGATGCTCGTTACGCGCGGCAGGACGAAAAGACCCCGGGACCTTCACTATAGCTTGGTATTGGTGTTCGGTACGGTTTGTGTAGGATAGGTGGGAGACTGTGAAGCGGGCACGCCAGTGTTCGTGGAGTCGTCGTTGAAATACCACTCTGGTCGTATTGGACCTCTAACCTCGGGCCATGATCTGGTTCAGGGACAGTGCCTGGTGGGTAGTTTAACTGGGGCGGTTGCCTCCCAAAATGTAACGGAGGCGCCCAAAGGTTCCCTCAGCCTGGTTGGCAATCAGGTGTTGAGTGTAAGTGCACAAGGGAGCTTGACTGTGAGACTGACAGGTCGAGCAGGGACGAAAGTCGGGACTAGTGATCCGGCACCGGCATGTGGAAGCGGTGTCGCTCAACGGATAAAAGGTACCCCGGGGATAACAGGCTGATCTTCCCCAAGAGTCCATATCGACGGGATGGTTTGGCACCTCGATGTCGGCTCGTCGCATCCTGGGGCTGGAGTAGGTCCCAAGGGTTGGGCTGTTCGCCCATTAAAGCGGCACGCGAGCTGGGTTTAGAACGTCGTGAGACAGTTCGGTCTCTATCCGCCGCGCGCGTTAGAAACTTGAGGAAGGCTGTCCCTAGTACGAGAGGACCGGGACGGACGAACCTCTGGTGTGCCAGTTGTCCCGCCAGGGGCACGGCTGGTTGGCCACGTTCGGAAGGGATAACCGCTGAAAGCATCTAAGCGGGAAGCCTGTTCCAAGATGAGGTTTCTCACCCCTTTAAGGGGGTAAGGCCCCCAACAGACCATTGGGTTGATAGGCCAGAACTGGAAGTGCGGTAACGCATGGAGGTGACTGGTACTAATAGGCCGAGGACTTACCAACAAAGCTGCTACGCGTCCACTGTGCGGTATCTGAAACAACACAC
>NZ_JBMVFU010000054.1:0-4068 GCF_049538315.1 Nocardia sp. AB354 | reverse complement strand
TGGCTTGGTGAACTGCGGGACCCGCACAGTGCTATCGCTGTCGAGCTGGCGTTCTGGGAACAGGCCCTGGCCGGGATGTCCGAACACCTCGAGCTCCCCACCGACCGACCCTACCCACCGACCCCCGACCACCACGGCGCCGGCCTGAAAGTCGAATGGCCGGCGAGACTGCAGCAGCAGATCAACCGGACCGCGCGCGAACACAACGCGACCGGCTTCATGGTCATCCAGGCCGCCCTGACGGTGCTGTTGTCGAAGATCAGCGCCGACCCCGACGTAGCGGTCGGCTTTGCCGTCGCCGGTCGTGACGATCCCGCCCTCGACGAGTTGGTCGGCTTCTTCGTCAACACCTTGATACTGCGAGTCGACCTCACCGGGGTACCCACCTTCACCGAGCTGTTGACCCAGGTCCGCGCCCGCAGCCTGGAAGCGTTCGAACACCGGCACGTCCCGTTCGAGGTACTGGTGGAACGACTCAATCCGGCCAGATCATTGACACATCACCCGCTGATCCAGGTTCTGCTCGCCTGGCAGAACTTCACCGGAAACAACGACCCCGCAGCCGGTTTGGCGCTGGAAGAGCTCCAGGTCACCTCGCTTCCGGTGGATACTCACAGCGCCCGCATGGACATAGCGTTTTCGCTCGGCGAACGCTTCACCGATACCGGCGAACCCGCCGGACTCGGCGGAGCAGTGGAATTCCGCACCGACATCTTCGACGCCACCACCATCGAAACACTCATCCAACGGCTCGAACGAACACTGAACGCCGTCACCACCAACCCGGAACAACCACTGTCATCGATAGACCTGCTCGACGAGACCGAACACACCCGGCTGGACGAGATCGGCAACCGTGCCGTATTGCGTACGGGCACACCATCGATGAAGTCGGTACCGGAACTGTTCGCCGAACAGGTCGCCCGCACCCCCAACGCAACAGCATTGAGCTGCGGCGATCGTTCATACAGTTACCGGCAACTCGACGAGGCGGCGAACCGGCTGGCGCATCTGCTCAGCGGCCACGGTGTAGGTCCCGGATGCGTGGTCGGGCTACTGATGCAACGCTCGGCACAAGCGATCACCGCCATCACCGCGGTATTCGAGACGGGGGCGGCCTACCTGCCCATCGATCCCGAACATCCAAGGGCACGAATCGAATTCATGATTGCCGACGCCACACCGGCGGCCGTGATCACCACCGCCGACCTGGCCGGACGACTCGACGGAATCGACATACCGATCATCGATGTCGACAACCCCGCAATCCACAGCCAACCCAACACCGCGCTCCCGGCGCCACGCCCGGACACCATCGCCTACCTCATCTACACCTCCGGCACCACCGGGGTGCCCAAAGGCGTGGCCACCACCCACCGCAACATCACCCAACTACTGACGACCCTGGACACCGGCCCTACATCCGCCTCCGAACAGGTATGGGCGCAATGCCATTCGCTCGCCTTCGACATTTCGGTGTGGGAAATCTGGGCCCCGCTACTCCACGGCGGCCGACTGGTCGTCCTACCCGACTCGATCACCCTCTCCCCCAGCGACTTTCACGATGCGCTTGCTGCCGAACACGTCACGGTGTTGACCCAAACACCCACTGCGGCAGCGATGCTCACGCCACAAGACCTGGAACCGCTGACCCTGATACTCGGCGGTGAAACCTGCCCCGCCCGAGTGATAGACCAATGGGCGCCCGCACACACGGTGATCAACGGCTACGGACCCACCGAGACCACCATGTGCGTCACCCTCACTCCACCTTTGACACCCGGATCGGGAACTCCGCCGATCGGGGCACCAGTAGCCGGGGCAGCGTTGTTCGTCCTCGATAACCGACTACAGCGCGTGCCGGTCGGCGTCACCGGCGAACTCTACGTCGCCGGCGCGGGAGTCGCCTGCGGATACTGGCGGCGCACCGCACTGACCGCGACGCGATTCACCGCCTGCCCATTCGGGAAGCCCGGGACACGCATGTACCGCACCGGCGACCTCGTCCGCTGGGGACACGACGGTCAGCTGCGATATGTGGCCCGCGCCGACGAGCAGGTCAAAATCCGCGGATATCGCATCGAATGCGGCGAAGTCCGGGATGCCATGACCGGATTGGACGGGGTGGAACAGGTGGCGGTGATCGCCCGCGAAGACAACCCTGGAGACAAGCGCCTCGTCGCCTACATCACCGGCACGGCAAACCCCACCGACATACGCGCCCAACTCGCCGAACGACTTCCCGCCTACATGATCCCCGCGGCAGTCATGACATTGCCCGCGCTACCACTGACCGTCAACGGCAAACTCGACACCCGTGCCCTCCCGGCACCCGAATACGCGGCGAGCGGGTGTCGCGCGCCGAGCACCCCCGTCGAGGAAATCCTCACCACCATCTACGCCCACACACTCGGACTCGACCACGTCGGCATCGACGACTCGTTCTTCGACCTCGGCGGAGACTCACTATCGGCGATGCGCCTGATCGCCGCGATCAACACCACACTCGACACCGACCTCTCCGTACGCACCGTATTCGACACACCCACCGTTGCCCGGCTGGCCTCCGGTATCGGTCGCGCGGGTTCGAGCCGACTCCCACGACTGACACCCGTCGAACGGCCCCCGGTAATTCCGTTGTCGTATGCCCAGCGACGACTGTGGTTCATCGACCAACTGGAGGGCCCCTCCCCGCTCTACAACGTGGCGGCGGCGTTGCGGTTGAGCGGTGGGCTCGATGTCGAGGCGCTGCGTGCAGCGCTGGCCGATGTGGTGGGCCGGCATGAAAGCCTCCGCACGGTGTTCGGCACGGTCGAGGGGACGCCCCGGCAGGTGGTTATCCCCGTCGAGCGGGTCGATTTCGGGTGGGAGGTTGTCGATGCGACCGGGTGGTCGGGCACCCAGCTGGATGTGGCGGTCAACGCGGCGGCATGCTACCCGTTCGACTTGTCGGCCGAAATTCCCTTGCGGGCAAAGGTTTTCGAAGTTGCCGATCGAGAACACGTGCTGGTGATCGTGATGCACCATATCGCTGCTGACGGCTGGTCGCTGAGGCCGCTGGCCGCCGATTTGAGTGTGGCGTATGCCGACCGGTGCGCCGGCCGAGCGCCGGATCGGTCGCCGTTGGCGGTGCAATACATCGACTACACACTCTGGCAACGCACCCAACTCGGCGACCTACACGACCCCCACAGCCCCATCACCACCGAACTCGAGTACTGGAAACACACCCTCGCCGGAATGCCCGAACACCTCGAACTCCCCACCGACCGACCCTACCCACCAACTACCGACCACCACGGCGCCACCGTAGAAATCGACTGGCCCCCCGAACTACACCAGCAAATCAGCCGGATCGCACGCCGGCACAACGCGACCAACTTCATGGTCATCCAAACCGCGCTGACAGTGCTGTTGTCGAAACTCAGCGCCAACTCCGATGTGGCAATCGGATTCGCGGTCGCCGGCCGCGACGACCCCGCCCTCGACGAATTGGTCGGCTTCTTCGTCAACACCTTGATACTGCGAGTCGACCTGACCGGGGATCCCACCCTCACCGAGCTACTCACCCAAGTCCGCACCCGCAGCCTCGAAGCCTTCGAACACCAACACGTGCCCTTCGAAGTCCTGGTCGAACGACTCAACCCAGCCAGATCACTGAGGCATCACCCCCTCATCCAAGTGCTGCTGGCCTGGCAGAACTTCACCGGAAACAACGACCCCGCAGCCGGTTTGATATTGGACGACCTCCAGATCAGCTCGCTCCCGGTGGATACCCACACCGCCCGCATGGACCTGGCGTTTTCCCTCGGCGAACGCTTCACCGACAACGGCGACTCCGCCGGACTCACCGGCGCAGCGGAATTCCGCACCGACATCTTCGACACCACCACCATCGAAACACTCATCCAACGGCTCGAACGAACACTGACCGAACTGACCCGCGACCCGGAACAACCACTGTCATCAGTGGACCTGCTCGACGAATCCGAACACACCCGGCTGGACGAAATCAGCAACCGCGCCGTATTGCGCACGCGCACATCATCCGCGATGTCCGTTCCGGCA
>NZ_JBMVFU010000053.1:0-4126 GCF_049538315.1 Nocardia sp. AB354 | reverse complement strand
CGCTCACCTGCGGTCTTCGTGGTCTCCGCGGTCGAGCCCCAGGCCTTCTGCGCGTCCGCCCACGCCCGTTTCGATTCCGCCGACACCTCGACCGGTCGCCGAGGTGTCGCGGCTTTCCCGTCGTGCCCTGCCGAGATCGCGTCGGGCGGTGTGAATGTCGCGCCGCCGTCGATCGCCGACGGATGGGCTCCGCTGCGGGAATACACGCCCCCGGCGAATGCGCCGTTGAGCAGCGGCGCGAGCACCTGGTCGTAATGCTGCGGCCAACCAGCCACCAGCGACGCCGCACCCAAACCCGATATCGCGCCGGCGGTACCGTGCACCAGGCCGATGGCCAAGCGACTGCTGCCGATCCGGGGGAACACCATCGGCGCGAACTTGCCGGCGACCATGCCGCCCACCGCTCCACCCGCGCCGGCCAAGGCGGCGACTTCGATCGACTTCAGATCGATTCCGGTCGGATTCGAACCGTCCGATCCGATGATGTCGGCGGTCCGATCGCCGGTGGCGACCTGCAGCGCCTGCACACCCGCGTCCACGCCCACGGGCAGCGCGGCCGCCTTGCCCAGCATGGTGACGAACCGCAAGCCTCCCGGCGCGGTCAGCCGGGCAGCCGCCTTCGCCGCGCCCTCCTCGATCGCCCGTGCCAGGGCGGTTCGCATCGCCGTTACTTCGCCACGCCCCTCGACCAGCATGGCGTCCACGGTCGGCGCCGCCGCGGTCGCGCCGGCCGGACCTGTTGCCGCCGCGCTGGTCACCACGCTGAAGATTCGCCACGCCAAGTGGATGCCGAACGTGAACATCACGCACAGCCACTTCTCCGCGTCGTTGGCGGCCGCCTGCGCCTGGTCGGCCAGGGTGCCGACGTCGGCACCGAGCTGGGCCGCGCCTTTCCCGTACGAATGCAATGCCTCGCGCAGCTGGTTTGCCAGCTCGCCCACCGAATCTTCCTGCGCGAGGAGCGCTTTGATATCCCTCGACTGTCCGTCCAGCTCGTCACCGTGGGCGCGGAGCTCGGCGGCCATCCGGCGCATGGCGGAGATGTCGGCGCGCGGGAGTTCGCCGCCGAACACCACCATCTCGATCGGGCGCCGCAGCATGTCGGGAAGACTTTCGAAGGTGTTCCGCAACTCCACAACGGGGCTGAACAACGAACCGTCCACCGGCACCGCCTATGCCGGTCGAGATGCCGCGGCGATCAGCACCGCATGCAGCAATCTCGCCTGTATGCCCGCCTCCGCGCCGTGCTGCACGACCTCCGCGAACGCGAATCCGAGCGCCTCGCCCACATCGAATTCACCAGGGAACGAGGCCTTTCCGGCCAACTCGGCTCGCCAATCCCGGTAACCGCTCACCACCTCGGCGAGTGTGCGGTCCGGCTGCCGGCGCAGGTATTCCGCGATCAGGACACGTTGTGCCTGCTTGCGCGCGACGCCGCAGCCGACGGCGTCGAGGGCCCGGCCGAACTCCCGAAGCGTCGCCGGATAGATGTCCGAGCGCGCCGGGTCGCCGCCGGGTTCGGTGGGCGGGGCGGCTGCCGCCGGCTCTTGCGCTGTGCGCCGGTCGAGCGTTATCGAGTCGGTGGCGCCCTCGGCGCCCGGTTCACGACTCCATCGCACCATGCCGAGCTCACCGTCGAGCTCTGCCACCGCGACCGTATCCAGACCGATCACCGGATAGTCGGTGAGCACCCGGTCCACCGCTGCCACGAAGTCTCGTACGGACGGCAGCTGAAGGCCGGGTGTGTCGAACCCGATCACCTGTACACCGTGGCGCTCGGCCAATGTCCGCGCCAGCCAACCGATCATCGGGTCGGACGGCTGCTCGCGAGAGCGGCGCCGATCACCCGGGCGTGCCTTGTCGCGGGACGGACGGTTGTCACGTGGCGGCGAACCGTGCCGAGAATTCTCCTCCGGCTTGCCGGGGGAGCCGGTCTTTCCAGGGGTGTCGGCCCTTCCCGGTGTGGCGGGAGGGCGAGGCGGTTGCCCTCCCCACGGGGTATCGCCCCGTTTCGTAGGTGCCGCTCGACTGCCGGACGAGGCGTCCGCTGCTCGGGGCGCCGCGCGGCGGTCGGCCGGAGGTAGTCCCGACGAGGATGGGGACGGTGCCGAAACGGATGAGGACCGGCGACCGGAGTCACCGGCCGGGGGCTGCTTCTCCCGCCCGGAAGGGGTGGACTCCGGCCGGTCCTGATTCCACGGTGAGCGGGACTGCGCCCCATTCGGCGGGACGGTCCGCGCTGGAGAACCGTTCGCTGACTGCGAGCCTCCGGCCGGGGGTTGGTCGGCGCGCTGCGCGCCGCCGGTGGGATGCGCCGGACCGCCGGCGACCGGAGAGTTCCGAGCCGGGGAGCCTGCGGCGGGGTCGTACGGGAGCTGTGGACCCGCATCGACGGGTGACGGCGTGCCGGCCGCGTTGTCCGGCGCAAGCGTGGCCGAACTCCCGGTTCCCGGATCCAGATCTCCTGCCGCGTCGGCCAGCCGGGCGGCGTTGCCGGCATCCTGCGCATCGAATTCGTTTGCGACACCGATGATTCCGGCCGCAGTGCTGTGCAGCCCCTTCGCCATGTCCCGCACATTGGCGAGCGTTTGATCGGCATGCGGTGTGAACTGCTCCGCGAACTGACGGCCCATGTTGTCGTCGCCCCAGCTACCGTGGGCCTGCTCCAGGCAGTCCCGCAGGCCAGTGTGGGTCTGCCCCACCCGGTCGGCGAGTTCGGCCAGCCGGGCACCCCGTTCGCGCAAGCCGGCCAGGTCCAATCGAAGTTCGCCGCTCATATCCCGCCTCGAGCCGTCACATCCGGTCGCCGACCCGCAGGCGGAACCGTCGCTCGAAGTCGGTCACGAAAACCGACAGCGGCACCGACGAACTCGAGCGCTCCACGGCGCCGTCGTCGGCGACATAGAAGACCGCACGGTCCAGGGCGATGTCGTTGTCCGGCACCGGCGATCGCACCATCCAGCCCACGCTGATCCGGTCGGCGCGCAGGGACGACGGAGGATAATCCGCGGTGTCGTACCCTCGCTCGCGGATGTGATCGCGAACCAGTTTCAACGCCTCCGCTTCGCTGATCCCTGCGACTTCGCCGGCCGTCAGATCCGCGAGTGCGAACTGGAACAGCGCACCGGCGACGTCGACCTCGGTCTCGTCACCGACCGCCTGCACGATCGCCTCGCGTGTCACCGCGGCGGCCTGCGCCGCCGACACCAGCAACTCGGCAGCATCCGGCGACGACTTCTCCACCACGTCGGCGACTACTCGCGCCACCGTGTCGGCAGTCCACACCGCGGGCATCGCCGCCGCGCATTCCGACATCGGAGCGGATCCGCCACGGTACCACCGCCCCTTCTCCCACCAGTAGCAAAACGACAGCATGCCGGTCATCACCCGCGGATCGAGCACCGGGTCGGCCACCCAATCAGGTGCTCCCGCAAACACATTCGGCATCGCGCCACCACCGTTGTAGGCGAGGTCCAACGCGGGGGCCTCCCATACCCCACCCGACAGCACCGCCCGGTCTCCGGGGAGCAGCGTCAACGTCGAACCGCTGTGTCCGGCACTTTCGAAGACGCCCACGGATGGACCGATCCGTGGCCCCCGTTCCGAGCCGGCCGCCACGAAGGCCGAGGCCAGCACCGCCCACCGCGCCCACAGTGTTCGCAGGTCCGGCAACTCGCCGGTCACCGGCACCGCCCGCACGCCCGCACTCCGGTCCGCCCGCATTCCGTCCCAGGCGGCGCGCGGCGGCCTCGACTGGGATTCGCCGCGCCCGATGTAAGCCGCCAACCACACCGGCAGCCGGCCGCGCGGATACCGTTCCAGGTCGGCCAGATACGCCTGTGGTGCGAACAGTTGCTCACCGGGAAACGGCTCGGCCCCGTGATCGACGACGACCTCGACGTCCTCCGCGTCGGCGCGCACCACCATCCGCCACCACGGCTCGCTCTCCAGCTCGGCCGAAACCTGCCGGTGCCGGCGCACCGACGCCCACACCTCATCCGACACCTGACACCTGACCGGCCCGTGCCCGTCATCGACCACGAACAACGCCGATTCGGTGACAACGGTCAACGCGAACGATGCCTCCAGCCGCTGCCATCCCGGCGGCGCGAGCTCGCGCAAGCCG
>NZ_JBMVFU010000052.1:0-4847 GCF_049538315.1 Nocardia sp. AB354 | reverse complement strand
CTTGAGATCACTCACTGCGCCACTCCTGTTCGCCGTCACGTGCGTGCTTGGGCCGGCTCCCGGGCGGGAGACGACCGCGTCGACCGAGTGCAGCGCCGGACGGGTGTCCCGAATTCCTGTCCCGACTGTCCACAGCGCGGCAAGTTGCGGTCGCATTCGACCATAACCAGAGCGAATTCCGCGGCCGCCGCGCGTACGACCTACCGGAACATCACATCGCTACCGCCGATAGCCCACAATTGGCTCGTGACTGCCGACAGCGAACCGATTCTGTCCTACCTGACCGATATGGACGGCGTGCTGGTGCACGAGGACCACCTCATTCCCGGCGCCGATGCGTTCCTGACGGAGCTGACCGAGCGCGAGATTCCGTACCTGGTCCTGACCAACAATTCCATCCGCACCCCGCGCGATCTGCAGGCCCGCCTGCGCCGGATCGGGCTGGACATTCCGGCGTCCTCGATCTGGACCTCGGCAACCGCGACGGCCACCTTCCTGAACGAGCAGCGTCCCGGCGGGACGGCATACGTGGTGGGCGAATCGGGATTGACGACCGCCCTGCACGAGATCGGCTACGTGCTGACCGACAGCGATCCTGATTACGTCGTCCTCGGTGAGACGCGAACCTATTCGTTCGAGGCGATCACCACCGCGATCCGGCTGGTCGAACGCGGCGCCCGGTTCATCGCCACCAATCCCGACCCCACCGGGCCCTCCCGCGAGGGCGTGCTGCCCGCGACCGGTTCCGTGGCCGCGCTGATCACCCGGGCGACCGGGCGCGACCCGTACTACGTGGGGAAACCGAATCCGCTGATGATGCGCTCGGCGCTGCGGCAGATCGGCGCGCATTCGCAGTCGGCGGTGATGATCGGTGACCGGATGGACACCGATGTGATCGCCGGACTCGAGGCGGGCATGCGCACGGTCCTGGTGACCTCGGGGATCTCCACCCGGGCGTCGATGGAACAGTTCCCGTACCGGCCGACGCTGGTGATCGATTCGGTGGCCGATCTCGTGGGCCGCACCGAGAATCCGTTCGCGGCCTGAGCGGGAAGGTCCGGCCGGCGCACCGGAGGTACGCCGGCACGGTACTTTCCGGCGCAGGATTCCGTCAGTCCGGACTTCCGCCGCGTTCTCCGGATTCCAGCGCCTCCAGCGCGGCCGACAGATCACCCAGCGCATCCACCACTTCGGCGAAACGCTGCGAACCCAATTGTCGCGCAAGCTGTTTCGCCATGACAGCATGCTTCGGGGTGATCCGGCGGACGGCAGCGTAGCCCGCATCGGTGATCGCCACCAGCTTCGCGCGGCGATGCGACGGATTCGGCCGGTATTCGGCCAATCCCTTGCCCACCAGTAGATCCGCGATGCGCTGCACACTCTGGCGGGTGATACCCATCTCCCGCGCGATCCCCGATACCGGCAGCGGTTCGTGCAGCACCGCACCCAGCACCTGCCACCAGGCCGCGGTGATCTCCGCCGGTTTCGCCAATTCCTCTGCGATCGTGAGGAATTGGCCGTTCAGTTTGAAGGTCGTGATCGCCGCCGCGGAGAACAGTTCGGCATCACCGCGGCTCATGCCGGCTCGACCGCCGCGGCCTGCGGGGCGAAGAACCCGCTCGGATCCCGGTCCGCGTAGAGCCGATACCACGCATCCAGGACGGCCGGCTCGAACAGATCCAGCCGCGCGAAGATGTGGCGTGCGAAGTCGATCGGTGCGATGCCGCTCGCGGTGATCAGATCGCCGTCGGTCACCGCCGGCTCGTCCACATAGTGGTGCGCTCCCGAATATCCGGTCGAGGCGAGATTGTCAGCCGCGTTGCCGGTGTGCGGACGAGCATCGAGCAAGCCCTGTTTCGCCAGGCCGTAGGTCGCACCGCAGATCGCCGCGACCGGTACGCCGGCCTTCAGGAAGTCCTCTGCAGCCTGGGCGAACCGCGCGAGTTGCCCGTCCTCCCAGATGTCGGCGCCGGGCAGGATCAGCATCGCGCTGTCGGCCGGGGAGAGTTGGTCCAGAGTGAGATCGGGAACCACGCGCAATCCGCCCATCGAGGTGACCGGCGCGGAGGTGGCGCCGACCGTGCGAATCTGCCAACTTCCCGGCTCGCGCTGCATCAACGGGCGATTGATGCCGGCCGTCACGTAGCTCGGCTCCCAATCCGCGAACGTGTCGTACACCGCCACATGAACCGTCTGAGTCATGACAGCATGCTGTCACGGTTGACAGCATGCTGTCAATGCCCGGCGGTCAGCTCAGCGCCTGCTCCAGATCACCGAGCAGATCCTCCACATCCTCGAGACCGATCGAAATGCGCAGCACCCCGTCGGTGAGTCCCACCGCCGCACGGCCTTCCGGACCCATCGCACGATGCGTGGTGGTCGCCGGATGCGTGATCAGGGTCTTGGCGTCGCCGAGGTTGTTGGAGATGTCGACGATGCGCAGCCGGTTCAGCACCTCGAAGGCCCGCTTCTTGCCCTCGTCGGGGCCCGCGGCGAGTTCGAAGGTCACCACGGTGCCGCCGCCGGACATCTGCGCGGTCGCCAGCTCGTGCTGCGGATGCGAGGCGAGGAACGGGTACTTCGTCCAGGCCACGCCCGGATGCTGTTCCAGGAACTCGGCGACGGCCAGCGCGGACTGCGTCGACTGACGCACCCGCAGTGGCATCGTCTCCAGTCCCTTCAGCAGGGTCCAGGCGTTGAACGGGCTCAGCGCCGGGCCGGTGTGGCGCATCAGATTCTTGACCGGCCCGTTGATGTAATCGCTCGTGCCGAGGATCGCACCGCCGAGGACGCGACCCTGTCCGTCGATGTGCTTGGTGCCCGAGTAGACCACCACATCGGCGCCGAGGTCGAGACTGCGCTGCAGCAGCGGCGTCGCGAACACGTTGTCCAGCACGACCTTCGCGCCGGCGGCATGGGCCAGTTCGCTCACCCGCCGCACGTCGACGAGGGTCTGCATCGGATTCGAGGGAGTTTCGAAGAACACCGCGGCCGTCGGCTGCGAGAGCGCCTGCTCCCACTGGTCGAGATCCTCACCGTCGACGAAGACGGTCTCCACGCCCCAGCGCGGCAGGATCTCGTTGCACACCACGAAACAGGAACCGAACAGGCTGCGCGCGGCCACCAGCCGGTCCCCCTGCCCGAGCAGCGCGGCCAGCGCGGTGAACACCGCGGACATGCCGCTGGCGGTGGCGAAGCACGCCTCGGCGCCCTCGAGCAGCCGCATCCGCTCCTCGAACATCGCGACCGTCGGATTGCCGTAGCGCGAATAGACGAAATGCTCGATATCGCCGGTGAAGGCCGCTTCGGCCGCCTCGGCGCTCTCGTAGACGAATCCGGACGACAGATACAGCGCCTCGGAGGTCTCCTCGAACCCGGAGCGGCGCAGCCCGCCGCGCACGCCCAGGGTCGCCGGTCCCACCCCCTCGGGCAGCGGCCGATCGAATGCACCGCCGGTGATCATGACTGCCTCCACGAAAAGAATTGCCGCACAACAGATCCGCTCACGACTGCCGCCACGGCAGGCCGAGTGCGCGCCAACCGGCGCCGCCGCGATGCCCCTCGGCATCCAGCGGACCCTCGAAACCCTCGAGCACGTTGTAGGAGGGCGCGAAACCGGCCGCCGTCGCCGCCGTGGCCGCACCGATCGAACGCTGCCCGGACCGGCACAGGAAGATCACCGGGGCATCGCTGTCGCCCGCGCGATCGGCCAGCACCTGCTTCAACTGCTCCACGAATACGGGGTTGGGTGCGCCGGTGCCGTCGACCCATTCGATGAGGGCGGTCGGCCGCTCGATCGAGGTGGTGTCGGGCACTCCGACGAACCGCCATTCGGCCTCGGTGCGCACATCCACCAGCACCGCATCCGGATTGTCGCGCAACAACTCCCACGCCTGCCCGGGCGTGATGTCACCGGCGTAGCTCACTTGTCGAACCTCCTACGGAATCCGCACTTGCCGCGTCCGGTCGGACCGCGGCCAGGTCGTCACCCGGAGCACCCCACCGCGGAGGAGGGTTGCCGACCAGCGAGCCGGGGCTTACCGCTGGTACTCATGACCTGAACCGAGAATGCCTGGTCACAGGCCCGATTGTCAAACATGGACAGCGGCGGCTCAGGGGTTGACGCACACCAGCCAGGTGCCGTTCTCGCGACTGAAATTCCAGTTCGCCGCGGACTGGCGACCGTCGATCCGGCTGGTCACCGACGCCGTCGCGCGGTCGCCGTCGATGTGCACCGCGTCGACTCCGGCGATCTCCACCTTCTTGCCCGCCGAGTCGGCGCCCAGCGGCGACTTCTTCTCGTCGAACCCGGTGCATTCGGTGGTCTTGCGCCGGTCGGCGTCGGAATCGCTTCTCGCCGTGGCGAAGTTGCGCGCCGCGATGGCGACCCGATCCGGATCTGTGAGATTGTTCTCAGCCGGGCGGGTGATTCCGAGGATGACGACGGCGAGCACCGCCAGGACGGCGATGGCCGCGGCGATCAGGAACGGCTTCGCCGACCGCGTCGTGTCGCGCTGATCGATCGAGGTAGCCGGATCATTCATGCCCTGCATCATCCCCGGCGGGTCCAAGTGTCGAAGATCACGCCCGCATTTTCGCGCGGATACCGGGAATAGCGGCGGTGTGTGCCACCGATAGAATCACCAGAACTCCGGCCACATCCGGTGCACGGATCGGGAGAGCTCCGCGCGGCAACGAGGCAGCATCGGCGGAGCAGTCGGGCAGGCGCCCGGCCCGCACGTCAACTTAGCCTAAGCTAAGAAGGACGGCTGACAAGACGAGAGTTTTCGACCAAAGGGTGCGCGTAGAAATGACCGAACACGCTGGAACGAATAGCGGCGCGGGCG
>NZ_JBMVFU010000051.1:0-9647 GCF_049538315.1 Nocardia sp. AB354 | reverse complement strand
CCCGGGGCGGCGGCCATGAGCGAGGTAGCTGCTCGATGGCGTATGACGGCGCGCACGCAGCTTCCGGTGAGCGCTTCCCCGTCGAATGCTGCTGCTCGACGAGCTCGGTCAGCACCATGGTGATCCCAGTAGGGGCGCGCCCCGTCGAGTGCGTGGTCGGCCTCCCGATCCCATACGACTCGTCGAGCCGCTATTCGATTTCCAGATGGCGCCCAGCAGTTCCAGATATTGGACTTGTCGCCGCCGCCGGACGAAACTCGTTGTAGGCGAAACGAATCGGATACGAATTCTTCGCCGTCGGTTTCCGGAGCCGAATTGCTCGAACCAACGGAAGGGAAAGGTCGCGCCTACGGGAGCGTCCGAATTCGATATGACACTGTTTCGCGACTTGCGCCATTACATCGACAATCTCACCGAAAAGCTGGGTGATCAGGAGGTTCGGCTCGTCGAGGGGGCCGATTGGGATTTGGAGATCGGCGCGATCACTGAGCTCATGGCCGAAAAGGAAGGGCCGGCGCTGCTGTTCGACAATATTCCGGGCTACCCTCCCGGCTATCGGGTCTTCACCAACTTCATGGGCACGGCCGAGCGGTGCGCGGTCGCGCTCGGCCTGCCGGCCGATACCTCCAAGATGGACATAATCCGGGCCTGGAAAGATCTGAGCAAGCAGATCGAGCCGATTCCTCCCGTGGAGGTCTCCTCCGGCACGGTTCTCGAAAACGTCATGGAGGGTGCGGATGTCGACTTGACGGTGTTTCCCGCTCCCCGCTGGCACGACGGCGACGGCGGCCGCTACATCGGCACGGCGTGCATGGTGATCACCCGGGACCCCGATACGGGCTGGGTCAATGTCGGCACCTACCGAGGTTGCATCCAGGGCAAGGATCGGCTGTCTTTGTGGATGTTGGGCAACCGGCATGCTCGCGCGATCGCGCAGAAGTATTGGGATCGCGGCGTCGCCTGTCCCATCGCGGTTGTCGTGGGGTCGGATCCGATTCTTTCGACAGTTGCCGCGATCGCGGCGCCGGCGGGTGTTTCCGAATACGACGTGGCGGGCGGGCTCCGTGGCCAGGGCGTCGAAATCTTGTATGCGCCGGGAAGTGATATCCCGATTCCGGCCCACGCGGAAATCGTCATTCAGGGGGAAATGCCGCCAGTTGAGGAAGAGTCGGTGATGGAGGGGCCGTTCGGCGAATGGACCGGATATTTCACCCACGCCGGTCACGAAACCGTGGTCCGGGTCAACCGAGTCATGCATCGCAATGATCCGATAATTCTCGGCGCACCACCCATGATTCCTACCGTGCCTGCCGGTGATCAGGCTGTTCCGTTGTACTCGGCATCGGTGACCTGGGATCATCTCGAGGCATCCGGCGTGCAGAATATTCGGGGCGTGTGGGCCTACGCCCGCCAGTTGATGATGGTGATTTCCATCGAGCAAACCGGTGCTGGCGACGCCATGCACGCGTTGCTGGCTGCCGCGGGCCGCAAACGCACAGGCGGCATGGAGCGGTACTTCGTCGTCGTCGATGACGATATCGACATCACCGATATCAACCATGTGCTGTGGGCGATGTTCACCCGGGTCGATCCCGGGGAATCCATTCATGTACTACGGACGCCCACCACGGCCATCGATCCCAGGCTGGCTCCAGCCAAGCGCGAGTCGGGCGATATGTCGATGGGCATCGTGCTCATCGACGCTTGTAAACCGTTCGCATGGAAGGACTCCTACCCGCGTGCGAATCGGTTCGATGAACCGTATCGAGCGGAAATCCGCGAGCGGTGGAAGTCCGCGCTTTCCCTCTGATACATCCCCCCCGCCGTCCACCGTGTCGCACAGGAAGGTCCCGACATGATGCCACTACCTGCCGAGGTTGTCGCGCTGCTGCGCGGCTACCCGACCATCGGAGTGCGTGAACAGATCTATCCGTTGCTGTCGGTGGACCGGCGGGGTTTTCCGCACACCGCACTGCTGTCCCGATCAGAACTTGAGCCCACCGCTGACGGGCAGGCATTGACGGCCGTCGTGGCCGGCGCCGGAACGCAGGCGAATCTGCGGCGGTCCGGCCGGGCCGCGTTGCTCGCGATACACGACACAACATGCCATCACATGAAATTGGAACTGACGGCCTCTCTGCAGCAGGACGGCCTTTTCGGCGGTCTGTTCGCAGTGGTGGAGCACAAACGCGACGATATCGGTATCCCTATGCAGCCCTTGACCTTTCACACCACCGCGGCGCTGGCCGAGCACGAGGACTGGCGGCGCAGCTCAGCGGTGCTGACGCAGCTGGAGCAGATGCACGAGGGGCGGGTGCGGCCATGAGCGAACCGATGCGGTTGATCGTCGGTGTCACCGGAGCCAGCGGGGCGCCGTTCGCCGTGCGCCTGCTGGAGACGTTGCACGCGATGGCCGGGGTGGAAACACATCTGGTCATGAGTACGTGGGCGAGATCCAATATCGAGGTCGAGACCGGCTATTCCGTGCGGGATGTGGCCGCGTTGAGCGATGTCACCTACAAGTTCGGCGAGCAGGGTGCGGCGATCTCTTCGGGTTCGTTTCGCACGGCCGGAATGATCGTGGTGCCGTGCAGTATGCGTACCTTGGCTGGGATCCGGCACGGGCATGCGGACAATCTGATTTGCCGGGCCGCGGATGTGGTGCTCAAGGAGGGGCGCCGGCTGGTCCTCGCACCGCGAGAGACGCCGCTGAGCGAAATCCATCTCGAGAACATGCTTGCGCTGAGCCGCATGGGTGCACGCATCGTGCCGCCCATGCCGGCGTTCTACAACCGTCCCGAGACCATCGATGACATCGTCGACCACATTGTCACGCGGATCCTGGACCAATTCGACCTGGACGCACCGCAGGCTCGGCGCTGGACGGGACTGCATGCCGCACGCCGTGCTCGGTCGGAATCGCCTGTCGGGGCAGAGCCCGCGGCCGGTTGAGCATTACCGGCTGGTCTGTCGGGCGGCGGTTTGCCGCACCGTGTGTTCGACGAACACGCGGGCGGCGGGGACCACGACGCTCAGATTGCGCCACACCACTCCGAGCCGGCCGAGGGGAAGCTCCGGGATCGGGACCGCGACGAGCCGCTGGTTGTGTCGCAGCGCCGATTCCGGAACCAACGCCATGCCGAGCCCCTTTTCCGCCATAGCGACCAGGACATCGGGGTCACCGGCTTCGAACGCGATCCGAGCGCGGACGCCGGCGCGGGCCAGGGTGCGGTCGAGTTGACGCCGCAGGCCTGAGCCCTCGGGCAGCGCGATGAGAAGGCGCTCCGCGCAGGCGCTCAGAGGTAGGTGTGACTCGCGCGCCAGCGGATCGGTCGGCAGCAACGCGGCCACGACGCGTTCGGTGTGCAATTCCCGCGTGCGAACGTCACCGGTCAGTTCCTCGATGAGGCTGGTGAAGGCGACATCGAGCTTCCCCTCGGCGAGGCCGGCAAGGAGCGATGCGGCGGTGTCTTCGACCAGCGTGATGTCGACGCCTGGATGCCGGCGGTGGAAGGAAGCCAGAATTTCGGGCAGATCGATGCTGCGCGGGGAAATGGAGGTGATCGTGCCGATTCCAACGTGACCATGCAGGAGCCCGGTCAGTGCATCTATCGATGCTCTCCCCGCCGCCAGCGCGTTCATGGCGGCACGGGCATGAGGCAGCAAGGCCTCGCCGGCGGCCGTGAGCTTCACAGCTCGCGGCCGCCGTTCGAAAAGTGCTTGGCCCAGTTCACGTTCCAGCGCCTTGATATGGGCGCTGACGCCCGATTGGGCGACATGTACCTGTTGTGCGGCGCGGGTGAAGTTCTCGGTCTCCGCGACCGCGATGAAGTACTGCAGCTGACGCAGGTCCATGCTTGATAGGAGACGTTACGAGATCAGCTCGCCGCCCAGCGGGACGAGTCCACGGCTGTGCAATCCGCCATCGGAATGGATCACACATCCGGTCACCGATTTGGTGCGCTCCTTCGAGGCCAGATATACATACGCCCATCCGTGGTCGCCCGGCTCGGAGGCGACCTGCAGCGGGTTGGTCTGCCGGATCAGCCGGGGTAGATCAGGCATATCGACCAGGCGCTGGTTGCCCGACTCCATGGCCGTGATCCCACGCAACGGCGTCACGGTCCCGCCGGGAGCTACCGCGTTGACACGAATGTCGGGCGCCAGTTCGAAGGACAGTTGCGAGAGCAGGCCGCGGACCGCAAACTTGGATCCGGTATACAACGGGCCGCCACCGCCGGGCAGATAGCCGGCGTTGGAAATGGTCAGCACGATGTTGCCTCGGGTCGATTTGAGTTCGGGCAGTGCGGCTTTCACCGCCAGCAGCGAGCCCTTGACGTTGATGTCGAACATCTCGGTGAATGCCGCGTCGATCCGGTCCTCCGCGATCGACTCCAACGAGACGAAATAGTCGAAGATTCCGGCTACGGTGACGAGGGCATCGATGCGGCCGAACTGTTCGACGGTGTCGGCGACGGCTTGTTTGTGATCGTCCAGGCTGCGTACATCGCCTTGCGTCGCAACCACATTCGTTGCGGGCAACGCGCGCAGATCAGCGATGGCTTCGTCCGAGCGGTCGAGCACCCCTACCCGCGCGCCTTCGGCGACGAAGCGTTCGACGACGGCGCGGCCGATACCGGTGCCACCGCCGGTGATCAGTACGACCTTGTCGGTCAGCCAACCCTCACTCATTTCGACCTCTTTCTGTGGTTGTGGGCCCCGCATCCGGGGCCGGAAGTGTGATTCAGGGGTTCGCGGGGCCGATGGAGCCTTCCAGCATTCGAGTGAAGGCATCGCGGCTCTGCCAGGTGAGGGCTTCCAAGACGACCGGATCGAGTCGGATATCGGTGCCGCGACGGGGTGAAGCGATCTCGAGCCGTTCCCCGTTGCCGGTGTCGACGATGCGTAGGGTCACTTCGGCGAACTCGTTGCTCAGGCGTAGCGGTTTCACAGGAATATCCCGAGATTTGCGGTCACGAGCGTCGTATGCGCCAGATGGACCGTCCGAGCCGCGAGCTTCCATCCCGTCGGCCCCTTGTGCAGGACGTCGAAGCGTTCGCCGACGATGAGGTCGAATTCGACGCCATCGCCCTGACTGCGGTAGCACATGAAATTGCTTGCCACATCGAATTTTTCGGGGTCTTCATGGGGGGCGACCCGGATGTTGGTCACCAACCGCTGTGTTCGTGACGGCGGGTCCTCCGCGTATGCGTGTTCGGTGGCCAGTCGCGAGACCCGCATTTTCATCGATGCGTAGGTCTCTTTCATGTGGAATCCCAGGGGAGAGAATTCCACGTCTCGTGATTCCGGTCCACGGGTGACGCGGATCGGCATGAGATAGATCAGTTCGCTGGAAAGGCAGTCGAGCCAGCGATCGAATTGCCGATGGTCGAGATACTCCGCTTCCCGGAACAAGAAGTCAGCGCATTCGTCGGCAATGTCGCGAGGCGCGGCGGTGGCGGGCGTCGTGGTCACCGGTGGTTCTCCTGTTCCGCGGCGCGATCCTCGGTCGACACCTCGCGCAGCCAGCGCCGATAGAAGGCGCGCTGGGGTGCCTCGCCCAGAGCGGAGGTGGTCGCCCGGCCCGGGAAACGCCATTTCGGGTCCTCGCCGTAGTCGCTCATACCGTCGAGGCCGAGTTGGAAGTTCAAGCGCATTCCGCTTTTTCGGGCGAAGACCGACTTGCCGGCTATCGGCGCGCCGGCCCAGGCGACCGGGTCGTCCTGTTCGAGGATGCCCGCGGGGCCGTGCATGCTCAGTCCGGCCACGTAGGCGTCCTCGTTGAACTGCTCCGGGGCGCTGTTCCAGCCGAGGGTCCAGTTCCAGTTCTCCATGGTGCCGGGCCGCACCGGCTGCATGAGCCGCAGATACGTGAAGACCATCGGCGGAGCATCCGGATGCGGCGAGGCGGGAACTCGAATCAACCCGAGGTTGGGGAAGATGAGGAATGTTGTGGCGGAGTGGCTTTCGACGAACAGGCGCTGATCGTCGGTGAGGTGGTCCAGCCGGAAGTTCTCGGCCACCTCGGGCGGGAAGCCGGTGCGATGCCACGGGGGAGGCAGGAACCCGTCGTTGACTATCATTCCGTGTCCTTCATCGAAAAACACATGCCGGGAGACGCCCTGAGGGCCGGCGCCGCCCGCTTCGATATTCGGGAACATTCCGACCTCTTCGGCCGAACGGTGAAGCGAAGGAACGTGATAGGCATCGGCCATGACGTTGTCCGCAGCCGATTTCCAGTTCGCAGGCACCCGCCAGCGGTGTGGTTCGCCGATCACGCGTATGCCCTTGGGGTCCAGGCCCAACAGCACATCCAGATACCAGCGCATGCCGCCGAGATACTCGTCGAGTGTCGGTGCGGCGGGATCCAGGCACGCGAAGATCAGTCCGTGCACCGAATCGACGTGTGGTGCGGCGACCAGCCCCCAGGAGCCGGCGTCGAGGTGTTTGTATGCCTTCTTCCGGTACGGTGCTCCGCTCCATTCACCATTGTTCTTGAACAACCACGAGTGATAGGGGCAGCGGAAGTGGGAGCTGTTCCCCTTTTCCACGCGGCAGACCGGGCTGCCGCGGTGCGTGCACTTGTTGAACAGGACGCGGACTTCACCGTCCTCGTCACGAACGACGATGAACTGGTCCTGCCCGATGTAGCGAAGAACATAGTCACCCGGCATGGGAATTTCGGACTCGTGAGCGACGAAACACCAGCATCGGGCGAAGATGCGGTCCAGCTCGTAGGAATAGAGCTCCGAGTCGTTGTAGATCCGCGGCGAGACAATTCCTTGCTCCAGGTCGCTTTCCACCGTGCGGAAAAATTCCGCGGCAGACCGTGATGTCGTGATTCGGCCGCCGGAATCGGATCTGATCATTTGATCGAACACGTGCTGTCTCCTCGTAGTGCATCCTGCGGAATTTTCGGTACGGTACGAGGCCCGCGCCGCGTTGCCAACGCGCTCGGTCCGGATGCCGGAACGTCGCCGGAAGGCAGTGAAAGCGCCTGTTCTCCGGCGCTCGGATGGCTATTGTCGATGGCACCTATTGGAACGTCGAGGTGATTTGATGGCCGATGCCGCCATTCCGCTCAGGATGCCGGGCCTTCCGGTGGAGATGAACAGTATCGTCGGGCGTACGGCCGAAACGGTGGAGGTGCGTCGGCTCCTGGCTGGTTCGCGGCTGGTGACCTTGACCGGTCTCGGCGGTGTCGGCAAGACACGGCTCGCAGTACACGTAGCGCGCATGGCGCAGCGTGGGTTCGCCGACGGAGTGGTGCTGGTCGAGCTCGCCGAGGTGGCAGGTCCTGATCTGGTGGCACTGTCCGTCGCGCAGGCATTGGGTGTCACCACCCATCAGCACGATGTGGTCGCCGCCCTGATCGACTATCTTCGCGGCAGGGAAATGCTCGTCATCCTCGACAATTGTGAACATGTACTCGCCGAGAGCGCGGTGCTGACACGAAATCTGCTGTCCGCATGCGGGGATTTGCGGATCCTGGCCACCAGCCGGGAACCGTTGCGTGTGGCAGGTGAGCATGTCTTCGATGTGCAGCCGCTATCGGTGCGGGCGCCGGGAACGACAAAGGACGCCGGCGGCGCGGCTTGGTCGGAGGCGGTCACGCTGTTCGCCGAGCGGGCAGCGGCCGCGGCTCCCGGATTCGACGTCACAGCGGACAATGCCGAACAGATCGAGCAATTGTGCAGGCGCCTGGACGGTCTGCCGCTGGCGATCGAACTCGCGGCGGGCCGCATGCGGGCGTTGTCCCCGCGAGAGTTGCTGCATCGTCTCGATGATCACTACCGGTTGCTCGGTGCCGGTGACCGCTCCGCCGCCCCGCGCCAACAGTCGCTGTGGGCGACACTGGACTGGAGCTACGAATTATGTTCCGCGCGTGAACGATTGCTCTGGGAGCGGCTGTCGATATTCACCGGTCCGGTAAACCTGCAGGCTGCAGAATGTATCTGCAGCGGACCGGACCTGCCGCGCGCATCGATCGTCGACGATATCGCGGCGCTGGTCGACAAATCTTTGCTGGCTCAGCAACCGAACGACGGCACACCGACCTACCGCATGCTGGAAACGGTTCGCGAGTACGGACTGCGCAAACTTCATGAGCGGATAGAAGGGCCCGACATCGTGGCCCGTTACCGCAGGTACTACCAGCGGCTGGCCCAGGAATTCGACGCCGGATGGTTCGGGCCTCGACAGGAGCAACTGGTCGAACGCATGCGTGGCGAGCACGCGAATCTCCAGGCTGTGCTCGATTCACTGCTCGCGGATCCTTCGGGCGGTCGCACCGCTCTGGGAATGGCTGCCGCGCTGTTCTGGTACTGGATCGGATGCGGTCGTCAACGAGAAGGCCGCCACTGGCTGGATCGCTGTCTGTCATCCGATCGCAGCCCCAGCTCCGAGCGCGCCGCGGCACTGTGGTCCAACGGCTATCTGGCGGTCGCGGAGGGCAAAGCAGTGGTTGCGCTGGAATTGTTGCGAAACAGCCAGGCGCTGGCCGAGGAACTGGGGGATTCGATGAACCTCGCGCATGCGACGCACTTTCGCGGTGTCGCCGAACACAATCTCGGAAATACAGCACTCGGCATGCAACTGATTGAGCAGGGGTCGGCCATGGAAGCCGCGGGCGGGCCGAGTCTGCTCCATGTGCTCGCCCTCGAGCAGCTGGGCTGGGCCTACTGCCGGAGGCAGGAGCCGGATCGGGCGCTGAAGGTCCTCGAACAGTGCCGCCAGGCGTGTATCGCGAAAGACGAACACTGGCTGCTGTCGTGGATTTCGACCTTTCTGGGGCTGGCGCGCTGGATGCGTGGCGAAAACGAGCAGGCAGATACGCTGCTGCGGGACGCGCTGGCCGGCAAGCGTCCGTTTCATGACGCACTCGGAATCGCTGTGGTACTGGAAATGCTGTCCTGGGTGGCGGCAGACGACCACGACTACGTGCGGGCGGCTCGTCTGATGGGCGCGGCCCGCAGCATATGGAAGCAACTCGGCGACTATCCGGGCGGATTCGAACTTCGCGCCTGGGCCGAACGAGCCGCGGACACGGCACGAAACAGATTGGGTGCGAGGAAATTCGAGGCGGAACTGACCGAGGGGGCTCGACTAGGCACCGAGCGGGCCATCTGCTATGCGCTTGGGGAGGAGGAGCCACAACGGGAGCCTCGCTCTTCCGAGGAGGTCTTGCTGGCGGGGCTGACACCACGCGAGGCCGAAGTGGCGCGAATGCTGGCCGAAGGGAAGACGAACAAGCAGATCTCGCAGGCGCTGGTCGTCGCGCCGCGGACAGTGGAGACACACGTCGAGCACATCTTCACCAAGCTGGGCGTGAACTCCCGGACTCAGGTAGCCGTGCTGCTCGCCGGTATTCGCGGCTGACCGCGGCGCAGTCGCTCAACCCAGTGGCACGCGATTGGCGAGCACCCCTGTCGCTGCTCGCGCTCGGATCACCGAGTCGTGATCGATCTCGGTTACCAGCAGGCCGGGTTCGGCCCCGAGCCGGTGTGCGACACGACCGAGCGGGTCGACGGCGACAGAACGTCCGATGCCGCTCGGAACCTTCGGGTCCACCGACAACCCGGTGGCGTCCGGGTCGGCCTGATCGCACCCGAGAATCCAGCATCCGGAGTCGAGGGCGCGTGCCCGCA
>NZ_JBMVFU010000050.1:0-10329 GCF_049538315.1 Nocardia sp. AB354 | reverse complement strand
GTTGATCTACCGCGAATGTGGCCGCCGCCTGACCACCGGCGATCAGCTCGACCCAGCGATACTGTTCCACTCCGCCCAAATGGTCCACTCCTACATCGAAGACTTCCACGAGGGCATCGAAGAGGGCTACATCTTCCCCCGCCTGCTGCGGGCCGGGAAACTCCAGGACACCGTGCGCGACCTGCTGATCCAGCACGACGTCGGGCGCAAGATCACCATCGCGATCATCCAATCGACAACCACCATGGACATGCCGGGCATGGGCTCCGCCCCCGGATTCGCCACCGCAGACAGCCGCGCCGACCTCGCCCGCACGCTCGACCGATTCATCACCATGTACGAACCACACGAAGCCCGCGAGGACACCGTCATCTTCCCCGCCCTCCGGGACGTCACCGCCGACGGAAACACCTTCGACCGAATCTCGGACCAGATCGCAGAAGCGAAACAGAAACGATTCGGCGAGCACGGAGTCTCCGGCTATCTAGACCAAATAGCCGACCTCGAACGACAACTCGGCATCTACGACCTCGCCACCTTCACGCCACAACTCCCCAACTGACCCACCCAGACCGCTGGAGTCCGCCGTGCACAATCGGTTCGCGCGAAGTCCGTACCCTCGGCTGTCGCCCGCCTTCGACGTGCGCATTCGGCTCATGCGACATGGCGGCATGTCGCATGATGAGGACGCCGACCTTGCCGACCGGACTGCTCGCGCCCAATTCAACGCCGCGTTCGCAGACACGTGTGGCACACAACGAGGGGCGTACCCATGCACGATGTGATCGCAACCGCACAGCTGACGAAAAGGTTCGGCTCCAACCGTGGCATCACCGACGTCAGCATCGACGTGACCGCGGGCGAAGTGTTCGGATTCCTCGGCCCCAACGGCGCCGGCAAGTCGACCACCATCCGCCTTCTGCTCGGCCTCTACCGTCCGACGTCCGGTCACGTGCGGGTCCTGGGCCTCGACCCTGCTCACGATGCGGTGGCGATCCATCGCAGGGGCGGCTACCTGCCCGGCGAACTGGCTCTCTACCCGCGACTGACCGGACGAGAACACATCGACCGCTTCGCACGTATCCGAGGCCTCACCGACCTGCACTACTGCGACGAACTCGGCCAGCGGTTCGACGCGGAACTCGACCGGCCGGTCCGCACCCTGTCCAAGGGAAATCGGCAGAAGATCGGCCTTCTCCTGGCGTTCATGCACCGACCGGACCTACTCGTTCTGGACGAGCCGACGGCAGGACTCGATCCGCTGCTACAAGACGAATTCGCCCGCCTCGTCCATGAAACCGTCGCCGACGGTCGAACAGTATTCCTTTCCTCGCACGAACTCGATGAGGTGCAACGCCTGGTCGACCGGCTCGCGATCATCAAGGACGGGCGCATCGTGGTCAGCGACACCGTCGAGGGACTGCGCCGTTCCGCTCCCCGCACCGTCGAGTTCCGGTTCGACCACCCGATCGACACCGATGCCTTCGCCGCCCTCGACGGAGTCGAGGTTCTCAGCGACGCCGCCGAACGAGTCGTACTCGCGGTCACCGGGCCGGTGGCGCCGGTACTTCGCACAGCCGCAGCGTTGAACGCGGTCGACGTCACCGCCCGACCCGCCGATCTCGACGAACTGTTCCGCACCTACTACCGCGACGAACCAGCGGAGGCCCGCAATGCCTAGCACCGGAGTCGCCGGTCTCGACCTGCGGTTACGTCGCCGGTCCGTCTATGGCTACACGATCGGCCTCGGCGCTTACGCGTTGGTCATCGTCGCGCTGTACCCCTCGTTCCGCAGCGACACCAGCCTGGACCAACTACTCGTCAATGACCCGACCATGGCAGCACTGTTCGGCGTCAGCGGGTCACTCACCAGCCCGACCGGTTGGCTCAACGCCAACCTGTACGCGAATTTCGTGCCCCTCATCGTCCTTCTCATCACCATCGGTTATGGCGCTTCCTGCCTCGCCGGACAAGACGAGGACGGCACCCTCGCATTGGTCACGACCCTCCCGGTATCCCGCCGACGGGTCGTGCTCGAGAAAGCGGCAGCGTTGACCGCGCTGTCTCTCCCCGCAGTGATCGCCACCATGGCCTGTGTCCTCATAGGGCGAGGCTTCGACCTCCACATCGGCGTCAGCGCCTTGGCCGGCATCACCCTCGGAGTACTTTTGCTCGGCGTGGACTTCGGCGCTCTCGCCATGCTCATCGGCGCCGCGACCGGAAGCCGCGGCACCGCACTCGGCGTCACCTCGGCCATCGCGGCCGCCGCCTATCTGATCAGCTCCCTCGCCCCCGTCGTGGCTTGGCTCGCTCCAGCGCGATTGGCTTCTCCCTTCTTCTACGCCGTCGGCGACGGACAACTCGACCACGGCCTCTCCTTCGCCTGGTTCGGCGTTCTGACCGGCATCGCCCTCGCCGCCGTCACAGCAACCATCGCGGCATTCGACCGCCTCGATCTACATTGACGAGCGCAACGACCGAGCTGGAATCCGAGCGATAGGTGGGGCGTTGCCAGGAGACCGGACGTGCCCCGTTCAAGGACCATGCCCGATCCGCGGCCCCGGACCTCGTGGCGCTCGTCAGCTGCTCAACCGAAGTTCGATCATCGGGATATCAGGGGAGTTCTCATCGATCGCGGCACCATAGGTGTTCTCGATCGCAGGCTTGAGAGCCTTCCAGGCTCGCCGATGGCGAGTGACGTAGGACCGCAGCGAGATCGCCGCCTCGTCCGGGCTCAGCTCGCGTGCCGTTACCGGCGCCGCGATCCGCAGCCCGGTCCACACGCGAGCCGCGGGATTGGCTTGCAGGTTGCGGAACCATTGGGCGCGAGTTCCGAATCCGGACACCACCACGTAGGCGTCGGGTTCCGGGTGGTCGACCACCTCCAGGACAACGTATCGGCGAGCGCCGGACTTGCGGCCGATGTGCTCGAGCATCAGCATGCGTGATCCGAACACGAAACCCAGTCGTGCCCGATACAACCAGATGGGTGCGCGCACGACCCGCCGATTGCGCAGGGCCGCGGTAGCCGCAGCGACGAGCGCGTCGCCGACCGCAGTGGGTGACGCAGAAATTTTCGACATAACGAACCTTTCACGAAAGAGGTGACCGAAGGGAGGGGTTCGCCGAGCGATCAGCCGTCCGGAGCGGATCTGTCCTTCGCTATTCCGTGCTCGTAGACCGCCAGCACCTCGGCGCCCCAGCGCTGCATGCCACTGGCCGACAGCAGTTCGAATCCGAGCACCTCGTTCAGACGGGGCCGCAACATCAGCACAGCCAGGTCGTTGACGAGCAGAATCGCGGCGCGAACCGCGGGATCCGGACCCCGCTCGACCGCACCCGCCGCGGCCATACCGTCGAGCGTGTCGCGGCTGAGCTCATACAGCCGCGCGAACAACGCGGACCCGGCCGCACCCCCGGCGAGCAGCATGCGCCCGAGATACAGCGGAACTGCCGAGTCAGCCGGCAATTGGTCGATCACCAGTTCCGCGAGACCGCGGGACCGACCGACATCGAAAACACTCGCCTCGTCCGGTCTTGCGACCTGCTCCAGCAGCGATCCGAAGACGGTCGCCACATAGTCGTCGACGACCTCGCGTAACCCATCCTTGGACCGGTAATGGCGCATCACGAGGGCCGGCGAAACCACCGCCGCGGCGGCGATGTCGCGAATCGTCACCGCGTCGGGACCGCGTTCGGCGAAAAGACGCAGCGCTTCGTCGCGAATCCTGGCCCGCGCGGTACGGTCGGCATCCTCGGGTGAACGCATGTTTACAATAGTAAACGTTTGTTCACCGCCGGTCCAGTTCCCCACCGCCGAGGGCACGGTTCGCCGAATCGCCCGAGCGTTCCATCGTGTTGCCCACATGCATCCGCATGTCGCACCGAAGGGTTTGCCCGAACGCTCCCCGGGTATCGCCGGTGCGTTGCTCTCAGGTCGCATCGAACTCGCACGTCGCATCGAAACAATCCAGGAGCTGGCATGGCGGTATCGGAACACGCGACACTTCCCCTAGAGGCCCGCCGGCCATTTCCCCCACGGGTGAATCCCAAAGGCTCCGCGATCTGGAAGATCGTCACGACTACCGATCCGAAACTGATCGGCATCATGTACCTGGTCTCGGCGACGGCGTTCTTCCTCATCGCCGGCTTGATGGCGCTGTTGATGCGCGCCGAGCTGGCCCGGCCCGGGTTGCAATTCCTGTCTACCGAGCAGTACAACCAGCTGTTCACCCTGCACGGCACGATCATGCTGCTGTTCTATGCGACGCCCACGGTGTTCGGCTTCGCCAACGCGGTCCTGCCGCTGCAGATCGGCGCACCGGATGTGGCGTTCCCTCGACTGAACGCGCTGAGCTACTGGCTGTATCTGTTCGGCGCGACGATCGCGACCGCCGGATTCGTCACCCCGGGCGGGGCCGCCGACTTCGGCTGGACCGCCTACACGCCCCTGAGCGAGGCCATCCATTCCCCCGGCGTCGGCGCCGACATGTGGATCATGGGACTGGCGATCTCCGGTCTCGGCACGATCCTCGGCGCGGTCAACATGGTCACCACGATCGTGTGCCTGCGGTGCCCGGGCATGACGATGTTCCGGATGCCGATCTTCACCTGGAACATCCTGGTCACCAGCCTGCTCATCCTGCTGGCATTCCCGGTGCTGACCGCCGCACTGATGGCACTGGCCTTCGACCGCCACCTCGGCGGCCACATCTACGACGCCGCGACCGGCGGCCCGATCCTCTGGCAGCACCTGTTCTGGTTCTTCGGCCATCCCGAGGTCTACATCGTCGCCCTGCCCTTCTTCGGCGTCGTCACCGAAATCATCCCCGTCTTCAGCCGCAAACCGATCTTCGGCTACCTCGCCCTCGTCTACGCGACCCTGGCCATCGGCTCCCTGTCGATGGCGGTATGGGCACACCACATGTTCGCCACCGGCGCGGTACTCCTGCCGTTCTTCTCACTCATGTCGTTCTTCATCGCAGTCCCGACCGGCGTCAAGTTCTTCAACTGGATCGGCACGATGTGGCACGGAACTTTGAGCTTCGAAACGCCGATGCTGTGGTCGATCGGCTTCCTCGTCACCTTCCTCTTCGGCGGCCTATCCGGAGTGATCCTGGCCAGCCCGCCACTGGACTTCCACGTCACCGACACCTATTTCGTTGTGGCGCACTTCCATTACGTACTGTTCGGCACCATCGTGTTCGCCACCTTCGGCGGCATCTACTTCTGGTTCCCCAAGATGACCGGCCGGCTGCTCGACGAACGCCTCGGCAAACTGCACTTCTGGACCACCTTCTTCGGCTTCCACATCACCTTCCTGGTCCAGCACTGGCTCGGCGCCGAAGGCATGCCCCGCCGATACGCCGACTACCTGCCCAGCGACGGATTCACCACGCTCAACACGATTTCCACCATCGGATCCTTCATCCTCGGCCTGTCGATGGTCACCTTCGTCTGGAACGTCTTCAAGTCCTACCGCTACGGCGAAGTCGTCACCGTCGACGACCCTTGGGGATACGGAAACTCGCTCGAATGGGCAACCACCTGCCCACCCCCACGCCACAACTTCTACGAACTCCCCCGAATCCGCTCCGAACGACCGGCATTCGAACTCCACTACCCGCACATGGTGGAACGGATGCGCACCGAATCACACGTCTTCCTCCACCGCACGCCGTCCGCCTACGCCCCGGCACCACCCGATGAGGCCGAAGCCGCCGAAACCACACCCCGCCCGCGGGAAGAGGAATAAATACTCATCGAGCTACTCGACACCGCCGCCACCCCTACGCTAAAACACTTGCGCTGCCAACGATTTGCCGACCGGGAGCGCATTATCGGCTCGTGACACAGTAGCCGGGCACCCCCCGGACGCACCACGACCATCGCCAAATGCCAGCGACCGTTCGCCTACGCCGAGGTGCGGCAACCACTCCGGCGTGATCAATGCGCCGAACACCAGCAACGGGGCGAACTTGGTCCTCTCCGGCAATGTGTCGATACGCTCGCTTAGCACCGCAGATGATTCGCTCTGGTTCGTCCCGTCGGCGAGATGCTGCGCGGCGACCACCCTGTCGCGTGTGGCAGCAACCGACGTGATGCTCAGTAGTCGTAGTCGACGCGACGGGACCTGTCGGCGCCGAGGCGGCGGAGATGGATGCGGCGAGTGAGCCGGATGACCGGACGGATGAGGAACTGCACCGACCCCACCAGAAACATCCATGTCGCGGCTGTCTGGGTGGACTCGAAGAAAAACAATATGCTGCCCACCACGAACCATACGGCGATCAGGACGTCGTTGACGATCGATGCGGTCTCGTAGCGGCCGTCGATGACGAGGGCTTCGTCGCCTATCACCAGTCGCACGGCCCGATCGGCTCGACCACTCATACCCAGCACAACCATCTCCTTCCGCTAGCACGCAGGCAGTACCCTCCTACGCACTCTTCCTTGCAACTTGCAACAGTGGCTCGACCGGGCAGTTGGGCGTTCAACGCCTGACCGGCGGTCGGTCAGGCGTCGGTTCGGTGGAGATCTATCACGACCTTCACATCGCCGGGTTCGCGGATAAACGCGTCGGCGAACCTCTCCAGCGGAACGCGACGCGAGATCAGTCGGCGCAACCACGCCAGGTCGGCTTTCGCCAGATCGCGGGCTGCGGCGGCGTAGTGGTCGAGGTTGGCGTTGACCGACCCGACGACGGCGTTGTTCTCCAGGACGATTTCGCGGTTGAGACTGCCCGCGTCGAGGCGGAGTTGGTGGCTGGAAGACACGCCTGTCAGGCAGACGATGCCGTAGTTGTCGGCCAGGGCGATGGCGTCGAAAGCGACCGAGGCGACGCCGGTGGCTTCGATGATGATGTCGGGGCGGGCCGCGCTGACGGCGTCGTCGATGCCACCGTGGTGATAGGTGGCGCCGAGTCCGGCGGCCAGATCGGGTTTGTGGCCGGTTGCCACACGGTCGACAATATGGACGTCGAGGCCGCGCTGCACGCCCAGCAGGGCGGCGAGCAGCCCGATCGGTCCCGCTCCGGTGATCAGGACGCTGCACGGTTGGAACCAAGCGCGAGCACCGACTCGTTCCACTTGCTGCCATGCCTTGGCGACCACGGTGGTCGGTTCGAGCAGCATGCCGACATCGGCAAGCGCCGGGTCCAGCCGGACCGCGTAATCGGTTGGCACTGTCCAGCTCTCGCTCGCGTAGCCGTGCAGTTCCTTGATGCCGCGCTCGGTATAGCGGCCGTTGCGGCACATGTCGAACTGGCCGTGGGCGCACGCGCCGCACGGCACCGGGTCGGGACGGCGCACCACCCCGACGACCAGATCGCCGGGCCGGAAACCGCTGTCCGGCGGGGCGGTCCGGACTCGTCCGAGTGATTCGTGTCCGATCACAAGACGATCGCAACCGGTTGGCGCCCACCCGTATTCGCCGTCGGCGATTTCATGGTCGGTGCCACAAACTCCTACCGCGAGACCCGTTACGAGGAGCTCACCTTCGGCGGGTTCTGGATCGTCGACGGCGGTAACATCGAGGGAATCCTTCTTACCGGGGACGACCGTGAGTGCACGCATGATCAGGTCCTCTCGAGGGCGGCGGTATCGAGCCCGCCGGATCGGGCTGTGTGGTCTCGCTCGGGCCGTGGAAGGCAGCATCGCGCCTGCGGCGATCCGCCTTTCCTCCCGGCACAGCGCCGGTTTCGACAGCGCCTCGCGCTGCAACAGCGCCGGAGGCCCGAAAGCCGGACGCGGAGTGAGAGATTCGCCTTGGAGCATGTAAGGACGAGGCTCTGTCGCGTGCGATCGAAACCGTTCGGACGTAACGTGCCCGCACGCGGGTGGTGCGGGCACGGACTGACGGTCGGACTACCGGGCAGCCATGTGGCGCTGCGCAGCCGTCGATGACGTCGACCGTCGACCTATCGTCGCTCCGGCGGCAAGCATGCCGGTAGCGGCCAGGCCGAGCGCGGTGATGACACCACCGGTCCAGAGGTTGTTCCAGAGCACGGCCGTGGAGTGCGGGCCGATTACCCATGGCGTGACCAGCATCCATACGCCCATCACCACCAGCGTCCAACTCAGGCGGTGGCACCGTTGCGGCGCGGCCACCAGCGACAGACCCACGACAGCCACCGCGATGCCCACGATCACATTGATCATCGCCAACCGGGACAAGCCGCCCGCGGCTCCGGCGACCGGAAACGGGGTGACCGCCCATGGCGAGATCGCCAGATACAACCCGGCCAGCAGTACCAGGCCGTCGACCACGACTGCTTGCGGTCCGGCGAGGATCCTGTCGTGCCGCTCCCGAATTTCCGCAGCGTCCGGATGTTCGGTGAAATCCAGGTGTCGCGACACATCGGCCATGACAAACACCTTCTTCCTCTCATCGACCTCCCCACCCTGTCGAGCAGGGATATTTTGCGGCTACCCAATCCACCGCGCGTCTACCGCAGGTTGCGGAGTGTCAAACCCATGGTCAGCCTGATCTGGTCCGGCGTCGCGTCGGCCGGCCTCCGCAACTTCACGGGATTACTGCGACAGGCCAACGGGGTACCTCAGCCAGTTGTCCGGGCGCGGGCGAATCATGAATGAAGTTCCATCGAGCTACCCGACACTCTCGCCACACCCGCGAGAAGCACTTGCGCTGTCACTGGGTTTGCCACTGGGAAGCGCGTCCATCGGCTCGACCCGCAGTAGCCGGGCAATAGGAACGTCGGTTGAGGAATGCGCGATGATCGACAGTGCGATCGTCACCGCCACCAGGTCGAAGACTTTCTCGCTGTCGGGTATTCCGGACTGTAGCGCGAGCAGCCCGTAGATAACCGATGCGAAACCCTTCGGGCCGAACCATGCCGCTGCCGCGCGCTCGGTCCTCGACAATCGCGTCCTCAGCAGTGAAATCAGCATTGCCGCCGGGCGTACCACGAAGATCGCCAAAAATGCCAGTGACCATCCACCTACGCCGAGATGCGACAACCGATCCGGTGTGATCAGTGCGCCGAACACCAGCAACGCGGCGAACTTCGTCGTCTCCGACAGCAGGTCCCCGAACGGCTCGAACTGTTCGGCCGCCACATGGTCGAGCGTCGCCAGGGTGGACCCGGCGGCGAACGCGGCGAGATAGGGGTTGGCGTGGGTGAGGTCGCACACCGCATACAGGGTTATCGCAATCGCCAACGGCCCCAACGCTTGCAGACGCGGCTCCGCGGTCAGGACCCGCGATCGCCACGCCAACGCGACGACGGCCGGGATCGCGATTCCAAGCACGATACCGAGCACCAGCTCCAGCGCGACATGGCCGAGCGCGGAATGTTCGTGCGCGGCAGTGGCGAGGAAGATCAGCACGAACGGCAGTGCGAGACCGTCGTTGAGACCGGATTCCACGTTGAGCAGCCGGCGCAGCCGCAACGGCACGTCGGACCGACCGACAATAGCGGAGGCGAACACCGGATCGGTCGGCGACAAAATTGCCCCCAGCAAAAATGCCGTGGCCCAATCCAATCCGGCAAGCCAATGCGCCGGAAGCGCGATCAACACCATCGTCAACGGCATGCCCAGCCCCAGCGCACGACCCGACAGCCGCCACCCGGATCGCAGCGCCGGAAGATTGGCACGCTGACCGTCGGTGAAAAGCACCGTGAACAGCGCGACATCGGCAAGAGTGATCACCAGCGGATCCTCGGGCGATATCGTCACCCAGCCGAAACCACCCTGCCCGATCACCGCGCCGGCGACCAAGAACAACAGCGCCGTCGACAACACAGTCCGAGCAGCCAGCCCCGACAGTGACACACTCACCAACAACACCAGCCCGAACGCCAGCACCAGCGTCATCCAGACCCCGTCCGTCGCAACGCTCTCACGCAGCACCCGCGGATTCGGGACTACGCCGCCGACCAGACTTCCCGGCACACCGGCACCCAACATGCCCCATACGCCGACACACCGCCAAATCCGCGACCACAGTGACTTGGAGCGACCGCGCGAAGCTGCCGGCTCGCACCTTGAAGCCGTGTCTTCCTCCACCGCGAACCGTCCGTCTACTCCGGGCATCACCGAGCGAAGCCGACGCCGCCGAAACCGCACCTCGCCCGCGCGAACAGGAATGACCTGGGTATTCGCGACCTTGTCTGGCTCTAGTAGCAATCAACGTCCTCATAACCTCCACAGCCTGACCGCATTTGAGGGCGAAGAAGTTCACCGAGCGTTTGCCTGCCGCTGGGCCGGCATGTACCTGCCTGCCCTAGCTTCTGGCGAGGGCGGCGGCTGCCGCCCGGTGTGCACGTTCCACGGGAACGGCAGAAATACGCCGCAGCTGGTGTGATTT
>NZ_JBMVFU010000049.1:0-11428 GCF_049538315.1 Nocardia sp. AB354 | reverse complement strand
CACGGTCACCGCCGGTGCCACGGTCGGCACCATCGAGGCCATGAAGATGGAGGCCGCCATCACCGCACCCCGCGCCGGAGTCGTCGCCCGGGTCGCGATCGGCACGGTGCAGCAGGTGGAAGGCGGCGACCTGCTGGTCGACATGGACCTCAATGGAGCAGCGACAGCCTGACGACAACTGCCGAACAAGAACCGAGTGCCGGGGCGCACAAGCTGTGCGCCCCGGCACTCGGTGCAACCATCTGTTACGCAATACCTTCCGCACGAGCGGCCGCGGCGACGGCCTCGGCCACTGCCGGCGCGACCCGCGGATCCAGCGGACTCGGGATGATGTTGTCCGCGGCCAGCCCATCGCGGACCACACCGAAAATTGCGTCGGCTGCGGCCACCTTCATACCCGCGGTGATTCGGCGCGCGCCGGCATCCAGCGCGCCCTTGAACACGCCCGGGAAGGCAAGCACGTTGTTGATCTGATTCGGGAAGTCGCTACGGCCGGTTGCCACAATGGCGGCGTAGCGGCGGGCGACCTCCGGATGGATCTCCGGGTCCGGGTTCGACATGGCAAAAACGATCGCTCCGGGCGCCATCGAGGCGATGAGCTCCTCGGCGACGGTGCCCGCCGACAACCCCAGGAACACGTCCGCACCGGCCAGCGCCCCGATCGCACCACCGGCCAGCCCACGCGGATTGGTCCGCTGAGCCAGCTCGGCCTTCACCGCGTTCAGGTCGGTGCGATCGGCGCTGACGATGCCCTTGGAATCCAGCACCACCACATCGGACACGCCCGCGGCCAGCAGGATATTGCTGCATGCCACACCCGCCGCGCCGGCCCCGGAAACCACGACCTTCAGGGCCTTGATGTCGCGGCCCTGCACAGTGGCCGCGCCCTTCAGACCCGCCAGCACGACGATCGCGGTGCCATGCTGATCGTCGTGCATGACCGGGCAGTCCAGCGCCTCGACCACACGCTTTTCGATCTCGAAGCAACGCGGAGCCGAGATGTCCTCCAGGTTCACCGCGCCGAAGCTAGGACGCAGCCGGATCAGGGTCTCCACGATCTCGTCGACATCCTTGGTGTCCAGCACGATCGGAATCGAATTCAAACCGGCGAACTTCTTGAACAACGCGGCCTTGCCCTCCATCACCGGCAGCGAGGCACGCGGGCCGATGTCACCCAGACCCAGTACCGCACTACCGTCGCTGACCACCGCGACCAGCCGGTCGGTCCAGGTATACCGAGTGACTAGCGCCTCGTCCGCGGCAATAGCCCGGCTTACCTGCGCTACTCCGGGGGTATAAGCAATCGACAGATCACGCTGCGTATCCAGCGGAGTGCTTAGTTCCACCGAGAGTTTGCCTCCGAGATGGCCGGCGAATATTTCATCGTGCGTAATAGCGGACCAGTCAGCGACGCCAGCCGTCGTGGCGTTTTGAGGATCAGCAGCTGATGACACGGTTCACTCCTACCTGACAGCCGCTCCCGAGAGCCGCCATATTGCCTATTCTTTTCGACCGTCCAGAAAACATCATATCCGAGGCTGGAGTGCTTCGGCGCGGCAACTACCCCCCTCGCCGGCCCCGCAGTCACCGGTGCCACCTGTAGCGCTGACACGTGGCTCACTGCCAACCTCACCGCTGGCATCGACCAGCTCGCCGACCGCGCACCCGATGCAGATCATGCAGAAGTGGTCACTGATTCGGGTCCCTGATGCGATCGGCCAGGACGGTGGCGGCGGTGTCGAACGGTGCGGCGAAGCGCAATTCGACCAACTTCCAACCATGAGCATCGAGCCAGCGGTCCTCCTCGGCCCCGGATATATCCGCCGAACGTCTCCCCAGTCGCACCGGATGTCCGGCGGGCACGATGGAACCAGGACGGTCGAGATGTGACCCCAGCCAGTACGTCGTCCTGGCACCCCGCTTGGATCGGCTCCGCTAGAGGCATGGACGAGCACCAATGGAGTCGCAGGTGCCTTGCGGCAGCGATATGATGCTGCACTTCTCCGAGGCAGCGCCGTAGACTTGCGAAAGCTTCGGCGAAACGCGATCTGATTGGCACCGGGACGTGGCTCGCGCGAGGATGGCGATGGATCGCGATTGAAGACCAATGGCCGGAAACGACGATACGCAACGCGTACAGCAACAACAGCAGGTGGAAGACGAGCTCGACGCCGAGGGGCTCGAGCGTGCCGAGATAATTGGGCGCGGCGGTTTCGGAACCGTGTTCCGGTGTTTCCAGGCCGCGTTGGGCCGAACGGTTGCGGTTAAAGTGCTCTCGTCCGACTTCGACACAAACAGTCGGGCGCGCTTCCTCCGCGAGCAGCGAACGATGGCTCAACTCTCGGGACACCCCAACGTCGTCGCGGTACTGCATGCCGACGTCACGTTCAGCGGCCGTCCCTACATCGTCATGCCCTACCATCGCCGCGGCTCGCTGACCGATCACCTCCAACGCCGCGGTCCGCTCCACTGGCCTGCAGCAGTGGCACTCGGGGTCAAGCTGGCCGGCGCGCTTGAGTCCAGCCACCGCCTGGGGATCCTGCACCGCGACGTGAAACCCGGGAACGTCCTGATCACCGATTACGGGGAACCGCAGCTGTGCGATTTCGGCATCGCACGCATCAGCGGCGGTTTCGAGACGTCCACGGGCTTGATCCTCGGCTCCCCTGCGTACACGGCTCCGGAAATTCTCAACGGGAAGCCACCCAGCGTGGCCTCCGATCTGTACGGCCTCGGCGCCAGCCTGTTCTGCCTCGTCACCGGACACGCTGCTTTGGAGCGACGCGAGGGCGAGGAAGTCGTTGCGCATTTCGTTCGGGTAGCTTCCACGCCCGTTCCCGATCTCGGTGAAGGGTTCCCGCAAGGGCTGACCGACGCGATCCAGCATGCCATGGCGATGTCGCCGAACGACCGTCCGGCTACCGCGGCCGAGCTCGGTGAACAACTGCGCGATCTCCAGCGCAGACATGGACATCGGGTCAGCGATATGGCACTCATAACCGCCGATCAGAATCCACTGACCGATAGTCGATCGACTACCTTCAGTGAGCTGCAGCGACACGTTGATGGCCGGTCACAGCGGGCCGCTGCACGGCCGCCCAGCGCCGCAACCAAGTTCCGCCCACCCCTCGCCGCACACACGCTCGTGCGACGGGCGAAACTGATCGAACGAATATGGGACGCCGGCCGCAAGCGCCTTGTCGTTATCCACGCTCCAGCCGGATTCGGCAAGAGCACTCTGGCGATGCAGTGGCGCGAGCGTCTCCTGGCGGACGATGTCCCGGTGGCATGGCTGAACATCGACCGCGATGACGACAACCTGATCTGGTTCCTCGAACACCTCATCGAGGCGATCCGGCTGGTGCGGCCGAACCTGGCGATCGAGCTGCGCCAGGCATTGGAGGAGCACGGACACGCAGCCGAACGCTACGTCCTCACATCGCTGATCAACGAGATTTACCAGGCCCAGGAACGTTTCGCCGTCGTACTCGACGACTGGCATCGAGTCAGCAATCCCGGGACCATTGGCGCGCTCGACTTTCTACTCGAACAAGGCTGCCATTATTTGCAGATCGTCGTGACCAGCAGATCACGGCAAGGACTTCCTCTCAGCCGCATGCGGGTCGAGGACGAGTTGGTCGAAATCGACTCCGCCGACCTGCGTTTCGACGTCGACGAGTCGCGCGAATTCCTCGTCGATCTGGCTCGGCTACCGCTTGACACGCAGGACATCGTAGATCTCCGTGCGTCAACCGACGGCTGGATCGCCGCGCTGCAACTGGCATCGCTGTCGCTGCGTCATCACGACGATCCGACCGAATTCATCAGTCACCTGTCCGGTCGACATCGAGCTATTGCCGAGTACCTCGCAGACAACGTGCTGAACACGCTCGATTCATCACTTCTCGAATTCATGCTCGCCACTTCGGTATCCGAACGCATCTGCGCCGAACTGGCAGCCACGCTGTCGCAACGCGACCAGTGCCAAGCGTTGCTAGAACAGATCGAACAGCGGGACCTGTTCCTTCGAGCCCTCGACGACGAGCGGACCTGGTTCCGCTACCACCATCTGTTCGCCGATTTTCTGCGCCGCCGCCTCGAACGCGACCACCCAGGCAGACTCACCGGACTGCACCGAGTGGCCTCACAGTGGTTCTCTGAGCGGAAGATGCTCAGCGAAGCAGTCGATCACGCCTTGGCGGCCGGAGATCCAGACCGAGCAATCGATCTCGTCGAGCGGGACGGTATCGAACTGGTCGAGAACTCCCAAATGTCGACACTGCTCGGGCTGATCGCGAAGCTGCCGACGGAACTGGTGGCAGACCGCCCCCGGATGCAGATCGCACTCGGCTGGGCACACGTACTGTTGCATCATCCGCCAGAGCCGATTCAAAAAGCCTTGGAAACAATGAAATCCAAGCTGTCGATCATGGCGCGGTCAGGCACCGACGTCCGCGACGACCTGCTCGAGGCAAGCTTGATTCAGTCCATCGGCGACTTGTTCGCAGACCGAATCGACGGTCTACTCGAGACTGCATCGCAGTGCCTCGAGCGGCCGGATACGCTGCGGCCATTCGTCGTGGCGTCGGCAGCAAACGTCGCCTCATTCGAAGCTCTGCACCGGTTCGAGTTCGCATCGGCCCGCCGGTGGATCGAATGGGCGATGCCCTACCACCAGCGGGCCAGGGGATCGTTCGCGGCCATGTACGGATACCTCTTCGCCGGCATGGCAGCACACGAACAACTCGACCTCACCGCGGCCGAATCCCTGGTTCGGCGAGCACAGACACTGGCCTGCCAATCGAGCGGCAAACACTCGTACCCAGCGCGGCTCGCCGGTGCCGTCCTGGGTGAGCTGCTCTACGAGCACGGCCGAATCGCCGAGGCGGAGGCACTGCTGGACTCCAGTCACCAGCTCGGTTCCGAAGGCGGCGTAGTGGATTTCATGCTGATCACCTTCGGCACCGGATCGCGCATCAAAGCCGCACGCGGACAACGAGACGCAGCTGCAGAGCGCCTCGACGAAGGAGAACGAATCGCCGGACAGCTGTCCCTACCCAGGCTTGCCGCACGTATCGAGAACGAGCGGCTGCGATGCGATCTCCTACACCAGGGCCCAAAGCTCGTGCCCATATCGACAAGCCCGAAGACAGCGGACGGACCAGCCGACGGCATTGCACTCGTCACACAAGAACTGGTCGCGGACTCACATATCCGTACATTGCTTCGCGGTTCGCCGGCCGACATCGCCACCGCCTGCGCCGAGGCCGATGCCCGAATGAACCGCGTCGACGCCATCGACCGGCCACGCGCGCACCTGCAGGCCCGATTGCTGTACGGCGCGTGCCTGCACGCCGCGGGTCGAGATGGCGATGCGCTAGAGGTGGCTGCTCCCGCCGTCGCACGATGCGCCGAACTCGACCTGCCACAATTCCTGCTCGACGCCGGTCCGCAGATCGCCGCACTCATACACATGTTTATTGCCGACAAGGAACGCAACGTCTCGGCATGGCCGCATCTGCGGCGGTCCTTCCTCGACGACGTGCTGCAGATTGCCTGACGTGGGCCACTGGCGGGCACGTGCACCACGTCCAGATCGACCACGCAGCGACCGCACGCCCAGCAGCACTACCCATGGGCGGAATCCAGGGCGAACGTGCACGCTTCTGCAACGCCGTAACAGCTGAGCAAGTTCGGAATTCGGGTACTGTTCTGCGGCCGGACCGGCTCGTGCGCTTGCACCCCTGTGGAATCATCCCCACCGATGAACTCGATACGGCAGCGGCGCAGCAGAAGTCACCCGATCGGCTACTGTTGTGGTCCGCAATGTGCTAGTCGAACTGGCCGCCCTGGGGGCCGCCGCCGAATCTGCGCCCAGCCCGAATAGTTTGCCTGGTCCCCGGCCAGTGAAACCGAGCGGCGTTGCGCCGCATTAAGATCGCCCCCGTGGTCGGCGCAGATCGGCCGACCGGCGCAGGGGGACGGGCACGGCAGGCTTGCTCGATGTCGCGTAGAAGACCCTCCTGGGCGACCATTGCCGGCAGCTCGCGGCACGAGATAGATACCGGGGCAGAATTCGTGCAGTGTGCCCGCCGCCGGCAACGCCCGATAGGCCGGGGACTGGGACGGCGGGAAGTTCGGGGGAGAAGGGGGCGAGTGTGGCGGTCAGCGCGTAGCCCCGTCAGTGGGCCGAAGGGGGCGGCAGCACCGGTGGGGAACCCGGACGCTCCATGACGGCGCGGTCCTGACCAGGTACGAGACCAGGCCTTCCTGCGGCCGGCCGATATCGGGGGACTGTGCGGCGGTCTAGCGAGGTGCCTACGAAAAATGGTAGCCTGCCTCTCGTCTCGATGACGCTCGTCATGAAAACGAAATAACTTGGTTGAAAGGGCTGGACTCCGATGTCCACACCTCCAGCGCATACGGACACGTTCGGCCGGGACAATTTGCCGTCCGAAGCAGAATGTTCCGAGTTCGTCCTCGATCTATTCGAGCTGCGGCATCCGGACCGGCTCAACCGCGCGACCGCCCAGAGCGTATAGCCACTAATCCGCTCGTGAAGTTCTTGTCTTATCGTCTGGAGCCTCATTCACTTGCCTACAACGCTGCCCCCCAATCAGCCCGAAAACCCATCCGTGCCTTCATCATCGCCTGACGGCACCAGCGGGCCTCGCGTCCCGCTGTACTCCCCGGAGTTCTCCTCCGATCCGCACCGCATCTATCGGGAGATGCGTGATCGCTACGGTTCGCTGGTGCCGGTCGACCTGGCGCCGGGAGTTCCCGCGACGCTGGTGATCGGCTACCACCAGGCGCTGCGTATTCTCAACGATCCCGACCATTTTCCAGCTGACCCTCGCCTCTGGGAAAAGAACGTTCCCGGCGACTGTCCCGTCCCACCGATCCTCCGATGGCGACCGACCGCGTTGCACAGCGACGGAGCCGAACACGCGCGGTACCGACAGGCGACCTCGGCGAGCCTTGCGGGAGTCGATCTGCATGCCATGCACAGCACCGTGGAGCGGATCGCGGGGTCGCTGATCAACGTGTTCTGCGAAACCGGTTCGGCCGATCTGATCAGCCAATACGCGTTCCCGCTCGCCTTCGCGGTGGTTAACGACATGGTGGGCTGCTCGGCACAGATCGGGCAGCAGGTCGCGGCTGGCATGGCTGCGTTCTTCGAGGGCGTCGACGCGAAGGAGGGACTCGAAGTCTTCACTGAGGCGCTGTCGGAACTGGTTGTCCTCAAACGCGCTCACCCCGGCGACGACGTCACCACGCGGCTGCTGCACCAGCCGGCCGACCTCGACGATATGGAGGTGGTTCAACAAGTGGCCAATCTGTACGCCGGGAACATTGAGCTACAACAGAATCTGATCACAAACACTCTGTTGTTGATCCTGACCGATGACCGGTTCGCCGGCGGGGTTCTCAGCGGCTGCTTGCAAACCCGCGACGCTCTCGACGAGCTGTTGTTCAACGACCCGCCGCTGGCGAATCACTGTCCCAGTTATCCGCGGCGGCCGATCCTGATCGATGACATCTGGCTGCCCGCTCACCAACCGGTCATCATCAGCATCGCGGGCTGCAACAACGATCCTGCGGTAAACACAGGTGCGCACGCGGGTAACCGCTCACATCTGGCATGGGGTGCGGGACCTCATAGCTGCCCCGCGCAGACCATGGCGACCTTAATCGCTCAAGATGCCGTTGACCAGCTTCTCGATGTCCTCCCAGAAATCCGGCTCGCGGTGCCGACTGCTCAACTGACCTGGCGGCCGGGACCATTCCACCGAGCCTTGACGTCCCTGCCAGTTATTTTTCCTGCAGCGTCTCCACTGAATGGGGGTTAATACTGCAACGGCAGTTGGCTCGTCTGGGTCCGGCATGATTATGTCTCGTGGTGTTGGATCATGTTGTGGCCGAGCTGGATTCGTTGTCTGATCGGATCGGTGGCCGGTTCCGGCGTGCCGAGCCGCGGGCCCGAGCCCGGGAGTACGTGTCCGGGCTGGTCGCGGGGTTGGAACGTAAGAACGGGTGGACGCTGGCCGAGCAGGCCGGGGAGGACGGCCCGGACGGGATGCAGCGGTTGCTGCGGTGGGCCGATTGGGACATCGATGGAGTCCGCGACGACGTGCGGGATTACGTTGTCGAGCATCTGGGTGACCCCGGCGGTGTCCTGATCTGCGACGAGACCGGGTTCTTGAAGAAGGGCACTAAGTCCGCCGGCGTTCAGCGCCAGTATTCCGGGACGGCGGGCCGCACGGAGAATTCGCAGATCGGCACGTTTTTGGCCTATGCGTCGAAACACGGCCACGCTCTGGCCGACCGGGAATTGTATGTCCCGCAATCGTGGATCGAAGACCGCGACCGGTGCCGGGCGGCCGGGATCCCCGACGAGGTGGAGTTCGCGACCAAGCCTCGTCAAGCGATCGCGATGATCTCACGCGCACTCGAGGCGGAGGTGCCGTTCCGCTGGTTCACCGCCGACGAAGCCTACGGGCAGGTCAAATACCTGCGGGTCTGGCTCGAAGAACACGACGTGCCGTTCGTGATGGCGACCCGCCGCAACGACACCCTGATCACCACCGACTACGGTGAAGACCGCGCCGATACCTTGATCGCGGCGCTGCCGGCGCGGGCGTGGCAGCGGTTGTCGGTCGGTGCCGGCGCGCACGGGCCTCGTGAATACGACTGGGCCCGGCTGCCGATCCGCGTGGAGTGGGTGCCGGGCCGCGGGCACTGGGTGCTGGCACGGCGCTCGATCAGCGACCCGACCGAGATCTCCTACTACGTCTGTTACGGCCCTCGCCGGTCCACCCTGACCGATCTGGCGTGGGCAGCCGGCTCGCGTTGGCATATCGAGGAAGCGTTCCAGCAGGCCAAGAACGAGGCCGGGCTCGATCACTACCAGGTCCGCACCTGGCGAGCCTGGTATGCCCACATCACTTTGTCGATGCTCGCCCTGGCCTGGCTGGCGGCATCGAAAGCTGTTGCCGCAAAAGGGGAATCGCCGACCGCGACGAGGACGTGATCGGCTTCACGCTACCGGAGATCCGCCGTCTGCTCGCTCGTTTGATCTTGCAGAGCACTCAGCCCGCCACCCACGCCTGGGCCTGGTCAAGTTGGCGCCGGCGTCGGCAACACCAAGCCCGACTCAGCCACTACCGGCGACGAGGGCGCCCACTCGATCAACTGCCGTTGCAGTATTAAGGGCGAATGCGCCTCCGGGCCCTCGTCCAAGTCACACGAATCGGTGACGGTGCCCAGACTGGCGACAGCACCGATTCCCTCAGAAGCTCACCGATGTACTGAAACGCAACAGTCAGGATCTGCTCCGAGCCGTCAGGCGGGGGTGTCCAGGATTTTCAGGACCCAGTGGCCTTTGCCGTTGGATTTGGCGTTATACAAGTTCGTGTCGGCCGCGGCCAGAAGAGATTCGGTGTCAGCCCCGGCAAGGGGGGTGACGATGACGCCGATGCTAGCCGATATCGGCAGGGCACGACCGTTAATGACGATCGGATCGTCCAGCGCCGATAGCAGCCGGTCAGCGATGACCGAAGTGCTGGACGCGCTGGTCGGCGGTGGGATGCAAACGACGAATTCGTCTCAGCCGATGCACGCGACCAAGCTGTGCTGGTCGCCCACACTGCTACGTAGGCGGGCTGCGACCGCGGCGAGCGCCTTATCCCCGACATGGTGACCGTGTCGGTCGTTGAGCACTTGAAATGATCGAGATCGACGAAGCAGAACCCGACGCGATCGCCGGGGAGCGCGGCAGTGATCAGGTCGTCGACACGCTCGACGAGCAGGCGGCGGTTCGGTAGGCCTGTCAGCGGGTCGTGCCGGGCTTAGCGGTGCAGTTCGTCGTCTCGCTGATAGAGCTCGGTCACGTCCGAGCCCACTGCCAGCAGGTAGTCGGGGCTTTCGCCGGCTCCCGGGACGTAGGTGATCGCGAAGGATATCCACCCAATAGTCCCGTCCGCGCGCACTATCCTGCCCTCCAGTTTGACTGTGCCGGACCGGGCCGGAATCAGCGTCTCGAACAGCAGGTGGCGGATGTGCTCCAGGTCTTCGGATGGGCGAAGTTGTAGATCGATATCCCCTGTAGGGCTCGGACTGGCACCCCGATCATCTCCGCCAACGCATTGTTGGCTTGGCTTGTAACAGCGTGCCCTCAGTGTGACCCGCACGCCCGCCGATGCATCGAAGAACTCTGCACCGAGCGCGCCGAGAAGATGCGAAACAAGTGCCTGTAGGGGCCACCACTTCCCTGCTGGTCGGGAAACTGTCCGCGCCCGGCATGCGGACCGCTCTGGCCGCCGCTTCGAGGTACTACGGGGAGATACGCCGCACCATCTACGCCGCCCGCCGGCGGCCGAACATGCAGTGAGGGTGTCATCGATCGGGAGAGGTTACATCGGGCGTCAGTCGGGCCGCGGGCTGGGCCCGTGGCCGGCGATAGTGCACCGGCGCGACGCCGACAGAGCGATTGTCTAGTCGGACAACAGGATTCAAGATTCCGCTGAGAATCTCTGGTGGCAGCGCGCTGTGCAGGTCGGAGGTCAGCAGTACACGACCGAAGATGCAGGGCTTGGGAATCCACGATCTGTGCGTGTGACAGTCTCTGAGTGCAGATCGCCGAGCAGACGTCGTCGGCGGCGACAGAGAACCAGCGCGAACCCTTTGGAAGCAAAGGTCGTGACTGTTCCCGTGGTATCGCCCGGCCCGGTGATGAATCTGCGACTTCCATTGTCGAACGGCGTGAAACCCGGTACGTCGGTGAGTACGGTGTTCCGCCCGATGGGACGCCGGCGGTCCAGTACCGGAATTTGACCTCCGATGCGCGAAGGTATTCGCGCAGAGTCGCTTGCTTCCCTATTCGCTGTCGGTTGTCATCTTCGTAACCACGACAGGTCCTGACCAGCCACAGGGGAGGCCACACACACCTTCGGTGGTCATGGCGGCTTTGCCGTCCACGCGATATGTCACGACGAGGAATGCCTGTGATGCGTAGCCGCATTGCGGGCAGGTACCGAAATGATTGAGAACCTCTCTGCCCCGCTGCTCCACAATCGGTGGCGAACCGGGTGCGCGGCTGGTGGGTCGATGGTGCGGCGGCTTGTCCATGACGTATCCCCGGATGTGTTCGAATGCCTGTGGGCGAGCGGTGTGCGTGCCCGGGCGATCTGGTCGAGCAGTGCCGACGTCCTTGCCCGGAGGGGGTGAAGCCGGGCGACGTGCTCGTGGGTGTGCGAGTGCGGCGCCCGGCTTCGAGGGTTGTGACTGCGCGGTGGCGGCTAGGTCACAATCCGCAGGGGGTGTTCGATCAGCTCCTTCAGTTGGGCGAGGAATTGTGCGGCGATGGCGCCGTCGATGGCGCGGTGGTCGGCGGACATGGTGACGCGCAGGATCTTTCGGCTCACGACTG
>NZ_JBMVFU010000048.1:0-15029 GCF_049538315.1 Nocardia sp. AB354 | reverse complement strand
GCCGACGCGGCCCTTCGGTCCTCCGGCCGCCGGTCCGCCCGGGCCCCGCGATCCCGGAGCGCCGGGCGCGCCCTGGCCCTGCTCACCGCCCGGTCCGCCCTGAGCCCCAGGACGCTTCGAGCCGCTCTGCCCGGCTCCCGGCGGCGTGGCGCGAAGCTTCTCGGTGGCCGCCGGATCGGGTTTCTGAATGGGCAGGATCGTGGTGGCGTCGTCGGACGGATTCGATATCGCGGGAACGTCTTGTGGGGCTTCGTTTTTCGTGTCCGGCGCCGTAGTGCCTCCACCGCCGTTCGCGCCGGACTGCTGCGCCGGGCCGGACTTCGCGGTCTTCCCGCCGCCCTTGCCGGACGAAACCTTGGGCAAAGCAACGGTTTTCGAATCGTCGTCGCTCTCGCCGGACGCGCTCTCGTTCGCGGCGGCGCTCGGCGCGTTCGGGCCCGGCGCGGCGGTGCGTGCGGACCCGGCGGCGCCCTGGCCGGTTGCGGCACTCCCGGCGTCGGCAGCCTTCGCGGTTTTCGCACCCTCGGCGCCCTTCGCGGTGCGCTCGGCGTCGGGTGCGGCGGCCGGGCCATTCGTTTTCGCCGGGCCGTTCGCGGCGGCCGCTCCGGCAGTGCCGGCCGTGGCGTCGGACTTGCCGGAGTTCTCGGAGGTGGGAGCCTTGCCGGTCTCCTCGGGCTTCTTGCCGGATTCATCGCGCCTGGGGATGGCGACCGTCTCCGCTTCACCCGCCCCATCGCTCGGCGCGGTGCCCGCCTTGACGGCGCCGGCCGCCGCGCCACCGCCGCTCGGTGTCGAGCCGGGCGCAGCGGCGGGCGACTTGCCTGAGCCGGGAGCGCCGGGACCGCCGGACTTCGTACCGGAGGCGTTCGGGCCGGACTTGTCACCCGCGGCGGAACTCGCCTGTCCCGCAGCGCCTTTTGCCCCCGGTGTGCGAATGACCTGGGTTTGCGCCGACGGTGACGGCATGGGAGCGGTGGGGGCGGCGCCGGGAAGTTGATCCCGGGAGATGCGCTGGGTGCGGTCCGGGGCGCCGGTGTCCGGTTCGCGACCGGCGGTGGTCCCGCCCTGGGCGCCGGGCTTCGCCGGTCCGTCCGGACCCGCACCGGATGCAGCCTGACGCGGGCGGTCGCCGGAGGCGCCCTGGTGCGGCTTCTGGTCGTCGTTCGGGTCGGACACGCGCTACCCCTTGCTCAGTATCAGCTGTCGGTCGTCGACTGTCGGTCTCAGACGGCCAGCCTAATGGGGTGGGGGCGCGTAGGAGGCGGCAGACGCGCAACCATATAAGGCCTCGCCATCAGGAGGGGGACTCGGCATCGGGACCCGCGCACCCGCTGCCCGGCGAGCCGCCGCGGTGGCGGTGCACAATGAAGCCCATGACCTCCTTCGGTGATCTGCTCGGACCGCAGCCGGTATTGCTTCCCGAAAACACGGAAGCCGAACAGGCCCTGCTGGACAACCAGGACCCGGTCCAGGTCGCCGCCGCCCATCCGACGGCCTCCGTGGCCTGGGCGCAGCTGGCCGAGGACGCGCTGGACCGCGCCGGCGTCGTGGGCGCACCCGAGGGCCAGGCCGAGGTGAGCCTCGATGTGGTGGCGGCCTACGCCTTCGCCCGCACGGGCTACCACCGCGGGCTGGACCTGTTGCGCCGCAACGGGTGGAAGGGCTTCGGCCCGGTGCCGTGGAGCCACGAACCCAACCAGGGCTTCCTCCGTGCGGTCGGCGCCCTCGCCCGCGCCGCCCAGGCCATCGGCGAGAGCGACGAATACGCCCGCTGCCTGGATCTGCTCGAGGATTGCGATCCCCGCGCCGCCGCCGAACTCGGATTGGACTGAGACTGGCCGGCACGGAACGGTTCGCGACCGCCATCACCGTCGATGCGGTTCGCGACAGCGGTAAACAGCGCATGCGCAGTGGCTGGGTGCGTCTGCGCCGGTCCGCGCTTCCGATCTTCCAGTGTGCGGTGGGCGCGGCACTGTCCTGGTTCGTCGCCCACCGGTTGGTGGGGCATCCCCAACCGTTCTTCGCGCCGATGGCCGCGGTCATCTCGATCGGAGTGTCGTTCGGTGCGCGGCTGCGGCGATCGGTGGAACTCGTCGGCGGTGTGGCCGTCGGGATCGGGATCGGCGATTTCTTCATCGGGCAGGTCGGAACCGGGGCGTGGCAGATCGCGCTCGTCGTCGGGGTGGCGATGGCGACCGCGGTATTCCTCGATCGAGGTGCGGTCATCCCGATGCAGGCCGCCAGTTCGGCGGTGCTGGTCGCCACGTTGATGCCGCCGCATACCGGCGGAGGTTTCAATCGCATGGTCGACGCGCTGGTCGGCGGGTTGGTCGGCGTCGTGGTGGTGGCCGCGATTCCGCTGCATCCCGTGCGCCGGGCCCGGCAGCAGGCCGCCGATATCCTCACCGTCCTGGGCGCGGCGCTGACCGCATGCGCCGACGGCCTCCATGAGCAGAACGCGGAGAAGGTCCGCGCCGCATTGCATTCCGTGCGCGGCACGCAACCGCAGATCGACGGTTTGCGCAACGCCGTCGAAGGCGGCCGCGAGGTCAGCCGGATCTCGCCGCTGTACTGGAATTCCCGGCCCCGGCTGGAGGCGATTCGCGCGGCGGTCGACCCGCTCGACAATGCCGTGCGCAATACCCGAGTGCTGTTGCGCCGCGCGCTGACTCTGGTGCGCGACGACGAAATCCTCGATCCCCGAATGATCGCCGAGGTCGAAGAACTGGGGCAGGCGGTGGAAGTGGTGCGCCGCTACATGGTTGCCGAACCCGGTGAACAGCCCGATGCCGCCGAGGCGACACGCGTCCTGCGGCGGGTGGCGAAGGGCGCGACCAAGGATCTGGTCGCGGGCGCCGGCCTGTCCTCGCACGTGGTCTTCGCCCAATTGCGTTCCATCGTGGTCGATCTGATGCAGGTCTGCGGGATCAAACGCCTGTCGGCGATCGCGTTGCTGCCGCCCACCGTGCGGAACCCCTATGTGGCGCCCGAGGATTGACCGGACGTGACGCCACCCGTGGGAACCCTTGCGGCAGGGCGTGTTCGGTAGCCTCGCCGGGCCGGAGATTTCCCGAGCGAGCGCTCCGGTACCAGTAGTCGCCGAGCGGTCCGCGAGGTCGCCGGGTCCGGCTGCGCACGGCCGACGCGGCCGAATCGGGTAGTCGACTACTCGTGTCGCGGGTCGGCGCGGATCGTACGTTTGTCTCGACCGCGTCGACGAGGGGTGGCGCGGTCGGAAAACTTCGCGACGGATGCGACGTGCGGCCGATTGGTGTGCGGCCGACCGCGTAGGGGGCGGGAGCTCCGTCGCGAAGAGGGCCGCCCGGTTCCTGTTCGCCGGCGAATCGAACGGGAATCGGGCGCGCCCGCCGAAACGCGTGTCAGGTCCAGAAGCGGGTCAGATAACTGCCGATGGCCGCCCAGTCCGACGGCACGCCGGACAGTTCGAACACCCAGTAGACGGCATCGAAGAACACGCGATTGAGCTCCGGCACCCACAGAATCGCGAGCAACAGCAGCAGCCCGAACGGCTTCACCTGATCCAGCGACCGCCGTGTCTGATAACTGAGCGACGGCTCCACGATCGCGTAGCCGTCGGTTCCCGGAATCGGCAGCAGATTCAGAATCGTCGCGGTGATCTGCAGAAACGCCAGGAAACTGAGGCCGAACCAGAACGCCGCGTGGTCATGGGTGGAGCCGGCGAATCGGACGATCACCAGCAGCACCACCGCGCACAACGCGTTGACCGCCGGACCGGCCGCGCTGATCGCACGCTGGGTGCGCGTCGAAAAGTTCTGCGTATTCAGATAGACCGCGCCACCGGGCAGTGCGAATCCGCCCAGCGCGATGAAGAAGATCGGCAGCGCGATCGACAGCAGGGGATGGCTGTATTTCACCGGATTCAGCGTCAGGTACCCGCGCATCTGCACTTCGCGATCCCCGGCCCGATACGCCGTGTAGGCGTGGCCGAATTCGTGCAGGCACACGCTGAGAATCCAGCCCGCCACCACGAAGACGAACACTCCGGCCTTGGCCCGGGTGGACAGCGGATCGGCATCCCAGGCCAGCGCCCCGCCCAGCGCGGTGATCACCACGATCAGCAAGAAGATCGGACTCGGGTGCACCACTCTCCGAGCCGGAAAGGAGTATGTCATCGCACCAGCAGCCAGGGCTCGTGATGACGGTAGAAACTCGACCGCGGCACCGTGCGATCGGCGGCGATGCCGTCGCGCGTCACCGCCGCCCCCGGTGATCCCAGCTGTACGGCGCGCCCGGCCACCCAGCGCTTCTTACCCCAGCCGCGCTGCACCGTGGCGCGCACGCCCGGCATCTCGAGGGTGGGTGAAACATGCAGCGCCGCAACCTTTCCGGTGAACAACCGGACCTCGTCGACGTACGCCTCCCCCTCGAGTTTGCCGCCGTCGCGGCCGGTGATCGTGGCCCGGCCGACCAGGACGGTGCCGGTCTCGTCGCGGATCAGAGGGGTGGGCTCGGCGCGGCCCTCCAGCGCGCGTTTGGCGGCGTGCGAGCCCGTGCCGGTCTGATATGCCCGGGAACCGTAGGTGCGATCCACCGGCACATAGCCGATTTCGACGGTCAGCCGTTCGGTGCGCAGCAGATGGGTGAGCACCGCGGCCAGACCGGCATCCTCACCGAGCACGATGAGCCGCGGCTGGTTGTCGGCAGCCAGGACCGGAAGCAGTTCGTCCAGTTCTGCGGTGTCGGGAATCGCCGTGGTCTGGGTGGTGGGCAGCGACGCGAGCGCGATGGGCACGGGAGCGCCGTTGCAGCGGAGAACATGAGTACTCAACTGCCGAACACCCTCCTCGGACCTGCCAACGCCATCGCCCTCGCTGCCTACCGGGCGCACCCCTGCCGGGACGCCTCCGCAGGCCACTGTAATCGGCTCGGGCGGTCGGCGCGCTCTCCGCTGCGCCACGCGGGGAAGGAGGTGGCTGGTTACGGCACGAATTGTGTCCACTAGACTGTCCCTCCGGCCACCGCCACTTGGCGCGAGCGACGGGCCTCGGGAGCGCCGTCATCGGGCTCTGCAACGGCAGGTAGCTGCAGCGTCGCCGATGCTGCGTGTCGAAACCGTAGGAGACTCCCATGCCGGCAATCGTGCTGATCGGCGCCCAGTGGGGCGACGAGGGTAAGGGCAAAGCTACCGATCTGCTCGGTGGCCGCGTCCAGTGGGTGGTCCGCTACCAGGGTGGCAACAACGCAGGTCACACCGTGGTCCTGCCGAACGGCGACAACTTCGCGCTACACCTCATCCCGTCCGGCATCCTGACGCCGGGTGTCACCAATGTCATCGGCAACGGTGTCGTCATCGACCCGGGTGTGCTGCTCGACGAACTCGCCGGACTGGAACAGCGCTCCGTGGACACCTCCCGGCTGCTGCTGTCGGCGGACGCGCACCTGATCATGCCGTACCACGTGGCCATCGATAAGGTCACCGAACGTTTCCTCGGCAACAAGAAGATCGGCACCACCGGACGCGGCATCGGCCCCTGCTATCAGGACAAGGTGGCCCGCGTGGGCGTGCGTGTCGCCGATGTGCTGGACGAGAAGATCCTCACCCAGAAGGTCGAAGCCGCACTGGAATTCAAGAACCAGGTGCTGGTGAAGATCTACAACCGGCGCGCACTCGACCCGCAGCAGGTGGTCGACGAGGTGCTGAATCAGGCCGAAGGTTTCAAGCACCGCATCAGCGATACCCGGCTGCTGCTCAATCAGGCGCTGGAGAACGGCGAGACCGTCCTGCTGGAGGGTTCGCAGGGGACCCTGCTCGACGTCGACCACGGCACCTATCCCTATGTGACGTCGTCGAATCCGACCTCCGGCGGTGCAGCGGTGGGCGCGGGCGTGGGACCCAACAAGATCACCACGGTGCTCGGCATCCTCAAGGCCTACACCACGCGCGTCGGCTCCGGCCCGTTCCCGACCGAACTGTTCGACCAGTCCGGTGAGTATCTCGCCAAGACCGGCGGTGAGGTCGGCGTGACCACCGGCCGTGCCCGCCGCACCGGCTGGTTCGACGCGGTGATCGCCCGCTACGCGACCCGGGTCAACGGCATCACCGACTACTTCCTCACCAAGCTGGATGTGCTGTCCAGCCTGGACCGCGTGCCGATCTGCGTGGCCTACGAGATCGACGGCGAGCGGGTAGAGCAGATGCCGACCACCCAGACCGAATTTCACCACGCCAAGCCCATCTACGAGGAGATGCCGGGCTGGTGGGAGGACATCTCCGGAGCGCGCAGCTTCGACGACCTGCCGGCCAACGCGCGGGCGTACGTCGAACGGCTGGAGGAGCTTTCCGGCGCCCGCGTGTCCTGCATCGGCGTCGGACCCGGCCGTGACGAGACGATCGTGCGTCACGACGTCCTGAACCATCAGTAGCAGGTGAGGGGCGCCAAGGGTTCGGTGGCGTGCGGGGTCAGCGAAGCGTAGGTCGCCGCGATCGACTTCACCGCCACCCGCAGATCGGATTCGGTGTGGGTGAACGGGATTCGCAGGAACCGTTCGAAGGCGCCTTGGACCCCGAAACGGGGTCCGGCGGCCAGCAGTACGCCGTGATTCGGCGCGGTGGCGGCGAGAGCGGTCGAGACGGGAGCCGGAAGTTGCACCCAGATCGACATGCCGCCGCAACCGGGACTCACCTGCCAGTCGGGCAATTCCTCGGACAGGGCGTCCAAGAGAGCCGCACGCCGGCTGCGTAGTTGTTCGCGGCGTTGTTCGAGGATGACGTCGGCATGATCGAGCAGATAGCCGGTTGCCAGCTGGTCCATCACGGGCGTGCCGAGGTCCACCGTGGAGCGGGTGCCGAGAAGTTTCGCGATGAGCGACTGGTTAGCGCGAATCCAGCCCACGCGCAGGCCGCCCCAGAACGACTTGGATGCCGACCCGATCGTCACGATCTCCGAACCGCGTGCGAAAGCCGCCGCCGGAGGAGGGGTTTCGCCGTCGAGCTGCTGATCGACCATGGACTCGTCGACGATCACCGTCATGCGGGTCTCGCGGGCGATCGCGGCCAGTTCCGCCCGGGCGTCGGCGCTCATCAGCAGGCCGGTCGGATTGTTGAAGTCCGGCACCAGGTAGGCGGTGCTCGCGGCGGTTTGCCGTGCGGCACTGCGGATTCCGTCGAGATCCCAGGCGGCATCCGGTTGTTCGGGGCGCAGCGGCACCGGGACCGGCCGGGCGCCGACGTCGCGGATCGCCTCGATCGCGTTGGGATAGGTCGGGTGGTCGATCAGGACGCGTTCGGCGGGTGCGGTGAGCACATTGAGGAGCAGCCGAAGTCCGTGCTGCGCACCGAGAGTCACCAGAATCTGATCCGGCTCGGTGGGCAGGCCGCGCTCGGTGTAGCGGCGCGCGAGCATCTCCCGCAGCGGCAGCACGCCCACCGGGTCCATGCCGTGGGTGCCGAGATAGATCGGAAGACCCTGCAGCGCAGCCGAATACGCGTCGTTCATCTGCGGCGGCGCCGACATCGCGGCGTAGGTGAGGTCGATGGTGGGCTGGGCCGTCGGTGACATCACCGCCAGGATGCTGCGGGCCGGTTTGGTGCCGTCGTGTGCGACGTCGGAGGGCAGGGCGACCGTGCTGCGCGAGCCCTGCCGGCTGATCAGATAGCCGTGCTCCCGCAGCAGCGCGTAGGCGGAGGTGACGGTGGTGCGGCTGACGCCCAGCGCGGTCGCCAGATCGCGTTCGCTGGGCAGCGCGATACCCAGCGGGGCGCGACCGTCGTGGATCAGCAGGCGGATACTCTCCGCGAGTGCCAGATAGGCCGGGCGCGCACCCCGGCGGGCGGTGCCGGATTCGTCGTGTCGCCAGCGGCCCAGGTCGCGGGTGAGGGTGGCCGCACTGATCACGCGTATCGCCATAGAGGCCAGTATCCGGGTAGTGGCTATTTGATTCAAGTCCAGATGCGGGCAGGGTGGACCTCATGTTCTCCGGTCTTGCCGCCCTGCTGGTCGTCGTGGTGGTTCTCGTGGCCGTCTATCGCTACGCCACCGGATCCGGCCGCCGGGTGGTCGCACTCTTCGAGCGGTATCGTCCGCATGCGCCGATGGCGGATTGGTCGCTGGGAGAGGCGGATCGCCGTGGTCGGGTCCGGGATCTCGCGGTCGGGCGCGGCCGCGGGATCGGTGTGGCACGGGACCGGTCGGCGACTCGACCGCCTGCGTCGCCCTGACCTTCGGGGACGGCATCAGTCCAGTCGCGTGGTACTGGACTGCAACAGCCGGGAATGTCGGACCCTCGGTGCACACTGTGGGGTATGTCTGCGGGCAAGTTGTCCTCGGTCGCGGTAACCGAATTCGATACCGCCATCGGCCGATGCGCCATGGGATGGACCGACGACGGCGTCGTGCGGTTCCAACTGCCGGAAGTCGCCGGCGTGCGCGCCCCGGAACGGGTCGAATCTCCGGAGCTCGCCGAATCCCCCGGGCTCGTCGGATCCCCGGAACGTGACGAATCCGCGCCGCTCGCCGATTCCCCGGACGCTTCCGCCCTCATGTCCGGCATGCTGCGCCGCGGAGTGGACGCGATCGCGGCCGCGAGGGTTCGCACCGTCGAACCGTCCGGTGTGATGGCCGAGGCGATCCGGGCCATTCGCGCGCACCTGACCGGCGAACTCGACGATCTGCGGTGGATTGCGGTGGACTATCGCGCGCAACCGGAATTCCATCGCGCGGTCTACGACATCACGCGCACCATCGCCCCGGGACACACTCTCACCTACGGCGAGGTCGCCGCCCGCGCCGGAGCGCCCGGCGCGGCCCAAGCCGTCGGACAAGCCTTGGGCCGCAATCCCATTCCCTTGATCGTGCCCTGCCACCGCGTGCTGGCGGCCGATCACGGACTGCACGGCTTCTCCGCGCCCGGCGGCATCGCGACCAAGGCCCGCCTGCTCGAAATCGAACGCACCTCGGGATTCGGGGAACCGACCCTGTTCTGAGCGCCGGTGGGCCGGCTGGGCGACCGCACCGAGTCGCCGGCGCCGATGGCTGCTATTTGTGTTCGGGGTTCGGGTTGATCGCGCCTTGGATGCCGTCGTTGGCGCGGTTGACGCCGTCGACCACCGCATCCGGTACGGCATCCGGCACCGGCGCGCTGAAGCCGCCCACGCGCACTTCGCGCGGAGCGGGCGGTTCGGTCGGCTTCGGTTCCGGCTTCGGCGCCGCCCGGGGCGCGGACTGCGGAGCCGGTACGTGTTGCGGTGAGGCGGAACGCAATTCGGCGGGCTCGTCGGAAGGAGCCGGGGCATCCGGGGTGGTGACACCGGGCTGAACCGGACCGGTCGCCGCGGCCGTACCGGCGAAACCGAGGACCACCGCGAGCGGCACCGCCGCCATCGCGACCCGAATACCCGTCATCAGATACCGATTTCGACGGATCACGCCGAGCACCACCCTCATCAGCAGCCTGCCTGTGTGGCGACCACGGCCGCCGCCAGCATCGTAATCGACCGCTAGCGGCGACGCAGTGTCGAATTCCGCACAGCGACGGCCTCCTGCCGTGGTCGGACACGCGGCATATCCCGTCGAACGATGTATGCCCGGGAGCGGAGGCCTACCGTAGATGTCATGACGAAGGGGAGTGGCGGGCGAGACAGCATGGGACACGAACGGAAAGCGTCACCTCCGGCCCGCGATATCCGCCGCCGGCTCGCGGTGCCGGTGCAGCGGTACATCGCGATTCCCGTGGGCAGCCGGGTCGCGCGATACCTCGGCGGACTCGCCGTACTGGAGACGACCGGACGGCGCAGTGGTCAGCCGCGGCGGACGCCGATCGGGGGGAGGCTGGTCGGCTCCTCCTACTGGTTCGTCTCCGAATTCGGGCGCGATTCGCAGTACGTGCGCAATATCGTCGCGAATCCCAAGGTGCGCTTGCAGATTCGCGGTGTCTGGCACGACGGCACGGCGGTCCTGCTCGACGAGGACGATGCGCGGGCACGGCTGCGCAAGCTCAACCGCGTCAACAGTTCGGTCGTGCGCGCCGTCGGCTCGAACCTGCTGACGATTCGCATCGACCTGGAGTGACTCGGCCCGGCCGCGGCGAAAGGTTCAGCGCTGTTTGCCTCGCGGTGGCTCGCCGCGCATCAGATCGGCGAGCGCCTCGCGATCGGTGACGTCGAGCTTCATACAGGCCCGATAGAGATGTCCCTCGACGGTCCGCACCGACACCGTCAGCCGATCCGCGATCTGCCGATTGCTGAGTCCGGCCGCGACCAGATTGGCGATTTCGCGTTCCCGCGCGGTGAGCGGAAGTGGTTGTGCCGATTGCCGAAGCGCCGGTGTGCTCGCGCCGCCGCAGGCCGCGGCCAGGCGATTGGCGGTCGCGGCGGATTCGAGCAATCGGCGCCGATCGCCGTGCCGCTCGTGCGCCGAGGCGGCCTGCGCGGCGGCGTCGGCGGCCGAGAGCAGGGCGCCCATTCGCTCGAATTCCGCTGCGGCATTGTCCAATCCGGGGCCGTCCTGGGAGGCCACGGCCACCGCGTGGCGAGCCTGCACCTGCACCAGCGCGCCGTCGATCCGCGCCGCGATATCGGCGAGCCGCCCGGCCACGGTGCGGTCGCCGAAGCGGGCCGCGGTGTGCAGGGCCATGGCCTCGATCGCGTGCTGGTGGGACCGGGCCGCGGCGTCGGCGGCGCCGATGGCCAGCCGCACGGCCGGGGCGACGGTGCCTTCGGCCGCGGCCTGCCACGCGCGCGCGATTTCGAGCTGCGGTTCGTAGACCGCACTGTGCCGGCCACCGCGCAGCCGCGCCTCGGCGATCGTCTCGGCGGCCTCCGCGGCCCGGCCCAAGGCCGAATAAGCTTCGGCGAGACGAATTCTCGCCGGGAACATCCACGCGGCGGCGCCCTCGGCGGTCAGCGCCGCGAGCGCCTGTTCGAGATTCTCGACGCCCTCCGGGAAGTGCCCCTGTGCCACGTCGACGGTGCCCTGCAGGATCTTCGAGAGCCCCCAGGCCAGATACTGTCCCGGCGCCGAATATCCGAAATAGCCGGAGGCACAGCGACGTGCGGCCTCCAGTTCACCGGTGAAGGTGAGCGCCAGCACCTCCGCGTGCGCGGACATGAAGCGCGTCGGCCCGTCGACCTGCTCCTCGACCTGATGGCCGCGCAGGGTGTATTCGCGCGCGGCCGCACTGCGGCCCATCAGCGCGAGCGCCAGACCGCCGCCGAACGATGCCCACCACACCGCCCAGGCCGGCGCGTCCGGTGTGGACATCACCGCCTCGGCGTCGGTGAAGGCCTCCTCCAAGCGGTTTTCGTTCACCTCGCACGCGGAAGCCAAGCCCCGCAACGTCAGGACGATCTTCGGATGCCGGACCCGGCTGCGCACCAGGGACAGCACCTCGTCGGCCCGGTCGGCATCGCCCATGGCCCACAACAGATTCGAGACGCGGGTGCTGCCCCAGCGGGCCAGCTGCACCTCGTTCAACTGATCCGGATCGAAACTGGCCAGGGTGCGTTCGGCCTCGATGCGATGTCCCTGCCACAGCAGCGCGCGCGCCAGCAGATCCGCGGACTCGACACCGCCTCGGCGCTCCACCGCCGCGCGCGCGAACCGTTCACCGAGGGGGATGTTCGCCAGCCCGATGGCATCGGCCGCGGCCGCCTCGAACAACTCCAGATCCGCGGATTTGTCACTGTCCAAAGCCAATTCGGCCAGCCGGATGCGATCAGAGGCGGATTTGATCGGCCGCTCCCGCAGCGACGAATACAACCGGCCCCGGAGCCGGCGAGCCGAGGCGATACCGAGCCGCCGCCGGATCACCTCGCCGAACAGCGGATGGTTGTAGCGCACCAGCAACTGGTGACCGTTCTCGACAATCCGGATCACACCACGGGTTTCGGCCTGTTCGACCGCATCCTCGCCGGCCAGTTCGGCCAGTACGTCGAGATCGATGGGCTCGCAGAAGGTGAGCAGTTCCAGGACGCGCAGCACCGACTCCGGCAGCTGCTCGACGCGATCCTCCAGCAGTGCCGCCAGTTCCGAGGTCACCGCCGCCCGCCCGCGCAGCTGCCACACCCCGTTGACCTGTCGCAGCGTGCCCGCCTCCAGCGCGCCCTCCACGAGATGACGCAGGAACAGGGCATTGCCGCCCGAGGATTCCCACATCAGATTGGCGGTGAACCCCTCCAGCTGCCCGCCGAGCATGGATTCGACCAGTTCGACGCTCTGCGGTTCGGAGAACGGCGTGAGGTCGATCCGCAGCAGATGCCCGTCCTTCCACAGCGAGGTCACCGCGTCCGGCACCTGCACCCCGCTGCGTACCGTGCAGACGATCCGCGCGGCCTTGTCGATGGCCAACTGCAGCAGCAGTGTTGCCGAGAGCTGATCGAGCAGGTGGGCATCGTCGACGCCGATGATGGTGTCGCCGTCGGACAGCAGCGCCTCCCGCGCGGCGGCCATGAACGTGACCGGGTCGTGTGCGGTGTACACGCCGACCATATGCGCGAACACGCCGAGCGGAATACTGCGTGCGGACTCGGTGCCCGCCACCCAGCGCACACTCCCGCCCACCGCGGCCGTCGCCTGCCGCGCCAGGGTCGTCTTCCCTACCCCCGCGTCGCCGGTCAGGATCGCGCCGACGAATTCGGTGCCGGTCAACGCCGCGCGAATCGACTCCAATTCGCCACCGCGCTCGATCATCGGCCAGTTCCGAGCCATGAAATTACTGTAGTGCCTTGGCGAATTTGCGCGGAATGAACGAACCGCGAACGGCCGCAGCCCTATCCAGCGCAAATGCCGGCGTGCCGGGAACGCCCCGGTGGCGGCGCTCGCCACCGGGCGCCGCGTCAGTTCGCCCAGATCTCGTCGATGGCCGTGGCGGCCGAGGGAGGCGGGGTGGGGGTGCCGCCTTGGGTGCGGGAGAAGCGCGGGGCCGGGGCGTGCTGGACCACGCCGTCGATCTCGACCAGGGATTCGCGGGCGGTGATATGGCCGTTCTCGGTGGCCTCGGTGAAGGTGAGGACCGGGGTGCAGCAGGCGTCGGTGCCGTCGAAGATCGCGGCCCATTCGTCGCGGGTCTTGGTCTTGAACTTCTCGGTGAACAGCTTGCGCAGCTGATCCTGGCCGTTGGGGTCGAGTTGCATCGGCAGGCCCTCGGGGTCGATCTCGAGACCCTTCAGGAATTCGGCGTAGAACTGCGGTTCGATGCAGCCGACGGCCATGTACTTGCCGTCGGAGGTCTCGTAGGTGTCGTAGAAGGCCATACCGGTGTCGAGCAGGTTGGTGCCCCGCTCGTCCGACCACAGGCCCATGCCGCGCATACCCCAGATCATGTGCGAGAGGGAGAGCGCACCGTCGATCATCGCGGCGTCGATCACCTGGCCCTTACCGGAGATCGACCGCTCCACCAGCGCGGAGAGCACACCCATCACCAGGAACATCGAACCGCCGCCGAAGTCGCCGACCATGTTCAGCGGCGGGACCGGGCGCTCACCCTTGCGGCCGATGGCGTTGAGCACACCGGTCAGCGAGATGTAGTTGATGTCGTGGCCGGCGCGGTCGGCGAGCGGGCCGTACTGTCCCCACCCGGTCATCCGGCCGTAGATCAGGCGCGGGTTGCGCTCGAGGGTGACGTCCGGGCCCAGTCCCATCCGCTCGGTGACGCCGGGCCGGAAACCCTCCAGCAGCACATCGGCCTTGTCGATCAGGCCGAGCACCTTCTCGATATCGGCGGGATCCTTGAGGTTGGCCTCGACGATGGTGCGTCCCCGCCACTGCGGTCGTTCCATGAATCCCGGCAGCTGGCCGGGACGCTGCACGCGCACCACATCGGCGCCCAGATCGGCCAGCAGCAGTGCCGCGTGCGGGCCGGGGCCGATTCCGGCCAGCTCCAGAACCTTGATGCCCGCGAGTGGGCCCTGTCCGGTGGTGGTGGATGAAGTGCTCACGCCCTACCTCGGTTCGTCGTCGATCCTGCGACCGGCGGCGCGCGCCGGTGTTGACACTACGACAATAAGCGGTGGATGTGACGCACGGCATCCGGGTGCGGTGTGCGCGGCTATTCGATGATCCGCAGCGGTCGCGTCCGGTCCGGGGGCTGGTTCCGTTTCGGCGGCTGGGGCAGTTCCGAGCGGCGCAGCCGCAGCGTCGGCGGTTCGGTGCGCGGAATCGGCAGCGTCGGCACGGGATCCTCGGCCGAGCGCACCTTCATCGGCAGCCGGTAGCAGGCGCGGGCGTTGTCCTCGAGCACCCGGTACATATCCGCGCCGACGGCCCGGCCGATGATCTCGATATCGGCATCGCGGAACGGCCGTCCGGCCCGATTGCCCGGCAGATCGGAGCCGAACATCAGCGCACCGGGATTGACCGCGTGCACCCGCCGCATCGCCGATTCCACATCCATCGACACCCGACCGAATCCGGAGGCTTTCACCCGGGCCCCGCGATCGACCAGATTCAGCAGATAGGGCAGGCACTCGTCGGACATGCCCATGTGGTCGATGCTCAGCGCCGGCAGTTTGGAGATGACCGGTTCCAGCGAGCCCAGCATGGATCCGTCGATGTAGAGCTCGACATGCCAGCCGGCGAGTTCGTAGGCGCGCACGGCCTGCATGGTCAGCGTGACGATGTCGACCGCGGCGCGCTTGAGATTGAACCGGATGGCCCGCACCCCGGCCCGGTCCAGTTCGATGATCTGCTCGTCGGTGACGTCCGAAGGCAGATTGATCACGCCGACCCAGTTCGGCCCGAGTTCGGCCAATGCGGCGATCATGAACGTCGAGTCGGTGCCCTGGAAGGACGCACTCACCACCGCACCACCGTCGACATCGAAGTGCGCCATGCGCTTTCGATAGTCGGCGATGGTGTACGGCTCCGGCAGGTAGCCCTGATTCTCGACCAGCGGATACCGCGGGTCGATGATGTGAACGTGTGAATCGAACACGTGATCAGCATGCCTCAGGTCGGTGACGAATGCGGATCCGGCGTGGTGTTCAGACCTTGTGCGGCTCGCTCGCGCGCAGCATGTCCTCGCGTTCGACGACCTTGACCCGCTCGCGGCCC
>NZ_JBMVFU010000047.1:0-15524 GCF_049538315.1 Nocardia sp. AB354 | reverse complement strand
CGTTCCCGCGAGCTCTGCTCGGGCCCGGTTCTCACGAGATCATCGGTCCGGAGGCACTGAAGCTGGGCTTCAAGAAGGTGCTGGTAATGACCAGTGGTCTGCGGGGAACCGATATCGTTCCGAAAATCGTAGGCTCGCTGGAGTATCACGGTCTCGAAGTGGTGCTCTACGACAAGGTCGAATCCAATCCCAAGGATTACAACGTCATGGACGCGGTTGCGCTGTATCAGCAGCACGACTGCGACAGCTTCGTCTCCATCGGTGGCGGATCGTCTCACGACGCGTGTAAAGGCGCTCGCATCTCCGTCGCCCATGACGGCCGCAACGTCAACGAATTCGAGGGATTCAACAAGTCGGAAAATCCGAAGAATCCTCCGCACATCGCCGTCTCGACTACTGCTGGCACCGGCTCGGAAACTTCGTGGGCCTATGTCATCACCGATACCACGACGGATCCGGATAACCCGCACAAGTACGTGGCATTCGACGATGCGGCTGTCCCGACGCTGGCTATCGACGACCCGGTCCTGTATTTCGACTGCCCCACCGACTACACCGCGCAGTGCGGTTTCGACGTCCTCGCCCACGGGTCGGAGCCATTCGTGTCGCGGCTGAATTTCGCGCCGTCGCTCGGGAATGCGCTCAAATCCATCGAGCTGGTAGCCGAGAATCTGCGAGCGGCCACCTGGAACGGGACCGATCTCGCGGCCCGGGAGGGGATGATGTACGCCCAGTACATCGCGGCCCAGGCGTTCAATTCCGGTGGGCTGGGCATCATTCACTCCATCTCCCACGCGGTGTCCGCCTTCTACGACACTCACCACGGCCTGAACAACGCGATCGCACTGCCGCGGGTCTGGGCGTTCAACATGCCGGTGATGTACAAGCGCTTCGCGCAGATCGCCACAGCGATGGGCGTCGACACCACGGGTATGACCGATGTCCGGGCCGCCGACGCGGCGCTCGCCGCGGCCGTCCGGCTGCTGCGCGACGTCGGAATTCCCGAGCGGTTCACCGACATCACGCCCACCACCTACTCCAAGTGCCGGCTCGGCCAGGGCCCGACGCGGTTTTATCAGAACGCCACCGTCATCAAGGGCGACGATGCCGACATCGATCGGATCACTCGCCACGTCCTCGGTGACACCTGCACGCCGGGCAACCCGAAGGAATGCACCTTCGAAACCGTGCGACCGGTGGTCGAACACTGCATGCACGGCAGCCTCGACGACTTGCTGAGCTGACCACCCGACCGGGCCGCGGACGAACCGATGTGTGGTGCCTCCGTTCGTCCGCGGCCCACCGCTCCGCCGAAAGGACACCGATGACCCATTTCGCCAGCATCGAGGACGTGCGAGAGGCGCTGTCCGCGACGGGCTACATCGCCGACGAACAGCTCGCGACCACGGTTTTCCTCCTGACCCGACTGGACAAGCCGCTGTTGATCGAAGGGCCCGCCGGTGTCGGAAAGACCGAACTCGCCAAATCGCTGGCGATCGCAACCGGCCGGAAGTTCCTGCGACTGCAGTGCTATGAGGGCCAGGACGAAACCCGGGCACTCTACGAATGGGATTACGGCAAGCAGTTGCTCTACACCCAGTTGCTGCGCGACAAGATCGGCCACCTGGTCGGGGATTCCGACAGTTTGTCCGAGGCGATCGAACGGTTGGCCGCCCAGGACAGCGTGTTCTACTCCGAGCAGTTCCTCAGTCCACGGCCATTGCTCGAGGCCGTGCGCTCACAGGAACCGGTGGTACTGCTGATCGATGAAATCGACCGTGCCGATGAGGCTTTGGAGGCGGTGCTGCTGGAGTTCCTGGGCGAATACCAGATTTCGCTGCCGGAACTCGGCACCGTGCGCAGCGTGCATCCGCCCCTGGTCATTCTGACCTCCAACGACACTCGCGATCTCGCGGCCGCGCTGAAGCGGCGCTGCCTGCATCTGTTCGCCGACTATCCTTCGGCCGAACGAGAGCTGGAGATCATCCGCAGCAAGCAGACCGGCCTCGACGAGGCACTGGCCGCTGAACTCGTGCGGATCGTGCGGGGCCTGCGCGCGTTGGATCTGCGCAAGTCGCCGAGCATTTCCGAGGTGGTCGACTGGGCGCGCACCCTGGCCGTGCTGAACGTCGATACGCTGTCGCAGCCCGTCCTCGACACCACACTGTCCGTCGTCGTGAAATACGAGCGGGATCTGCGAACCGCACGGCAGGCGCTGCCCGCGCTCCTGACCGGGAACTCCGGCTCTCACACCGGCGCCGGTCCAGGGAGCGGACCCGAGTCGGAGGGGCAGCGAGTGCGGGCCGCGAAGGACGAGCCGGGCCGCTTCGACGACGGCTACTACGGCCGGCACGCGACACCACTGCCGCGGACGTCGGTGAGCGCCAGCCAGGGAGCTCGCTCGTTCGCGCGGCGCGGCAGCAGGTAGGCGGGTATGGAAGCAACGGTTCAGCGGTTCGTCGCCCTGCTCCGCGCACAGGGGGTCCGGGTCTCGGTAGCCGAGACCATCGACGCGGTCGTGTGCGCGCGCCAGCCCGGCCTTTTGGCCGACCGCACGCTCCTGCACTGCGCGCTGCGCGCTGCCTTGCTCAAGAACGCACGCGACGCCGTGGTATTCGACGAATTGTTCGAGCTGTTCTTCGCAGGACTTACCGCCGCCGTGACGGACGACCGCCGGGACGAGCCGACCCTTCCACCGCGTGTCACCGAAATCGATTGCAGCGCAGTGGCAACGGACGCGTTGTCGCTCTCGGTCGAGCCTGCCGAGGCGGCAGCGAGCGAAGGTGCACGTGCCGAGGACGTCCGTCATCTGTTCGATACCGCCGATCTCGCCGAGCGCCACAATCAAAGCCAGGACGACGGCATGATCGACCTCTCCGCGCCGACCGACGAGATTGCCTTCTCCCAGGGCAATCAGGTGGTCGGCGCCGAGGGTTATCGCATTCGCCTCGATGTCGACCGCATGCCGGCCGGCGTCCCCGGAAAACTGGCGGAAGGCGCGACTGCCACCACCGGTGCCGGACTGAGCGTCGACGAACAGCAAGCGCTGCTGCAATGGCTGGGTGATCCGGACGATGCCGCCGACGACACCGCGTTTCGACGGGCGGAGGCACTCGGTGATCTCGCGGCTGCCGTTCAGCGGCATGCTGCCGCGCTGCTGGAATGGCAGCGCCGCACCGGACATCAGGATCGGCGCCTCGCCGCTGTCGGGACGGTCGGCGCCGGCGAACAGAGCGACCTGGAGCACGCGCTGCGACGGATCATGATGTCGCTGCGCGGGGCTCGCACTCATCGCCGCCGCGTCGCACCCCGCGGTCGCGGCGACGCCGCCCGCACGATGCGTCGCAGCCTGCGCTACGACGGGGTGCCGTTCTCTCCGGTGACAGTCCGCGCCGCCGACGAGCGCCCACGGCTGATAGTCCTCGCCGACGTCAGCTTGTCGGTACGCACAACGGCGCATCTCAGTCTGCGACTGGCGCATTCACTGCAAGCGATGTTCGGCCGGGTGCGATCGTTCGCCTTCGTCGCCGCGCCGATCGAAACGACGACACTGTTCGCCGAGCACGACGCCGAGCGAGCGTTGGCCGAATTGTTCGGCGGCGACCTTCTGGACCTGGAGGCGCAGTCCGACTACGGGGCCGCGTTCGCCACGTTCCTGACCGACCACGCCGGCGCCTTGGATCGGCGAACAACGCTGCTCGTTCTCGGCGACGGACGCAGCAACGGCTCCGATCCGGGCGTGCCCTCGTTCGCGGAGATCGCCCGCCGCGCCCGCGAAACGATCTGGATCACCCCGGAGCCGCGGTACTCGTGGGGGCTGAGCACCTGTGCCCTGCCTCGATACGCGGAATTCTGCGACCGAGTTCACGTCGTGCGCGGTCTGGACGAATTGCGCAGGGCCGCAGATGAATTCAGCCCGAACGGAGTACGATGATGAACGATCCGACCGCAGTATCCCCTGTGCACGCATTCGCCCCGGTGCTCGACGGCTGCTACGACGACGGCGTGGTGCGGGTCAGCGCCGACTACCGCGACAGCGGTCCGGGTCTGCGAACCGAGAATTTCCGCGTGCGCGTCGCCGATCACCGCTTGGAGGTCACCCACCGGTTCCGGCCGCAGGAACTCGACAACGGCATCACCGGACTCATCGCCGACGAACTCTTCCGCACCGGCCTGCTCGCCGGCGCCGATATCTTCGAGCGGGTATTCCTCGGAATCGTCCGGACCACGGTTGCGGGGGCGGTACCGGCGTGGAGTACCTTCTACCGCAACACCATGGCCAGTATCCATCGGTATCTGTCGGGCGCTCCGGAGCCGTGGCAGGCGATGGCTCCGGTTTACGAGCGCGCGCTTCGACTCGTCCATCCGGGGCCGGTGCTCGATCTGGGGTCGTGTTTCGGGTTCTTTCCGCTGTTGCTGGCGCAGTCCGGCCACCGAGTACTCGCCTCCGATGTCGTCGCCGGCAATATGCGGTTGCTGTCGAGAATGGCTCCGCTGCTCGATATCTCGCTGGACACACTGACCTGTGACGCGACGGCGGTGCCGCTGCCGGCGGGGTGCGTGTCCACTATCACGGTGCTCCATCTGCTGGAGCATCTGCCTGCGGAGGAGGGCCGGGCGGTCATCGGCGAGGCCACGCGACTCGCCGCACGTCGTGTCGTCGTGGCGGTCCCGTTCGAGGACGAGCCCGATCCGAGTTACGGACACGTGCGCACCTTCGATCTGGAGGAACTGGCGGTGCTCGGTATCGAGACCGGACTGCCGTTCACCGTGTCGGAGTACCACGGCGGCTGGCTGGTGCTGGATGTCTCGTGAGCGTCACGCTCGACAATCGTCGCCGAAGCGACATTCCGGTGATGCTGGGCAGCAGCGGCCGTAATGTCCGGCAGCGCAGGCAGCCTGCCCAGACTCCCGCCGAGTAGGCGAGGTCATCCAGTAGACGCAGCATCAGCCACTGCAGACCGCGATGCCGGACCACGGCCTCCACCGCGCACGGCAGTAGACTCGCGACCAGGATGCGCCTGCCCGTCCGGTGGCAGAGCGCCACCGGCCACCAGGCCCGCCGCACGGCCGCACCGAAGACCCCTCCGGCGCCGAGATGCCCGCGGAGCGCGAGCGCCGCCGCCACCCGCGTCGGCACCTGATGCCGGCTCAATCCGACGGGCAGTACGGCAGTCGACAGGAGGGTCGTCGCCAGGGCCACCGACGGTCGGCCCGCCGCGAGAGCGGTCCAAGACAGCGCGCTCCGGTAATCCACACGCGCACAGCACAATCGCTCGCCGTGCCGTAAGGCCAGCGGCGCGGCCGAGGTACCGTACTCGAACCGCTGGCGAAGCCAGGCTCGCCCGGTCGTTCGCGCGCGATGTTCGACGACGGCGCCCGGTTCGTAGCGCACGAGCAGACCGGCATCGATCAGACGCCACACCAGGTCGACATCCTCACCGAAGCGCAGTCGCTCATCGAAGCCGCCGACCAGTTCCAAGGCACTGCGACGCACGACGAGCGCGGCACTCGGCACATAACCGACACGACCGAACGAGCGAACCACTGCCGGGTCGGCCCCCATGTCCAGGCTGCCCCGGTCGGATTCGTATCGCGCGAACGGACTCGACGGATCGGCGGCGGTCCGGACCCGAGGGGCCACCGCCGAGACTTGCGGGTCGTCGAACAGCGGCAGGACGGTCGTCAGCCAGTCGGCCTGCGGTTCGGTGTCGGAGTCCAGGAAGGCGACCAGCTCGGTACGAGCGGTGCGCCAGCCCGCGTTGCGAGCCGCCGCGGGCCCGCGTGGCCGAGTATGTCGAACCGAGGCTCCGACGATCGGTATCGCGGATCCGTCGTCGACGATCACCCGGCGCGCTACTCCGGATGCAGCCAGGACTCGGCGAGCGCCCGGCTCGTTGTCTTTGACCGGTACGACGAGCGTGACGTCGGCCGTACTCCAGGCACCGCCGGCAGCTTTCGGATGGGCGACCTCGGCACGACACAGCTGTCGTGCGAGCTCGGCGGGCCGCCCTGGCTCCACCGTATCCCCCGCTAGCCATCCGTCGAGGAGACGTCCGGCGGTGTCCGACAAGCGGATCAGCCGTGGTGGCGAGCCGCCCAGGAGCATCCGCCCGCCGAGGTGACGACGCACGTCTCGATCGAGGACGAGCCACCACATCGTCTGTGCCGCAGAGCTTTCGGGCTCCTCGGCACCATCAGGCGGAGTCGGGATCACGACAGGAAACCTCCGTCGGCGTGTATCACGCTGCCGGAAACCACATCGGCGTCGCGGCCGCACAACCACACCACCGCGGCCGCGACCTCGGCCGGTTCCACGATTCGGTCGATCAGGTGATGTGGTGTGAAGGCATCCACCGAGTCCAGACCGTATGCCCGCGCGGTCGCGGCGAGCATGGCCGTACGAGTCGCTCCCGGCGACACCGCCGTGGCCGTGACGCCGGTACCCCGCAGGTCGTGGGCCAGGCTTTTGACCATCCCGACCACCGCGTGTTTGGCCGCACTGTAACCGGACAGATGCCACATGCCGTGATGACCCGCTGCCGACGCGACGGCGATGAATCTGCCGCTTCGTGGCTCCGGCCGGGTGAGCATGGCCGGCAGCGCCGCGCGAGCGAGATTGGCCACACCGTGTACGCCGACGTCGAACATCGGATCCCATTCGGGAGTCCTCGTCTCCCACAACGGTTTTCCACCGGTTATCACCGACGCCGCCCCGACCGCGGCACCGATCGGGCCGAATCTGTCCTCCCCGGTCCGCACGGCGTCGACCAGGGCGGACAGATCGCGGACGTCGGCCGCCACATCCATGACCGAGCCGGGGCGGGCCTCGGCGACCTCTCGGAGTTGCTGTCTGGTGGACAGCGGGTAGGGCACGGCGGGATCGTCGGCGCAACTGTCGACTGCGACAACCCGCCATCCTGTGTCGACGAGCCGATGCACGATCGCGGCACCGATGCCCCGGGCAGCGCCCGTGACGATCGCGGTCGGCTCGCCGGTCACGACATTCCTCGCGTGAATCCGTCCGGAATCAGGACGTCGTCCCGGGTGAGGTCCTCGATCGACTCGTGGCCGAGCCCGTACAACGTGGAGTCGATTCCCTGGCGCAGGATCTCGAGCACGTTGTGGACGCCGCGCTCCCCGTTCGCCGCCATCCCCCACAGATAGGGCCGTCCGATCATGACCGCCCGGGCGCCGAGCGCCAGAGCCTTCACCACGTCGCTGCCACGCCGGATGCCACCGTCGAGTACCACCTCCACATCGCTGCCGACGGCGTCCACTACGGACGGTAGCAACCGAATCGCCGCCGGTGTGGTGTCGAGATTGTTGCCGCCGTGGTTGGAGACCGAGATGGCACTCGCACCGACATCGACGGCGCGGCGAGCATCGTCGGGACGCCCGATGCCCTTGATCATGAACGGTCCGTCCCACTGCTCACGCAGCCAGGCAAGATCTCTCCAGGTCACTGGAGGGGTGCCCATCCACTCGCCGTAGGCGCCGAAGAAGGTGGGGCCCTTCTCTCCCGCCCCCACGAGGTTCGGCGTGGTCAGGTCCGGTAGTCGCCCGGCCCGGAGGAAACGGGCCAGCCATCCGGGCCTCGACAAGACCTGCGGCGCGAAGCGGATGGCGGTCTTGACATCGATACGCTCGGGAAGCGGCGGGCTCCCCCAGTCCCGGGCCGTGGCGAATACCCAGTCGAGGGTGATGATCAGTCCCTTGGCGCCGGCCCGTTTGGCGCGGTCCAGACGGGCCAGAATCGTGTCACGGTCACCGAGCCAGTACATCTGGAAGAACAGCTTGTCATTGGCCGCGACCACCTCCTCGACCGGCTTGGAGGCGAACGACGACAGACCGATCGCCGTGCCGGACGTCGCCGCCGCACGGGCGACGGCCACCTCACCGGCCGGATCGACCGCCTGCACCCCTGTCGGTGAACAGATCACCGGAAGCGAAATCTCCTGGCCCATCAGGGTTGTCGACTGCGCCCGCTGCGCCGGCAGATCGGCGATGTGCGGGCGCAGGCCGAGTTCGGCGAAGGCCGCGGTGTTGTCGACGAGACTCACCCCGCCTTCGGACCCGGCCAGCAATGCCAGATACACCGCCTTGGGAACTCGCTTCTCGGCACGCTCACGTGCCTCGGCGACGGTCTCGAACCAGTCTTTCGTACTTGCCACGATTGATGTCCCTCGTCTGTCTGTCAACGCAATCCAGCCAGCGGGCTGGTGTCGCATGCTCGGTCCGGCCCGGCAGCACCGGACGGAAGTGTCGGAAAACCCAGCGCCACAGCACGTTTCGGGCGGGCGGTGCGGGAATGGTCTTTGTCCGGACGTGGCGCGGCGCCGACGGACGCCAGAGCCGGCTCGGCATTGCCGCGCACGCATTCCGGGTCCGGCCCGTCCAACGGCAGTCCAGTGAAGAACTTCGCGGCCATGCATCCGCCTTTGCAGGAGTCGAACGCCGGGCACGATTGACACAGGCCGCCGGTCTGCGGTTCCCGCAGCCGCGTGAACAGCGGCGACGTGCGCCAGACCGCCTCGAACCCGCCGGGATCGAGTACGTTGCCGGCCAGGAATTGATCGTGAATGGCGAACGGACAGGCGTAGACGTCACCTACGGGGTCGATCAGGCACACCACTCTGCCCGCACCACACAGATTCAGGCCCGGCAGCGGGGTGGATCCCAACGCGTTGAGGTGGAAGAAGGAGTCCCCTGTCAGCACGCCGTCGCCGTGGGCGACCAGCCAGTCGTAGATCTGACGCTGCTGGGAGGCGGTGGGGTGCAGTCGATCCCACACGTCGGCGCCGCGTCCGGATGGACGCAGCCGAGTAATCCGCAACTGGGCGTCGAACCGCTCGGCGAGTCGCTGGAACTCGTCGAGTTGTCCCACGTTGTCCCGGGTCATCACCACCGAGATCTTGAATCCGGTGAATCCCGCGTCGGCGAGATTCGACATCGCGCGGTACGCGGAATCGAAGGAGCCCGCTCCCCGGACAGCGTCGTTCACCTCGGCGGTCGCACCGTCGATGGAGATCTGCACATCCACATAGTCGGTCGCGGCGAGCCATCGGGCGCGCTCCGGCGTCAGCCGGACACCGTTCGTGGAGAACTTCACCCCTACTCCGCGGTCCACCGAATAACTCAGTAGATCCCAGAAGTCGGCGCGAACGGTGGGTTCACCACCGCCGATATTGACATAGAACACCTGCATCCGCTGCAACTCGTCGATCACCGCTCGGCAGGCTGCGGTGTCCAGTTCGCGCGGATCGCGCCGGCCCGACGACGACAGGCAGTGAGCGCACGCCAGATTGCAGGCGTAGGTCAACTCCCACGTCAGGCAGATCGGCGCGTCCAAGCCGTGCTCGAAATGCTCTACCAGTTTCATTTGATCACCTCGTTCGCCGGCTTCGACGCCACCGGCGCTCTCACTCAGCCGTAGGTCCGGCGCTGGATCGTGCCCGCTGACGCCAAACCTGCCAACGCCGATTCGTAGTGCGGCCGTTCGGATTCGGGCACATCCGCCGCGGCCAGCGCAGCCCGGACATGTGGGCGCCCGGCGAGCTCCTGGACCACGGTCAGCAGGGTGCGGGTCTTCAAGAACGACAATCTCCGGGTGCCGTAGTCGTACAGCAGGGCTCCGAACGGTTCCGGCCGCACCGCGACCGCGGGATTCAGGCGGTAGGGCCGAGCCGGATCGAATGGCTCGGCCACCGGTCCGTCAGTAGACACCGCACATCCCGTCGATGGACACGTCCTCCACCAGCAGATCCTGCTCGACGCCCACTGCGTTGTCGTTGTCGTTCATGGTCTTTCCTTCCGATTCGCGGTCGCCGGGTGTGGCGTGTCCATGACCGTAGGGCGGCGCTACGCCGCAGGTGAACGGATACATCGGAGAACTGTCCGATCGCCACCGCAACCCGTCCGAAAGCAGAGCCGGGCTCCTGAACCACCCGGCGTCCGGAGACCGTGACGCACGACGTCCCCTATCCGATCGGTCAGGTACCCCCAGCGCTGACGGATAGTGTGTCCGTCCTCACAGCGGCGCTAGGCTGGAGAACGCCGGCAGGGCCGCCGGTGAGGGAAGAGGAGTTGGCCGTGGCACAACTGACACGACGCGCCCCCATGGCGTCGGCGCCTTCGACGACGCGCACACCCGCATCGAACGCCGCGGATCGTCTCCATCCACCTCAGCCCGAGGACGACGCCGAATTGGCCGGGCCAATCACCACGAGAAACACGTCGGGGTCTCCGATACCCCATTTGGCGAAGTTTCACGCACCCGAAGTCGTCTTCGGCCCTGGGGCGCTCGCCGAAATCGGACACTGCGCACGGCGAGTCGGTGCCCGCCGCCCCTTTCTCGTCACCGATGCGGGCATCATCGAGGCCAGCTGGGTCGCCGAGGCTACCGGATACCTGCAAGAGGTCGGACTGCATCCGGTCGTGTGGTCGCAGGTCACGCCGAATCCCAAGGACCGCGAGATAGCGGCGGCGTACGAGGAATACGCGGCCACCGGCAGCGACGTGATCCTCGCGGTCGGCGGCGGCTCGTGTATCGACGCGGCGAAGGGGGTCGCGATACTCGCCGGCAACGGCGGGACGATCCTCGATTTCGAAGGCGTCGACCGGGTTATCAACCCGATTCCACCCCTGGTCGTCGCGCCTTCCACCTCCGGAACCGGAGCCGACGTATCCCAGTTCGCGATAGTCACTGACACCACCGAGCGCATCAAGATCACGATCATCAGCCGCACGCTGGTGCCTGATATCTCGGTCGTGGACCCCCGGTTGTTGATCACGATGCCGGCCGATCTGAACGCCGCGACCGGGCTGGACGCGTTGACCCATGCGATCGAATCGTTCGTCTCCCGCGCCCACACGCGCTTGACCGACCACCACGCGCTGCAGGCCGTACACCTGATCACCGACAATCTCCCGCATACGATGGCGCGGCCGCGGCGCGCTGCACCCCGCGTCGCCATGGCCCACGGCGCGCTGAGTGCGGGCCTGGCCTTCTCCAACACGATCCTCGGCATCACCCACGCGATGAGTCACCAAGTAGGCGGTCTGCTGGACGCACCGCACGGCGTTCTGAACGGAGTGCTCCTGCCCCATTGCATCCGGTTCAATGCCGAGATCGACCCGGGCCCCTACGTCGCATTGGCGGCCGCTGCCGGACTCGACGCGACCCGCCCGGCCGACGAAGTCGCCGATGCGCTCGCGGCCCATGTGCGTGAACTCGCCGACTCGGTGGGGGTCCCGCGCGGACTGGCCGATCTGGGCGTCACGCCCGAAGACATCCCGACCCTGACCCGCACGACCCTGGGCGACGCCTGCCTGGCCACCAACCCGCGCGATGCCGACGCCGACGACATCGCGGCGTTGTTCCATCGGGCGCTGTGAGGCGACGATGAGCGGAATGGATTCCAGCGGAACAGGTTTCGGTAAGACGGCGACCGACATCGGCGTGCTGACGGGTGTGCGGTCGGGCAAACGCACCTTCTACCCGGCCTACATCCGCTCCGCCGAACGCTTGGAGAACGCGGTCCGCGCTCTCGACCAAATCTCCCGCGCGCTGGTACGCACCGCGGAGGGCCCGCGCGGACTGGTGGAATCGGTCCTGCGGGCCGCGGCCGACCACTTGCAGGCGGATTGGCTGCTGATCGCGGTTGCCGACGGCGCCCTGCAGGCGGCTCGGCCCAGGTTCCTGATGCTCGGCGGTGACGGCCTCATCGACGATGAAGCTCGCTTGCCACCGGATGTGTTGCAGGAGTTGAACATCCTGCGCGACCGGCCGTGGGAACTCGAGCATCCCAGACCCGGGCCGATCGTCCGGGTGGCTATGACTCTCGACGGAGAACCGGTCGGCGGGATCGCCGGATTGCCCGGACGAGACGTCGACATCGCGGAGACAGACCTCGCGGTCCTGCGCGTTCTGGCCAATCAGGTGGCCGTCGCATTGCACAACTCCTTCCTGCTGCATGCGGCGACGCGCCTGCGGGGACGCACCGAACAGCTGACCGAAACGGCCGCTCAGCATGCTCGCGACCTGGCCGCACGGGATGCCGAACTCGCACAAGCGCAACAACGCCTGGTCGCGGCGATGCAGCGCCAAGCGCTCGACGACGAACGGCACCGCATCGCGCGTGAATTGCACGACAGTGTCACCCAGGACGTCTTGTCCGCCGGTATGACCATCGAGATCTGCCGCAGCGATCTGGCCACCGGCGTCGCCGTCGACGACGTCGTCACCAGACTGGTGGATGCGAAAGACCTGACCAAACGCGCCGTCGAACGTCTGCGAGCGGCCATCTACGCACTGCACCGCAGCGCCGACGAATCCGCCGAATCCCTGCCGGTGCTTTTGCGGAGGCTGTCCGACGTCCATTTGCCCAGCGATCTCACCGTCCACGTGACCGTCATCGGCCCACCGATACACCTGACCGGAGAAGCCGAGCACTCATTGCTACGGATCACCGGTGAAGCGTTGTTCAATACGGTCGCCCACACCGATGCCACGCGCGCACACGTGCGGCTGGTCTACTACCCGGACCGAGTCGTGCTCACCATTTCCGACGACGGCCACGGAGACCCCGCACAGCTGCGCAAGATGCTGCGGGTCACCTCGGCGAATCTGGCCGGTGGCCATCGCGGACTCGCCAACATGCTGGCGCGCACCGCCGACTTGGGCGGCACCATGTCCATCCGCCGCGCGCAATTGGGCGGCGTCATGCTCAGATTCGAAATCCCGGTCTCCGCGGGATCGACAAGGAGGATGCCGTGAATACCCGTCCCGCCGTGTCCGCCACGCCCGCCGGCATCCGGCAACTCCGGATCGTGCTGATAGACGATCACGCCATCGTCCGACAAGGCCTGCGCACGATATTGGAACGCGAACACGATATCCACGTGGTCGGCGAAGCGGCTGACGCAGCCGCCGCGCTCACGACCGTCGAAAGCCTGCGGCCCGATATCGTTTTGCTGGACCTCAAACTCGGAACCGGCTCCGATACGGACGGGCTCGACATCTGCTCGGCGCTCACCGCCAAATATCCCGACACCGGCGTTTTGGTGCTCACCACCTTTCTCGACGACGCACTCGTCATCGAGGCCGTACACCGCGGAGCGAAGGGATACGTCCTCAAAGACGTCGACACCACAGGCCTCGTCTCCGCGATTCGCGCGGTGTCACGCGACGAAAGTGCCTTCGACTCGCGCTCCGCGTCGGTGATGATGCGTTCCATCCGCACCGCCGCCGACGAGCCCAGCCTCACCGAACGCGAACTCGAGGTCCTCGAACTACTCGCCCACGGCCTCAGCAACCGGGAAATAGGCTGCCGCATATACATTTCCGAAACCACCGTGAAGTTCCACGTTCGCAATATCATGCAAAAACTCTCGGCCGCCACGCGCGCCGAGGCCGTGTACGAGGCGAGCAAAATGGGCCTCATCTAGCCATTCCGTCAGCGAACGGGACTGCGCGGCAGCGGTTTCTGTCTCGAAATGAAACACTCGACCGTTTCGGCAGCGATTAATGTCGAAATCACCTCTCGAGCGGTGAAGGCGCACGACGTCGTCACCCCTCCGTCAAGGATGCCGGTGCGGTTCACAAAGAAGTGGACCCGAGGGGCTGACAATTCATCTTGAATGCAACCGAGTACCACGGGGAATTGCCATGGAAAAACAATTGGATCGGCAGTGTTTCGAGCGCCCGATCGGGCCTGCGCGCATCCTCGATCGACGACGGCGAGAGGTCCTCAACTATTTCGGGTCGTGTCCGCAATGCGGTTACCCGGCGCAGGCATTCCTGGTCGCGACATATTACTCGGATGGGAAAACCCGAGTGACCACCGACGGCTCGTGCGCGCTTCCCTGCGGATGGTCAGGCCCCACAGAGGTTACGAAAATGACCACCGGCACCAGCTCGTCGTGAATCTCACCGGCCTCTCCCACGCGGCCGGCATGTCGTCGAAGCTGTGACTTGTGCGCCCTACGTCATCGAGCCGGCCGGACCAGGCAGCGATGCGTTGCCGCCTCCTGGTCCGGCGATCGGACCAGCCGGGTCATATCGCACGCCCGGGATTCAAAATCCCTTTCGGATCGAAGGCGTGCTTGATCTGCCGCATCACATCGAGTTCGATCGCGCCGACCATCGGTTCGAGATACCGGCGCTTGAGTGCGCCCACTCCGTGCTCGCCCGTTATCGAACCGCCCAACGCCAGACAGCGATTCACATATCGTCGAAGGCGCTGTAGGCCCTGGCGGTCGCGTCCGGATCCGTGGCGTCGAACACGATGGTCGGATGGAGGTTGCCGTCGGCGGCGTGGCCGAACGTACCGATGAGAAGGTGATAGCGCTCGGCGATCGACGCGATGGCGTCGATCATCTCCGGAAGCCGCATCACCGGTACGGCGAGATCGTCCAGCAGAGTACTGCCGTGGCGCTGCAGGGCGGGCAGCGCGACGCGGCGGGCCTCCATGAGCGCTTCGCCTTCCGCGGGGTCGGTGGTCACGTGAACTTCCCGGGCACCCGCGCCGCGGCATCCTTGTTCGCAGCGTTCGGCCTCGACCTCGGCGGCCGGGCCGTCACACCGGATCAGCAACAGCGCACCGGCTGTGTCGTCGATTCCCATGCGAGTCATCGCGTTGACAGCCACGATGGTCGGGCAAGCTGGGCGATGCGGGCGTGCAGTCGGCTGCCGTCGCCGTGGGCGCCGACAATCGTCGTCTCGTTCTCGGTGACGGTGATCCGATCACACGCGATCTTCGGCCGTGCATCGAAGTGCACGACTGGAGTGTTTGCCGGTGGATGCCTGCGGGGATGATGGCTCGATGTGTCGGACGGACGTCACGCGCAGTCGCTGTGGGTCATCTTTGTGAGTGTGGTCGGTCCCGACCATCCACAAGGTAGTCCGCATTGGCCGAGTGTGGTCACAGATGCTCGCCCGTCCGCGTAGTAGGTGGCGACGATGAATGCTTGTGCCGGATAGCCGCATGCTGGGCAGGGGCCGAAGTGGTTGAGAACTTCGCGGCTTTGCTGCTCCACCACGACTGCCGATGGTGATGGCGTTGCGCCTTTCGGATGATGGTAGTGGCGCTCTTTCACATGTGTACCCTTGCCTACTACTGATTCTTCTTACGCGGTTGTGCTGCGGCCCAGTCGGCCGCGCTGCGATGGCCGCAGCCGGCTCGCGGTGAGGCAGGTGTTGCCTGATTGTGGAACAACTCTTCACAGGGTAGGCGTGGTAGACGGCTGATGTCGCGGAGCGACTTGGTAATCAATTCGATTGCTTCGCAACGTTTCTCGCTCCATTCGCGGAAGAAGACGAGCGCTGCAGCGCGTGTTGCGCGGAAGTCGAGCGCCAAACCGCCCAGCCAGATGCGAAGGTGCATGTCGCCGTTCGGTGGTGGGTGAGCAGTGGACACGAGATTTGGACCTGACTGAGTCCGAGTATTTGTCGGCGATCCGGCTTCAGTGCCTCCGGACCGATGATCTCGGGGGAACCCGGCCCGAGCAGAGCTCGCGAGAAC
>NZ_JBMVFU010000046.1:0-16883 GCF_049538315.1 Nocardia sp. AB354 | reverse complement strand
CACCGTCTGGGCCCGGTCCTGCTCTTGCGTGCTCCAGCTCCGCCGCCAGGGGATCTGCTGGACCAGTTCCTCGTCTGTCAGCGCTTGAGCGAACGGGTTCTGCAGGTCTCCCGAGGGGGTGAGCGCGTCGAGTTCGTTTCGGCGGATGGTGGCCACCACCACCGCCCCCGCCTCGAGCAGGCCACCGACGGTGGCAGCGAAGCCGGGATGGGCATACTGTGCGACGTCGTCGAGCCACACCACCGCCTGCGCCAGTTCCTGCGCCGGCCAGTCAGCGAGAGCCTCAAGGTGCGCGCCGCCCTTCGGCCGCAAGAGCAGCCGCGTGGCCAGGGCTTCGATGCAGCGCACCGCCTCAGCGGCCGAGCGCGACTTACCCGAGGCAGAAGCACCGACGATCAGCAGCATCCGGGCCTGTCCCAAACCGGCGACCTGCGCGGCGTGCTGCACCGCCAGGCGCAGTGTGGTGTCGTCGTCGCGGGTGACGTAGGAGAAGAACGACGAGTCCTCCCCGGTGAGGCGGGCGGCGGGTTTGACCCCGAACGCGTCGAGCTCCTGCTCGCTCACCGCTTTCGGCGCACCCGTCCTGGCCAGGGTGTCGGGCATAAGATCGGCGCGGTTGCGGGCCGCGTCGCGTATCTGCACCACCACCGGCCCGGTCCCGCTGACCTGTGCCAGGGCCGTGACCAAAGCGTGGCTGTCGGCGAGCGCGTCGGCGAGCGGGACGACGAACAGTGTCCGGTTCCCGGCCGAGATGCCGGCGTCGGTGACCACCGCAGCCAGCTGCCCGTCCGGCAACAGCACCCCCGCCCCCGACATCCCGCCCCAGCCTGCCTGCAGCTCCGGTGGATCGTTCTGCACATCCAGCGGCAGCCACCGCCGCGGCAACGGACGAGCCGGATCGACCGGCGGACGCGCCTGACCCGCCGGTAGCAGCCGACCGAGCACCGCGGTGGTCTGCCGGAACGTCACCCCGTGCGGGTCGGTCTGGACATCGGCTTGGGCGAACCCCACCGCATGGCACTCGGGCTCAGGCCGGGCATCGAGCCACACCACCGCCGGGGACGGGGGCCCCGGCTCGGGCCAGCGGGCATCGTCGACACGCAGCACCGCCAGATCCCACACCGCGTCATCCCACACCTGCGCCACCGGGATAAACTCCGGCACCGACGTCGGCAACCGCCCGGTAGGCACGATCCGCACCAGGATCCTCCCCGACGGCAGGGCATCCGCGATCACGTGGCGGGCGGTGAGCACCCCGCGGGAGCCGATCGCGATGCCGGCACCGGCCTGGTGGGGCTCAGCCCACACCTCCACCACCCGGTCCGCGAGCACTCGGCCGAGCGTCGCGGTGTCCTCAGCCACCGGGCTCTTCCTGGTTCCCGGTCACCTGCATCGGCCCCCTCCGGCCGGTCTTCGGGTCCTGCAGAAACGGGTTGAGCGTCAGCACGAGCGTCTGCGTGGCCTCACGCTCGAGGTGTCCTTCAGCGCCGGCTTCGACCACCCACCAGCGGATCTTGCCGCTTCCCCCCACGCTGCGGCCCGCCACCACCGTCAACGTCAGCGAGACCTGCCCGATACCGAACTGCACCCACTGTCCCTGCCCCCTGGCCCAGGCCTCCTGCAACTCCGACCGCACCGACTCGATCGCGTCGCTCAACCCCAAACGTTCGGGCTCGTCACTCACGAGACTTCCCTTCGTCGAGATGTCACGTTCCAAGTGGCCACTTCCAGGATCGCCTGTAGGGGCAGTGTCGCGCTGCCAAACGCTATACAACTGGCCGAGAAAGACCTCGCAACAATGCGCCTGATCCGTCGCGGTCAACAGAGACCGCGGGTCCTCGACCGCGACCAGCGCGTCAGCGCGCCCGGCCGCTCCCAGGTCATGTCCACCCCGACGCCGTTGATGCGCAGCGGGGGGTGCCCCCATGGCCGGGGGTTGCCCGATAACTACGGTTATCGGGCAACTAGCGGTAGAACCGCCGAATCCGAGCTGCCCGAACTGATTCCGCCGTGCCGTGTTCGTTTCCGGGTTATCGGGCAACTTTGCCGATCGAGGGGAGACCAGCGTGCGCAGCGGCACCGACGTGGGCGACGATCCGGAGGTCACCGTCGGCCACCCGGAGGTCGTGGTGCCGATCGAACTGCATATCGCCGACTTCCTCACCGATCTGCGCAACATGAACACCCCGGCGAACACGATTTGCGCCTACCGCGGCGACCTGACCGCCTTCGCCGAGCACGTCGACGGCGACCTGGCGGCGATGAGCGTGGATCCGGTGCGCGCCTTCGTGTCCGAAATCTCCGATCTCGCGCCGGCGACGCGAAAACGCAAGCGCGCCGCGGTCTCCGCGTTCTGCCGGTGGGCGGTGCGCCACGACCGGATGCCGGCCGACCCGATGGACAAGGTCGGCACCATCACCGTGCCCAAATCCCTCCCGCGCCCGGCGCCGGCCGCCGACCGGATTGGCCTCACACGTGACAGCCCTGGCTCAGCGGTGGTCGCCCTGCTGGATCACTCTGCCAACAAGCTGGTCGCGATGCCGCTGAGCCGAGAAGCCCTCGAAGGCGCGATCATGGCTCATTGGCTCGCGCAGGTGCCCGACGGCATGCAGGCGTTCGCGGCCGAATACAAGCGTAAAGCGCTTGGCCCTCGCGGCCGATCTACAGCGAGCGCCAAGCGCAGCCTTCCGGTCTGGAGCGAATATGGTTGCCGCGCGGATTCTTCCGGTTCAACGAGCCGTCCACGGCGCAGACTCATCCGATCCGCCGCCGCACGTTGACGACGTGCGCCGACACAGTTGATGACTAATGTTTAGATGCGCATATATCCGTAGCGAACATTGCGCGCCAGCCAAAGCGGTCAAACCGGCGAATCGACCCTCACGGACGGTTCAGGTGTCGGCGCGAAACATCTCGAAAATGGCACTGCACATGGGCAAACGACGTCTGTATCAGGACGTCCACAGGACGTCACAGGTCCACAAACAGCAACAAACAGCAACCGGCGACACTCACCAACAACCACGAATCCGCAGGTCGCGCCGCTTCGCCGGACAAAACCAACCGGTCATAAGTAGCATCGAAGGATGCGATCGATGTGTTGATAGGCGATCCGCGGGTCGTCCGGATGGTTGGTTGACAGGGGCGACAGAATGGACTGAACCGCAGGTCAGCAGCATTTGGCATGGCATGAACCACTGGATTGGGGCTGCCGATAGCGGCCGATCACCGATTCTCCGTGGACCTACAGAACGTCGACAGGACGTCGCGGAATTGTTGTCCGTTTCGGAACCCCTCCGACTGGACGCCGGCAAGCCCGTAAGCGTCGTCGCGGCGTCTCGATCGCGCGCGACGGATCATTCGCCTCAGCATTGTGCACGCTGGTCAACCCGTATCGCGCACACTTGCGGGGCGGCGCGCTGCCGGGGCTACGCGTTGCGGCGCTGCAGGCGAAGCGAAGCGAACTGTGGTCGTTCTCGGTGCACGCTCGGTGACTGACGCCGAAGCTATCTACCGACAGTTTGTAAGTTTTGTCGGGTTGAGCGTGCGTTCACCGTCGGGCGCGTTTTCGCGTCTGTCAGCCCGATCCGACTACAAGTTGCCATCGTCGGCGTATCAGGTCCGGCGTTTCGGTCAAGTCGACGGATAGGAAACGGATTCTGTGTCCCTGTATGTGGACGGTGTCGTTGATCGGTTCGCGGCCGTTGGCTGCGACGAACAGCAGGACGCCTTCCGCGGTGTCGGCGGACGGGTTTCCCACACCGGTTTGAGACATGAGATATGCATAGAGCTGGAAGAGGTAGTTCCGGTCTATTTTCGTTGTGCCGGAACGGCTTTCGTAGAGAGCGTCCGTGAACTTGGTTTCGATGACGATCTGTCGGCCGGTCGCCGTATGGCGTAGGACGGTGTCGGTCTCCAGGCGTGGCAGTCGGTCTGCGCCGGAGTCGCCGTCGGTGTGTGGCCAGGTCAGGTGAGTACTTCCGACCGTCCAGCCGGCAGGTCCCATGGTGTGCCTGAAGTATCCTCGGACCGCTTTTTCGAACAGTATTCGGTATTTGTGGTCGTCTTCGATCAGGGTCGGCACGAGTTGCTGCCCGGCCTGGTGAGTAGGCAGTGCCATGTCGTGGACGAGATGGGCTGCGTCGAGCATGCGTCGATCCGAGGCATCGCGTCGACCCAGCCTGTCTGCGGATAGCTGGGCCCGTGTGGGGGTGCGCGGGTCTACTCCGAGGCGTTGCATCGTGAACGATGCTGCCGCGCATCGGTGGGATAGCTTGCGGGACTGCACTTGTCGTCCCGCAGTTGTGAGTGTGATGGCGATGAACCGGTTTCGAGGCGAGTCGATGCTGAGTTCGTCGAAGGTGCAGGCGACTCGCCTTCGTCGATGAGTCGTCGTGTGGTGGTTCGCAGGTGGTCTACGCGTCCGCGTACACGAGTCAGATCAGCTTTGGCACGACGATAGTGGAGGGTGAGTTGGCTGCGGAGCCGGCGTTCGACTTCTGCGACCAGGACCTCAGCGATTGCGTCGAGCAAGTCGGCGTCGCGATCACCGGCCAGGATCGCAGTCGGGCAGCGCCGGCAGTGCCGGTCGCCCTTGCAAAGAGCTTCTCGGACTGGGCTGCCACTCCCCCTCGACCGCCGCTGAGTGCCGTCCGACGTCCGTAGACCAGATGGCGCGCAACCGTCGAAGGCCTTCGGAAACTGCTTGTGGCTGCGGGCCGGTCGATCGGATGGTTTCGGTGGTCAGGTGTACCAGTTCGCGGGCCAGTGGGGTGCATCCGCCGATGCCTCACCGCCCGACCCGGCCGACGTGTGGGAGGTCGCGGCCGCACGTGCCGCAGTCTTGTGCGGACGCGGACCCGGCGTCGCCGACGACGAACTGCTGCATTGCCAGCACCAGCGCACTGCTGCGTGACCTCCGGAGATTGTGTGGGGTCCTACTGTGCGGTGTCGAGCGATATCAGATGCTGGGTGCGTTGGCGTAGAAGAGTTGGTCTTCGCGATATCCGCCCTGCCCCATGCCGATTCGTGTCGGGTCGTCGACGAACTCGATCGCTTTGACCCATTTGACCATCTTGTATCCCAGCTGTGTTTCCAGGCGGATTCGGACGGGTGCGCCGTGTTCGACAGGTCGCGGCGCTCGATTCATTTCCCAAGCGAGCAGGGCTTGCGGTGTCCTGGCTATTTCGATGGGCACCGCCTCGTAGTAGTGGCCGTAGCGGCCGTGGCCCTCGGTGAGTCCCTTGCCGCCCATTCCGTAGAACACGACATGGGTTGCTGTGTCGGCGAGTTGGACGTGATCGATGAGATCGACCATTGGCACCCCACCCCATTCGGCGATCGCGTTCCAGCCCTGAATACAGTTGTGGTTGGTGATCTGTCGTTGCCAGCCGATTTCCGCCAGCTCCGGCAGCGAGAGTCGCTGTGGCCGAGCGACGAGACCGCCGATCGGCAGCCGGTAGTTTCCGAATCCTGCGGCCGCCAGTGTCTCGTAATCTTCTGTGGTGGGCGGGTATCCGTTGACGCGATGGTATTCGGAGATGTCGCGTCGGTGGTAGCGCTGGCGGGAGGTTCTGGCCATCCGGGAGATCAGGTATTCGAACGGATGCACCACCACGCCGAGCAATCGCTGCGTCCGGCGGGGTTGCAGGCGCGAGAATACCGTCGCGGCGACGTTGAACACGATAATGGTCAGCAGGCCGAGCGATCCCACGATGGTGGCCAGGGTGTGGTTCGCGTCTTCTGAACCCAGCACGATTTTGGCGAACTCGCCGGGGATGCTGTGCACGATCACCATCAGTACGTGCGCGACGACGAATCCGGCGAAGGCGCACAGCCCGAGGAAATGTATGCTGCGCGCGCCTTGCTTGCCGCCGAAGAGTTTTCCGTACCAGGGAAATCGAGCCAGCATGGAAGGTGACATCGCCGCCGACAGCTCAGTGTGCTCCAGCCGGGTCGCGCCTGGCAGCTGGCCGGTATCGATCAATTCCTGCTTCCGCCAGACCTAAATCGTCTGGTCACTGATTTCAAATCGGACGCTACCTGCGCAACCGGGCGATCGGCAGCGATCAGGTCCAGCACCTTGCGGCGGAACTCCTTAGATGGAGGCAGCAGGCACGTGCCCAACCGCAATCCCGGCCGCCGCCTTGGGCCGGGATTGAGTGTGAACAACCGCCCCTGTGTTCTGCGTCAGCCGCGCCATGCTCAGCGGTGCGGCTGGCATCACGCGTGACGACGTAGAAGCACACTCAGGTCCATCGTTCACAAACTGGCTGTAATGCACCCTCGGGGCCACGGCTTGGCAGAGGGGTGGCACTGTGCCACACTTGGCCGTATGGCCAACTTAGTCGATCGAGCAACTTCAGCTCGCGGCCAGCGCCGTCGTGAGCAGTTGATCAATGCGGGCATCGCATTGCTGGCGGAGGGCGGCTGGCCGGCGGTGACCGCGCGAGCGGTGGCGGAGCGCGCTCGTACCAACATGGGGCTCATCCACTACCATTTCGGCGGCCTACCCGGCCTGCATGCGGCCATCGCCCGGAAGGCAGGCGATGAGGTAATCACCCCGGTCGTCGATGCCCTCCTCGCGGGCCAGGACCCACACGCCACTCTGGACGCCATCCGCAACTTGGTTCCAGCCACCACCAGCAACAGCCAGACAATGCGACTGGCGGTGGAGCTGATGGCAGGCGCCCTGCACGACCCCGCGCTGGGCGAGGTTCTGCGCGACGGGCTGCGCCAGGCACGAGCGCGGATCATTGAGCGGTTCGGAGAGCTCTACCCGTCGTGGTCCGAGGCCAGGCGTACCGGCGCGGCCACCGTCGTCGCCGCATTGCTGGACGGGCTCATGCTGCACCAGCTGCTGGACGCGTCTTTGCCTGTCGACGATGCGTTGGCCGCGCTCGGCGATCTGATCGGAGACCGTTCATGAGGGTGCTGATCTGCGGCGGTGGCGTTGCTGGCCTAACCTGCGCCTATTGGCTGTGTCAGACGGGTCACACGCCCGTCGTCGTCGAGCGTGCCCAAGCCGGCCCGCTGGGCGGCTACGGCATCGACCTTTCCGGCGCCGGCTACACCATCGCCGACCGTATGAGTATCCTCGACCAGCTCGCCGCGCGCCAGCTGCGGGTGGGCCCGGTCGCCTTCGTCGACGCCGCCGACCGGATCACCGCACAGCTGAACCGGCCGTTGGCTGAGAAGGTCCTGCGTGGCCCGTACCTCGCGCTGATGCACACAACCCTCGAGGAAGTCCTCGCCGACGCCGTGCGCGACATGGTCGAGGTCCGTTACCGGCAGAGCGTCGGCAAGGTGCAGCAAAGCGACGGCGGCGTGGAGGTGACCTTCGCCGATGGCACTCAGGGGAGCTTCGACGCATTCGTGGGCGCGGACGGTGTGCACTCGCGCACTCGCGAGCTCGTCTTCGGCTCCGAGCTGTGGTGGGCCCGCCACCTCGGCTTCAGCATGGCCTGCTATCCCGTGCCGGACATCACCGGACTCACCGACATACGAGCACACTTCACCGAGCCCGGCCGCCAGACGGTTCTGTATCCGACCGACACGGCCGGTACCTCGATCGCGCTGTTCCTTTACCGGGCCCGGCCGCATGGCAGTATTCCGCGGTCCGAGCGCGGAGCCCGGCTGCGGACGGCCTACATCGGCTCTGGCTGGCACACCCCCGAGCTGCTCGCGTATGCCCCAGATGACGGCTTCTTCATGGACACCCTCACCCAGATCGAGTTGCCCGGCTGGCACCGCGGCCGTGTTGTGCTGATCGGAGACGCCTGCGGAGCACTGACCCTCACCTCCGCCCAGGGCGCTTCGGTTGCCATGGCCGGCGGCTACCTGCTCGCCAAGGCACTCGAGGCCCACCCCTTTGACCATACAGCCGCGTTTGCCGCGTACGAGGCGCGCTTGCGGCCTTTCGTCACTGAGCGCCAGCGCCGCGCCCGCGCCTTCGCTCGCGGGCTGGTTCCGGCCACGCGCGCCGGCCGAAGCGTCCAGCGCATGGTTACTCGGCTCGTCCTGCGAGATGCCTGTGCTCCGCTGCTGCGCTTCGGCTTCGGCGACACCAGCAGCATCCTGCCAACCTCACCCGACAACAAGAAGGAGACAGCGCAATGAGGGTTTTCGTCGCCGGTTCAACCGGCTATCTGGGAAGGCATATCGTCCGGGAGCTGAAGGACCGCGGGCATTATGTCCGGGCGCTGGCCCGAGACGCCGCGCGGTTGGCGCCCGTCCGCGATGCAGTCGACGACGTGTTCACGGCGGATGCCACCGACCGGGACGCACTCGCGGGCTGCTGTGACGGCATCGACGCGATCGTCAGCACCGTTGGGCTCGTGGGCAAAAAGAGCAGGAAGACGTGCTGGGACGTGGACTACGGGGCCAACCGGAACCTGCTGGAAGAGGCCGACCGAGCCGGAGTCGGCAAATTCGTCTACTCCTCGGTGGTTCACGCACCCGCCCTGGAGAAACTCCAACTCACCCAAGCCAAACGCGCATTCGAACGGGACCTGCGCAGCTCCGGGATGCCGCACACGATCCTGTTCCCGAACGGCTTCTTCTCCGACTTCGACGAGTATCTCGATATGGCCCGCAAGGGCCGCGTCTACGTCTTCGGCAACGGCCACTTCCGCATCAACCCCATCGATGGTGCCGACGTCGCCGCTGCAGCCGCCGACGCCCTCGATACAGACGCCAGCGAGATCGAACTCGGCGGCCCGGACGTGCTCACACATGAGCAGATCGCTCAGGAAGCCTTCCACGCACTAGGCACCACCCCACGCATCACCCGCATCCCTGCCGGGCTCCTCAAGTCGGGCCTGGTGCTGATGCGCCGACTGACCCCACTTCGCGTATATGGCGTCGTGGAGTTCCCGCTCACTGTGCTCACACACGACGTGACCTCCCCGGCCACCGGCCGACGACACATCGCCGACTACTACCAACGGGCGGCGACATCCAGCCCTGCCGACGATAAAGTCACCCCGCCGGACCAACCGTCGAAATATTGAGGCTTCAATGAGCGCCCGGCCTGGCCGCCTAGATATTCTGTCCGCCCGCACGACCGGCCCGGACCGGCCGAGTCGATTGAGTAGGCAGAACCAGCACGACAGTGACCGCCACCGTCGCCCCCTCCCACGTCGCAGGCGTAGACGCCCCGCCGACACCATACTGGTCGCAGTGGCCAGTCCCTGATAATGCGACCACCCGGTAGTAGAGCCCGGGTTGTTTCCTCGGTTCAGTTGATCCCGCAGTCCACCGGGTGGTGGGTGTGGTTGCAGGCCGCAGCGTACTCGGCCGGCGTCCGGTAGCCCAGCGCTGAATGCCGGTGCCGCAGGTTGTGGTCGGATTTGAAGTCACCGATGACCACGCGGGCCTCGAGCAGGGAGGTCCAGTGGTTGCGGTTGAGGCACTCGGCGCGCAACCGGCGGTTGAACGATTCGATGTAGCCGTTGTTCCAGGGTGTGCCGGGTGGGATGTAGGTGATTCCGATCCTGTTGGCGCAAAAGCGTTGCAGCGCTGTGGAAATCACTTCCGGGCCGTTGTCGCATCGCAGCACCTTCGGGACGCCCCGAGCAGCGAACACCCGCGCGAGTTCGGCGACGAGTCTCTCCCCGGTGATCGAACGTTCCACCAGGTGCAGCAGCGACTCCCGGGTGTGTTCATCGACCACCGACGCGATCTTCACCGCCCGACCATCGACCGTGGAATCGAACTGGAAATCCAACGCCCACACCGTCTTCGGTGCGTCAGCGACGACCGCCGGCACCGACGAGGACCCGACGCGTTTGCGCCGGTGATGCGTCCGCACCTACAGGCCCTCCTGTTTCCACAACCTGTGGACCCGTTTGCGGTTGACCCGGTGGCCTTCGCCGTCACCGCAACGCCGCCCACGCCCGACGGAACCCGTGACAGGGGTTCTTGCGCGCGTACTCGCGCAGCCAAGCCCTGGCACCGGCATCGGGATCATCCGGGGTTTGGTCGAGTGGCAGCCGCCGGAACGTGGACCGATGGACCCCGACGACCTTGCAGGCGAACCGTTCGGACATGCCCTTGACCTGCAAGAGCATGTCCACCGCCCGCCGCTTGGCCGCCGGGCCTAGAAGTTTCCCCGCGCGATGTCCCGCAACGCGTCTTTCTCGAGTTCGGCATCGGCCAGCAGCCGCTCGAGCCTCGCGTTCTGCTCGCGCAGTTCCTTGAGCTTTTTGGCGGCGTCGGTGTCCATCCCGCCGTACTGGCGCCGCCAGTTGTACAACGTCGCTGCCGAGATCCCCAGGTCGGCGGCGATCTCCTCACCCGAAGCGCCCGCGGCGGCCAGTTCGTCGGCGCGGCGCAGCTTCCGCACGATCTCTTCGGCGGAATGCCGCTTACGACTCTCAATGAACTTGTCAAGCCGCGGCCGCGTCGGATCCCACTCGTTCGAGGACGAATTCGCGTCCGTCTCGTAGCAGAGCCCACAGCACGTCGACGAGGCGCCGGGCCAGCGCCATCACCGCTTGCGGATGGATGAGCCGCTCGGACCTTTTCCGGTCGTAGAACCGCCTGGACGGGCCATTCACGATCCGGAGGCTCGTCATCGCGGCGAGGTAGAAAACGCGACGTAGCCGACGGTTGTAGCGTGTCGGGCGCCGTAGATTTCCGGTGACGCGGCCGGAGTCACGCGGCACCGGGACCAGGCCGGCGTGGCTCGCCAGACGTCCCGGCGAACCGAATCCCACGAGGCTGCCTCCCGTTTCGACGAGGAAGTCCGCACCGAGCCCCGGGCCCATACCAGGCATCGACTCGATGATCGTGGCCCACGCATGGCTACGGAACCGTTGCGCGATCAGCTTGTCGGCGGCCTTGATCTCCCGATCCAGATCCAGCAGCTTGCCCGCAGCACGTTTGATCAACACCGCCGCGTCCGGCTCACCGGGCAGGGCAACGTCCTGAGCATTCGCCGCAGCGAGAGCGGCCGCAGCCAGCTTCGCGATCCCGGAAGGTCTCACCCCGCGCTCGCGCAAATGAGTTGTGATGCCATCGATTCCGGCTCTGGTGATCTCTGACGGCGTGCACAGCGCCGAGATCAGGATCAGTGGTCCGCGGGTCGAGTAGTTGAGGGCTCTCTCAAGCGCCGGGAAGATCGACCCCAACTGCGCTCTCAGCCGATTGATTCCGGCAACCCAGTCGGACATCAGATCGGCGCGGTATCGGGTGAGCTGTGTCAGCCCCGCGACGAGCTCGTCCGGGATCGTGACATCGGTGAGATCCCTTCGCATTCTGGCGGTTTCGGCGATCACCCGTGCGTCTCTGGCATCGGTTTTTCCTTCACCACGGAATCCCTGGCTCATCGTTTTCACGACCTGGCCGGGCACGTAGACGACCGATTCGCCCGCGTTGAGCAGCACGGTGAGCAGCATCATCGCCAGCGGGCCCGTCAGGTCGACCGCCCACCGCACCTGGGTGGTGGCGCGACCGGCACGAGCGATCAGCTGCTCGATCGCACGCTGGTCGTTGCCGACTTTCTGGCTGAACACCACCTCACCTGCGACGTCGACCGCGCACGCGTGATGCGATTGTTTACCGACGTCGATCCCGACCCAGATTTCGAGGCCCTCAGCCACTGATCCACTCCCGTTATCGCTGCTCGAGCCCGTGGACGACCCCGCCGGCAGGTCCCTAAACAGCGATGATCCGCAACAGCTCTCAATCAGCGGCCGGAGTGTCCAGACCGGCGGGGCGGCAAGTCGCAAAGAGCCATCACATCGACATCCTGCACATAAGCCACACCCCGCCGGGCCGGGCGTCCGGGTGGATGACCCGGACCCCTATCAACTTAGGGTCCTGCCATGGTTCTCAGTGTCCCTTCTGGCCCCTTACCAGGGCCAACAGGACTCTAAATCCGGGCGGTCGCATTCACCGAGAACAGGCCACCTGGTTTTCACCTTTCTTCACGCCAGCGAGTACGCGGGCGGGTCTGTTCTTCTGGGTCGCGGTGACGCTCGATACGTGGAGATCGCGGTTTTTCGGTCTGGTAGCCGCGCACTACGATGTGTTCACGAAACTGCCTGCCCTGTTCCACCAAGCTATGGTCAAAGGCTTATATCGCCGGTTAACCACCGGCTGGTGATTACATTGAGTGAGCTGCGGTCGGAAGCATCCGGCCCGCCGCCCTTCTATCCGGCAAGTTGCCCCTCCTGCCTGATCGGAGTTCACCGCAGGTCGATATTACCTCTGGCACCAATCCACATCGCAGCGGCCGAGCCTTCGTATGCGCGGGCCATTAGCCGCATCCTTTCTACCGCGGAAGATAGTCACACCAACCGGTCGACCGAAGTTATGCCGGGCCGCCCGCTCGTTGCTAGCCACAGTGGCTAGCTTGAGATTTCCAATAGTTTTCGATAGTCGCCACGGTGCCCGGTGGCTGCGCTTCCCCCTCCCATTGGATGCATTTTCCTTTTGCAGCAATCTTGACAGGCCCAGCATAGTATTTATACTTTCCTGAGTCCGATACTGCTGTCGACCGCTGGCCGGCGAGTTCGATCGAAGCATTCGTCTCCGAGGCCGTTCCGAGGTATTTCGTTTTCCACGTAACCACGCAATTATCATTGTCGTTGTAGAGCAGATATATCGTTGCGTTCGGCAAATCATGGTGATCTATCTCACGGAACCCCGACCCACATGCGCCGGCCGGGGTCGATGCGGCCGCAGCAGTGGGCATCGAGAGCAGAGGTGCAATAGCAGCGGACAGCGTTACCGCCGCTCCTACCAACCCACGACGGCAGAAGCGAGAGAATCGATAATTCATCTTTCATTCCTCCTTGAATGTAGCATTTTTCGACGAGCGAGAATAACAGTGTTCATTTTTCCGCAGTACGGGCCATTTGAGCGTAAAAGGGTCGGTCGCTGCACTCAGCGCTAGCCTCCCGCTGCCATAGACACGCCGTAGGGGAAGAGCGACAAATTAGCTCGCCGAACTACCGCACAGCAATGATGCGACTTGCCTCTCGAAATAATCAGACGATGCTGCGGAACGACATTTGCACATGCGCAAACCGTGCGTTTTTGTCAACTATCGAAGCCGAGCAACCGTCGCAGGTCAATCCATTGCCACCGAGCGAACGAGAAAACATGCCAAAAGAGTAAGGACGGATCTCCGCTGAGGCCAGCATGCCGTCAGACATCTTCGACACCGTTTGCGACAAGAAACCGTTTGCGACAAAGGCCTTCGCTCGTGACGCCGCTAGTGAATGCAGGTGCATGCCGGTTTGGACATGATTCAGCACCGATATGGCGAGACTGGACCGCAATGGCCGACCCGCGATTAGCCGGAGCGCCAGGTCGCTGCCGGCGGCCCGCCGTGGCGCACGCGGCGAGGCTTCGACAGCCGTTCTACATCGACGGCGTGTAGTGATAAGTCTCGCGCGCCGGCCTGCAGGGCATGCATCGCTGGCTACCGAAGGGGAAGGCGTGCAGCGTATCTCATGCAAGTGCCGCACGCGGTTCGCAGTGTTCGCTCACAGTTCATGACGTGCAGGAGGAATCGCTCGGCTTCCCGGAGCTGTACTCGTTGTGCCCGGATTCGCCGGAGCTGTCGCTTTACAGCGCCAACCCTCTCGTATTCATCCTTGTCCAGAACCTGCCGGATCTCCGACAAACTCATCCCGACGGCTTGGCAGGTCCGCAGAACGCTCAAGCGGCAGATATGTTGTTCGCTGTAGTCGCGATGGCCCGACGGCGTGCGGTCAGGAACCACGACTCCCATTCGCTCCCAGTGCCTCAGGACATGCGGTGCGACGCCAAGGCTATGCGCCACCTCTCCGATCTTCATTCGGACATCACTTCCTTCCTGATGCGTAGACGAGATTCAAGAGACCGTGGTCGAGTAACCACTACAGCCGATGAATTCCAGATCTATTTGCCCGTGTCAGATCTTGCGGGTGCACCCCACTGAGAATCAGTCCATTCCTCATCTTGCACGCGCCCGGATGACGGTGATGTTCGATGCCGGCAGGATCTCCGACCGACTGACGTAGAAGGCGCAGTTTGTGGCGGAGTTTTCCAGCTCTTCGATTTTCCGATCAGCGTCGGGGACATAAGAGCTCCTATCGGGTTCGGTTGCTGAGTCGTCGCCAGCAGATCAGCGCCGTAGCGAGGTCGAGGAATCCGTGGTGGATATCGGTGCGTCGTTCCCATCGGATGGCCAGTCGTCGGTACTGGTGCCGCAGGGCGAAGGTTTGTTCGACGATCCAGCGGCCGGCGGTGACCTTGTCGCGGGTGCCGCGACGGGCGATGTAGCCGGTGATACGTCGCTGCCGCAGTTCGGAATACACGCTGGGGTAGTCGTATCCCTTGTCCGCGATCAAGGTGGTGATCCGGCGGCGGGGTCGGCCGGCGCGCCCGCGAAGTGGCTTCACCCGATCGAGGAGTGTGGGCAGCATCAGGTGGTCGTTGACGTTGGCCGCGGACAGCGCGACGGCGAGCGGGAATCCGTTCGCGCAGGTCAGGATGTGGTGCTTGGAACCGGTCTTGGCGCGATCGACCGGGCTGGGACCTGTTGCGGCGCCCCTTTTTTCGCCCGCACGTGCGAGCCGTCGACCAAGACCCGGTCGAAGTCGATCAACCTGGCGGCGTGGGCGCGGGTGAGCACGGCCTGATGGATCTTCTCGAACGCCCCGGCGGCCTGCCAGTCCCGCAACCTGCGCCAACAAGTCATCCCGGACCCGAACCCGAGTTCCTGAGGCAGGTCTTCCCACCCGATCCCGGTGATCAGCACGAACAAGATCCCCTGCAGCACCAGACGGGAATCCATCTGCGCCGGTCCCGGCGTCCCTGCCGGTTTCACCGGCAGTAGCGGCTCGATTACCGCCCACAACTCGTCATCCACAATCCACGGTGCTGCCACAACGAAACATACTGCACTGCAACAGAATCCGACGCCACTCGACTGAACCTGTTAGGAGCTCTAAGTGCGCGCGAACGTTTTGCCCAATCCGTCCGTACCTGTACTCCAGCTTTCGTCGCGCTGGCCCGCACAGCGGTGCGACTGCGCCGGCCGGTGAGTTGGCCGACTGAGTAGCTGCCGCGTGTGTCCGGTGCGTCGGCTGCAGAGTATTTGAAATCGCTGTGGGGGCGTCTACGCGAGTGTGTGGATCAGCTCGCTGCTGTCGAGCTGAGCGCGACCGGCCGGGGGTCACGAGGGTTGTTTACGTTCGTAGGTTGCCGGTTGGGTGGCGAAATTTATGGCGTCGGACCATGTTTCGTAATAACGCCAGCCATGCAAGTCATCGGCGGTCCGGTAGCGAACGCACCATGATTGATTTGCGGGCCACCGCCCGACGCCGACCATCTTGCGCACTGACGGTTTATCGGTGGGTCGCCGTCGAACGTTCGTCATCGGTGTTGCCGGAGAGCTCATTGCACGCCCCGTTGTTGTGAGGTATTGCCGTACCGCCATCCCATATGGAGTGCAGGGGGACGCCGCTGCTGTGACACCCGACGTGCGCAAGGTTCACAGACCGGCAGGAAGGGGTTCACTGTATCGTCGGCTTGCGTAGCGAAGACAACCGTCCGGGACCTCTTTCCTTTGGTAAGGGCATGAGGAAAGACTGGCGGTGCGCCGGGCCGTGGGTCTCGGCGGTCGAGCCCCGCAGCCAGTCCGCGTACCCGTCTTGTTAGTGGGAATGGATGCGGTGCAATGAGGTACATGTGCGCAGACACCTCACGCGGTCGATGTCGGAGACCCGACTGGGGAGCCGTCTTGATAGCAGCCGGTGGGTAAATGAAAGGCATGAACAGCTCCGCAGGTGGCGTCGCGCTGCGGTCCCGCAGCCGGTCGAAATGTGCCATCGTTACAGCGAGGGCAACTGAGTGATGAGTTTTGCCGCAGCAGGAAGGCTACGGCTTTGCAGGCAGCGCGGGCGAGAGCCGCAGCAGACATTCAAGGTACTGGATGCGACGAGGGGCGGATGGTAAGGCTTCGTCGACGCGACCGATGGCCAGACGCTGACGGTGCTCACAGCACATGCTGCCGGCCGCCATTGTTGATTGGACCCCGACGATGCGGAACAGTGGAATGTCGCAAACGGTATCAGAAATGTCCGACGCAGCAGTCGTCCCTGCACCGTCGCCGTCGTAATGTCTCTGCGTCATCTTCCTCAGTTTGTCTGTCCTCGGCGGCGGTCAGCGCCAATTCCGCTCCGGGACAACAGGTTATTGTGCGTCTCCGGGAGCCGTAAGTGTCTTCATTGCATCCTGTCCAGGATTGCCGCAACCAGTTGTCGTCGTCGAGCGTAATGAGCCCGGATCATTCCGCGTTGACCTCCGCCCCTCTCACTGTGGGAGTGACCGCCGTCTCGCAGGCGGTTTTGACCCGTGAGGCGACCGACACGGCGCTGGAGAACGCATGGAAGACGGTGCCGATATACATTGCTGCACAGATGTTTCGGGCCGCAGCAGTTCATTCTGCGCCGCAGGTGGCCCGCGGTGCCGCAACGATCGGCCTATGGCGGGGCGATGGTATCAATACTGGGGGAAGGGCATATCAGCTTGCCGTCGGCCACCGAGAAGAATTCGACCGGAAATCAGCCGGATTCGCCGCCGGGGCGGGGGCGGCCGGTGGCGCGGCGGATGCGCTGCCCGAACAGTGGCTGGGCCGCCGCGGGATCGCGCCGACGACCAGCGCCCCGGCCGAACTCACCGACAGCGTGGCCAAGCGCGCCCTGATCCAACTCGACGCCACGGCGCTGGCCTGTCCTGGTGGGGGCCTATTGCTTCTGCTCCTCCCGAGGTCGAGGTGCGCAGCTGCGGGCGTGGTTGCGTATCGGCGGTTCGTAAATCGGGGAGTGTGTGGTGAGCGGTTCCGGGGGTGAGGATCTCGCGGACGTGGTGGACCGGATCACCGT
>NZ_JBMVFU010000045.1:0-21001 GCF_049538315.1 Nocardia sp. AB354 | reverse complement strand
CGGGCGAGGTGCGAAACCAGTTCGCCCGGTTGATCTCCCACGTCCGCGCGACCGAGCCCGATATCGACCTCGACTGGGAGATGTACGGGTCGCTGCCCGGCGGCATGACCGATCCCGGCAACTGGATCATCCAGTCCTGCCGGCGCGGCTGGGAAGAGGTGGAAGGCCGTCCCTACGAATCCACACCACTACTGGGCGGCCAGACCGACGGAACCCTCATCCGCCGCATGGGCGTGCCCTGCGCGCGCATCGGCTATCCCTGGCCGCCCGCGACCGCACCCGCCGAACTGAACGAAGGTCTGGGCGGCATGGGCGTCGCGTCGGTCTCCGACGTGATGACCGCGGTGCGCGCCGTCGCCTACGCCGTCGTCGACACCCTCACCCGAACCCGAGAGGACGTGGGACTGTGAGCCCAGAACGCAAGGTACTCAACATCGTTCCCGTACCGGTGCCGCCGGAGGCGCTGGCCGCCTTCGCCGCCCAGATCCCGGACGACATCATGCATCCCGGATTCGAGAACGTCTTCGTCAGCGCCCGCGCCGGCGGCACCACATTGGACAGCGCCTACGAAGCGACCTTGGCCGACGCCTTCGTCCTCGAGGCCGGATCTCGCGCGGAGGAACAGGGATACGCGGCGGTGTGCGTGAACTCGATGAGCGATTCGGCGCTGGCGGCGCTGCGCTCCCGGCTCACCATTCCGGTGGTCGCACCGAGCCAGGCCTCCATGCTGCTGGCGTCGTTGCTGGGCAAGAAATTCTCGGTGATCACGATGTGGCCGCAGTGGCACGAGCTGTACCACAAGGCGGCCCGCGAGCAAGGGCTCGGTGCCCGCATGGCCTCCGTCCGCGATATCGGCGTCGCACCCGATACGGCCGAATTGCTCGCCGGCAAAGAGGATTTCGTCTTCGCGGCTCTCGAACGGGAGGCACGCACCGCGATCGACGACGACGGCGCCGACGTGATCGTGCTCGGCTCGACCACGATGCACCAGTCCCATGCCTACCTGTCACGTGTGCTGGATGTGCCGGTCCTCAATCCCGGCGTGGTGGCCTACAAACTCTGCGAGCTGCTCGTGGTGACCGGCTTGAGCCACAGCAAACGCGCCTTCCCGTCTCCCGCTCTCGTGCAGGACGACCTGCTGTCGGCACTGGCCGCGACCCACTGAATCACCCGACGTACCGAACCACTCAGGCAACCGGAGGAAGTACACGATGACCGCCGAGAATCCCGAAATCGGCCGGAGCATGCGCACCGGCACCTTCGATACCAACTACCACGACGTCGGGACCGGCGACCCGGTGCTGCTGCTACACGGCTCCGGCGCCGGAGTCTCCGCCTGGGCGAACTGGCGCGGCCTGATTCCGGTGCTGGCTCGAGACTTCCGCGTCGTTGCCCCGGATCTGGTCGGCTTCGGCTATACCGGACTCCCCGAACCGGCCGACTTCCACATCTTCGACACCTGGATCGATCAGATATCGGCTCTGCTCGACGGCCTCGGTATCGAGAAGGCACACGTGGTCGGAAATTCCTTCGGCGGCGGGCTCGCCCTGCACTTGGCCACCCGGCATCCGGAGCGCCTGAACCGGATCGCGCTGATGGGCGCGGGCGGAGTCAAGATGCGCTTCACCGAGGAGCTCGATCAGCTCTGGGGCTACACCCCGTCGGTGCAGAACATGAAGAACATCATGGACATCATGGCCTACGACCGGTCGCTCGTGACAGACGAGCTGGCCGAACTGCGCTACCGCGCCACTATCCGGCCCGGCGCGCAGGAAGCCTTCGAGAAGGTTTTCCCGCCCCCGCGGGCGCGCTGGCTGGACGCCCAGATCGTGCCCGACGAACAACTCGCGGCCATCCCGCACGAGGTGCTGCTGCTGCACGGACGCGAAGACCGCGTGGTACCGCTGCAGGCGTCACAGCACATGTTCGCCACGATCCCGAACGCGCAGCTGCACGTGTTCGGCCACTGCGGGCACTGGACACAGATCGAGCACGCACAGCGCTTCCAGCAGTTGGTGTCCGCCTTCTTCCAGGAAGCACGCAGCACGGCCGGAGTGCCCGCGTGAGCGCGCCGGGCGATGCCGGAACCGAGGCCGCGAGAGGTGAATCCTCCGTGCGGGTCGCTGTCATCGGAGCCGGGGTCTCCGGACTGTGTGCGGCGAAACTGCTGACCGAATTCGGATTCGACGTCACGGTCTACGACCGCACCCCCGACGTCGGTGGGGTGTGGAGCCGCACCCGCCGGTATCCGGGCGTCACCACGCAGAACAACAAGGGCACCTACGCGTTCTCCGACTTCCCGATGCCGCGCGCCTATCCGCAATTTCCCAGCGGCGCCCAGGTGCAGAACTATCTCGAGGACTACGCGACCCGGTTCGATCTGCATCGCCTCATCCGCCTCCGGACCGAGGTGACCGATGCCGCCCAGGACGAGCGGACCGGGACCTGGACGCTGATCGTCCGGGACCTCACCTCCGGGACGGAGGCACCGGCGGTCTTCGACCACCTCGTCGTGGCAACCGGTATCTTCTGCGATCCGTTCGTTCCCGAGTATCCGGGCCAGGAGGATTTCGAACGCGTCGGCGGAAGAGTTTGCGCCGCATCGGATTTCACCCGGCTCGACGACGCGGCCGACAAGGATGTCGTCGTGGTGGGTTACGGCAAATCCGCCTGCGATATCGCAGAAGCGCTCAGCGACGTCGCTCGCTCGACCACCGTCGTGGCCCGGGAGGTGACATGGAAGGTGCCGCGCAGGCTTGCCGGGCTGGTGACCTACAAATACATCCTGCTCACCCGTTTCAGTGAGGCGCTGTTCGACCATATCGACCAGCGCGGGTTCGCTCGATTCCTGACCGGGCCGGGGCGTTTCCTGCGCAACGCGCTGCTCGGGGGCATGGGTTCGATCGTGCGCCGGCAGTTGCTGCTGGACCGGCTGGGACTGGTGCCCGACGGCCCGTTCGAGCGCGTGGTCCGCCACGCGGTGAGCCTGGCCACCGAGAACTTCTACGAGAAGATCCGCGACGGCGTCATCACCCTGCACCGCGGCGCGGTCATCGCGCGACTGCACGAAAAGGACGGCAAACCGACCATCGCACTGTCCGACGACACGCTGCGGGATGCCGACATCGTGGTCTGCGCCACCGGTTTCGTTCAGCGCGTGCCGTTCCTGCGTCCCTCGGTGCAGGATCGGCTCACCGACGGCGACGGCAACTTCCTGTTGTATCGCCAGATCCTGCCACTGGATGTGCCGAATCTGTTCTTCGTCGGTTACAGCTCGTCGCTGGTCAGCCCGATCGCCGCCGAGGCCTCCGCGATGTGGGTGGTCGACTACTTGGCCGGTGGCGGCACCGGCCTGCCCTCGGCCGAACACCGACGGGATTTCGCCCGGCGCCGCCTGAACTGGATGATCGAACGCACCGAGGGCAAACAAGCCCGCGGCACCAACATCATCCCGTTCTCGATTCGCCACGTCGACGAGATCCTGGACGAGATCGGGGTGAACATCGGCCCCGTGGCCAGGCTGCGGCAGTGGCTGCTTCCGGTGAAGCCTGCCGCGTATCGGTCCGCGACCGCGGCACTCCATCGGCGCTACCCCCGTGGAGGCGCCGATGCCGCCGGTACGGGGATTCCGGCATCCTCCGCGCGCTGACCAAGCCCTTGCATGGTCCGGGTGATTCGGGCGCCACGATCACCCGGCCCACCAGCCGAGACCGTCTTCCTGTTGCCAACCGCACAGAGATCATCGGCTGCGCCGCAGTATAATTGATTAGATAGGCTAAACAACGTGGATCGGCGGACCGCCGACCGGCTCACCCGGCGTCGCGCCGCATCCACTCTCCGAGCCCATCCGCAGCAACCGAACGTTGCTCTTCACCGAACAAGGAGCTGACCGCAGGAAAGGCAGTCTTGACCGCGACTCGCACCGACGACCACGAGACCACCACCGATTCACTTCCGTCCGATCTGCCCGCGCCACCGCCGGCACCGCCGGATCACCCCAGCGGGATGTTCGCCTCCCTCACCGTGCCGAACTATCGCTACTACTTCGCGGGCCAGGTGGTTTCCAATACGGGTACCTGGATGCAGCGGATCGCGCAGGACTGGCTGGTGCTCGGTCTCACCGGCAGCGCGTTCGCCGTCGGCATCACCACTGCCATGCAGTTTCTGCCGATGCTGCTGTTCGGTCTCTACGGCGGCGTCATCGCCGATCGCTTCCCCAAGCGCGGACTTCTGGTTCTCACCCAGGCCACCATGGGACTGCTCGCCGCGGTCCTCGCGGTCCTGACGCTGACCGGCACGGTCGAGGTGTGGCACGTCTACGTGCTGGCGCTGCTGCTGGGCATGGTGACCGTGGTCGACAATCCGACTCGTCAGTCGTTCGTCCCGGAGATCGTCGGCCGGCAGCGGTTGCGCAACGCCGTCAGTCTGAACTCCGCGAACTTCCAGGCCGCGCGACTGGTCGGGCCGGCGGTCGCGGGAGCGCTGATCGCCGCCGTCGGCTCCGGCTGGGCCTTCGCGATCAACGCCTGTTCCTTCGTCGCCGTCATCGCCGGTCTGCTTGCCATGCGACCGGCGGAGCTGACACCGGTGCCGCGCCTGCCGCGCCGGAAAGGGCAACTGCGTGAAGGCCTCCGGTATGTGAGCGCCCATCCGCAACTGCTCTGGCCGATCGTCATGGTGGGCTTCATCGGCACCTTCGGCTACAACTTCCCCACCGTGCTGTCGGGCTTCGCGTATCACGTCTTCGATGTCGATGCCGGCAAGTACGGGCTGCTCAACACCGCACTGGCAGCGGGTTCGCTCGCGGGCGCGCTGCTGGCCGGTCGCCGCGGGCGGGTGCGGATGCGGATGCTGGTCGGCACCGCCGTCGGCTTCGGCGCACTCGAGGCGGTCGCCGCCTTCGCCCCGGACTATTGGCTGTTCACCGCGCTGCTCGCCGTGGTGGGCCTGCTCGGACTCACCTTCAACACCTCGGGCAACTCGATGGTGCAGCTGGAAACCGACCCGGCCATGCGCGGGCGGGTGATGTCGCTGTACATGATGGTCTTCACCGGCGGCACCCCGATCGGCGGCCCGATCGTCGGATGGCTCACCGAGGAGTTCGGGCCCCGGTTCGGCCTGTTCGCCTGCGGAGCGGTCTCCGCACTTTCGGCGGCGCTGATCGGTGTCGTCCTCGCCCGCGCTGCCGGCCTGCGAGTGCGGATGTCAGGTCGGCGCGTCGTGCTCGTTCCGCGCGAGGGCTCCCCGAAACCCGTCGCGACCGGCCACCGGTAGTAGGTGCGGGGTTACGGTCCGCCACCTCCCCGATTTGCTCTAAAATTGCCCACCTGCGGTGCCGATCCGACCGAAGTGGTTCGTAGCGGCGAGGTCGTGGATGTGAGCAGTGCCGTGCCCCGCCGCCGCCCGGAGAACGTCGACACGAAGGCGGCTCTCGATGACGGATGTGGACTGTTGCGTAATCGGCGGCGGGTTCGCCGGGTTGACCGCCGCGCTGCGACTGAAACAGGCGGGCCGATCGGTAGCGGTACTCGAAGCTCGCGACCGGCTCGGTGGGCGCACGTTCACCGAGGTGCGCGGGGACGGTTGCTGGATCGACCGCGGCGGCGCCTGGATCGGGCCCGGCCAGGACCGGGTCCGCGCCCTGATGAACGAGTTCGGCGTAGGAAGCTATCGCCAGTACACCGACGGCCAGGCTTTGATGGTCGTCGACGGCAAGCAGTACCGCTACACCGGCACGATCCCGTGGACGATGAGTCCGTGGGCCTCGATCAATCTCGGCGCCGGCTTCGCCGAGCTGGCCCACCTGTGCAAGTCGATTCCGCTCGACGCACCGTGGGATGCGAAGAACGCCGAGAAATGGGATCGAATCACTCTGGCGCAGTGGCTGAATCGCACCGTCCGGTCGAGGACCGCCCACGATCTGCTCGAGACCGCCATCGCGGGCAGCTACACCTCGGCCGCCTCGGAGGTGTCGATGCTCTTCGCGCTGTATCAGATGGCGTCCGGGGGCGGGCCGAACTTCATGTTCAGCGTCAGGGGCGGTTCCCAGGACTCCCGGCCCTTGGGCGGCATGGGTGCGATCTACGGTGCGATGGCGGCCGAGCTCGGTGAGGCGATTCGGCTGTCGCAGCCGGTGCACGGCATCGAGCAGGACGATGCCGGAGTGACCGTGCACGCCGGTCGGTCGGCGCTGCGTGCCCATCGGGCGATCGTGACCGTCCCGCTGGCGATCGCCGGTCAGATCCGGTACGAGCCGATGCTGCCGGTCGATCGCTCACTGCTGCATCAGCGTGTGCCGAGCGGCTCGATCATCAAGACCTCCGTCGTCTACGCCGAACCGTTCTGGCGGCACGACGGATTGTCCGGGCAGTCGGCCGCGCCGGGGTCGCCGGCCACCGTCACCCTCGACGCCTGCACCGACACCGCCCGGCCCGGAATCCTGTGCGTCATCACGGAGGGGCCCACCGCCCGCCGGATCGGACACCTCGACGCCACCGACCGCAGAACGGCCATCCTGCGAGAACTGGCCGGCAGGTTCGGGACGAAGGCCAGTTCCCCGGAGGACTACGTCGAGCAGGACTGGAGCGCCGAACGGTACTCCGGTGGCGGAATGCTCAGTCACACCCCGACCGGTGTGCTCACCCAGTTCGGCCGCGCGCTGCGCGAACCGTGCGACCGAATTCACTGGGCCGGCACCGAGAGCTCGGCCGTGATGTGCGGCTGGGTAGACGGCGCGGTCCGCTCGGGTGAACGCGCCGCGAGCGAGGTGCTGCGGCACGAACTCGCCGCCGTCTGAGGCGCCCCGACGCGGTCCGCGACGTTCAGCGCGGACCCGAGCCGAAGAATCGCCACAGATAACCGGGCAGCTTGCGCAGCGGGACAGCGCGTGGCCAGTCGTCGGCACGAAAGTAGGCGTCACTGCCGCCGTCGACGAAAACGATACTGCCGCACAGGAATCGCGCGGCGGGCGACAGCATGAACACCGCCCATTCGGCCAGATCGCCCGGATCGCCGAAGCCGCCGATCGGGACCGGGAAACGCTCGATGTTCTTCGCCTCGGCCGGGGTCGCGAGCTGCTTCTCCAGCAGCGGCGTCAGCACCGCGCCGGGTGCCAGCGCGTTGAGCCGGATTCCCGCGCCTGCCCACTGCGCGGTCGTCGCGTGGCGGCGCACCCAGTGGCTCACCGCGATCTTCGAGGTGCCGTAGGCGATCGACGGCGCGTTCCGGCCGAAGATCCGCAACGCCCGCAGCGCCTTGTCCGTGTCGCCCGCCAGCAGCGCACGAATCGCCCGGCGCGGCACCAACGGGGTGGTGGTCGTCGAATTGCTGCCGAACACAACGACTTTCGCCTCATCCGCCCGGGCCAGGGCCGTGCGCCACCCGTCGAGCAGTTCGACGACGCCGCGGTAGTTCACCTCGAAGATCAGCCGCGGCCGGTCCGCACCGGGCGCCGGCCCGACCCCCGCGGCGAGTATCGCGCCGTCGAGATGCCCGTCCACCTCCGCGAGCACACCGTCGATCGCGGTGCGGCGGCCGGCCGGCGTCGACAGATCCGCCACCACCTGCGCGTCCTTCAGATCGACACCGACCACCATATGGCCCCGCTCACGCAATTTCTCCGCCGCGGCGCGCCCCATTCCGGACGCCGCCCCGGTCACCACGTACACACCCACCGCATCGCCTGCTTTCCGCTACCCGAGCCTCGAACGATCACCAACCGGCGGCCGACGACCCGTCACCGCCGCACCGAACTGTGCCCGAGTGCGAGCGCGTGCACAATGGCGACCGGGCCCCACGTCAGCCACAGCGCAGGTCGGCGAACGTTTCCCGCCGACACGGCATCCCGGTCGAGGATCGCGTGCCAGACTCGCGCCATGGCTACGGCTTCTGCTCCCCCGCCGGGTTTTCGTTCGGTGACACCACGCATGGTGGTGGCCGACCACCCCGCGGCGGTCGCGTTTCTGCGGACCGTATTCGGGGCGACCGGCGACGTGGAGCCGAACCGGCCGACCGAGGTCCGCGTCGGCGATTCGCTGATCATGGTCTCGGAATCCGGCGAGCGCGAACCGTTTCCGGCCTTTCTCTACATCTACGTCGACGACGTCGGGGCCACCTACCAGCGCGCGGTCGCCGCGGGCGCGGACACGATGGAGGCACCGCTCGACACGCCGTACGGTGACCGCCGCGCCATGGTTCGCGACCCGTTCGGGAACGTCTACCAAATCGCCAGTCGGTTGGGCCCCGCTGGGTGACGTTCTCGGACCTCGAGCCGGACCCGTCCTCAGTCGACGACGTAGCGCAGCATCACCGCCGTGTCGAAATGCCGCGTCTGCGCCAACCGGAGCGGAATACGCTTGTCCAGCAGGGGAAACATCGGTGTGCCGCCGCCGAGCACCACGGGCAGGACGAACACTTGGTACTCGTCGACGAGCCCGTGCGGAATCAGCGAGGCCGCCAGACTCGCGCCGCCGACCTCGATGACGCCGTCGCCCTCGGCCTTCAGCCTGCGCACCTGCTCCACCGCGTTCTCACTGACCAGCGTGCTGTTCCAGTGCACCTCGGTCAGTGTCCGCGAGAAGACGACCTTCGGCTTCTCCGTCCACAACCTGCCGAATTCACGCTGGATCGGCGGCGCATCCTCGGGCACATGCGGCCAGTACTCGGCCATCAGCTCGTACAGGCGACGACCGTGCAGTGAAATCTCGATGTCCCGATACCGGTCGTTGTGAAACTGGTGCAACTCGTCGTCCGGATTCGACCAGTCGATGCTGCCGTCGCGGTCGTTGATGTAGCCGTCCAGGGACATGCTGATCCCGTAGCTCAGTTTCCTCATGAGAAGGAGACGTCCTGTGGGCGCGAAATTCATCGGCGCACAACGAAATGGTTCCGGCCATCGCCACGCGATCATCCACGCGGAACACGCGCCGACCGGATCAGCAGACCCCACCGTCCACCGACACGACACGTGATGGTGGGATACCGATCGTGACCGTGTCATGGTGGTGGGATCTGCTGATCGCGGTCGCCGCCGCGCTCATCGTGTGCTGGGTTGCCCTGATCACGGCGCTGATCATCGTCCGGCCGCGCGGCAACCTGCTGCGGGAAGCGATGCGGATCCTGCCCGACACCCTGCGCCTGATCCGCCGCCTGGCCGCCGACCGGTCCCTGCCACGCGGTGTGCGGATCCGGCTCTGGCTGGTGCTGGCCTACCTCGCCTCACCCCTGGACCTGATCCCCGACATCATCCCCGTCATCGGCTACGCCGACGACGCCATCATCGTCACCGCGGTCCTGCGCAGCGTCGTCCGGGCCTCGGGCCCGGAGGCCGTCCGCGCCCACTGGCCCGGCACCGACGACGGCTATACCGCCCTCGCCCGGCTGACGGGCCTGCCGACGCGGTAACAGTCATCGGCGCCGCGCTCGCTGGGCGGTTTCCCGGTCGATGACGATCTGCTTGCGGCGTTGGGTCATCGCTTCGGCGGGTGAGGCGGTGCCGACGATCGCGTCGAAGACCGCACGGGCGTCCTCGAGCGCGTCACGGGCTCCCACCCCGGCCGCCGGAGTGATCGCGTGGTCGGCGTCGCCGATCAGGATCACCGAATCCTGCGGTGCGCGTGCGCCTTCCAGCGGGACGTTGCGGGCGTTGCTGACGTGCACGAGTTCCGTCCGCGACAGGAAGGCCGATACCAGCGCCCGGCTGGAAGGCGTTGCGGCCAGGACGGTTTCGGCCCACTCGTCGACGGGACGCATCCCGATATCGTCGCGAGTGCCGGGGAGGGGACCGCGCGGGATCCGCACGAACCACAGGGCTGCGGGGTCCTCGGGGCGCCAGATGTGGCCGAAAGTACTTCCGGCACTGCCGTCTTCGGCGACCTCGGCGAAGAAGTGGAGAACCGCGGGGGTCGTGGGCGGCGGCGGATCCAGTGGCGTGCCGGTCATTCCGTACAGCACGACATCACCGGCGTAGACCGGTGTGCGTGCGGGTTCCAGGGCGGCCCGGACGACGGAGTCGATACCGTCGGCGCCGATCAGCATCTCCGCGGTGGTGACGACGTCGGAGCCCCGCCGGATCGTGTGATCGCCGTCGCCCACCGTCACTTCGGTGATCGGCTCGCCGTAGCGCAGGTCGGCGCCGGAGCCCGCGACGAACTCCGACAGCACGCCCATGAGGTTGCGGCGCAACCAGAAACGATGTCCGCGGCTGGGCATTTCGCTACGACGGCCGCGACTGTCCTCGTAGTCGAGTCCCGCGAGCGGATACGACACCTCGTGCAGCGCCGAGCGATCGACGCCCATCGCCTCCATCGCATCGTGTCCGCGCCCGTCGATGAACAGAAACGCCCCGGCTCCGGGACCCGGGCGCTGTTGTTCGTAGAGCGCGACCCGATGCCCTTGCCGCGCGAGACCACCGGCCAGGCAACTGCCCGCGATCCCGCCACCGATAACGCTCACCATGTCCTGCGACCTCCTAGCGTTGTCGTGCCGGCGGCCGTCCGCCGGAAGAGGCACTTGTCCAGAGTGCCACGCGCATCGGAACATTCGCCGAGGACTGATCGACTCCCCCTCAGCTGGGCGGAATTCGCTTCAGGCTGCCCACACTGAGCGATCCGTTCCCCTCGCCGCGCAGCGCCGCCTCCGCCGCGCGGACGTAGCCGGCCGGATCTTTGTCGACGGGCACGACGCCCGCGTAGTTGCGCGCCTCGTACGCGGCGAAGGCCACGGCGAGCTGATGGCGGCGCTGCAGTCCGGCCAGGCGGCGAAAGTCGGTGAGCCCCTCTCGCTCCTCCTCGGCCATGTGGTCGCTGTTGGCAAGGTTCGCCGCCGCGACAGCCGCATACCACTCGTCGGTGCCCACCTGGTGCCGCCCTACGTCGGCGACCGCATCCCTGATCTCGTTGTGGTCGTGGATGGCGTCGAGTGTCTCGTCCTCCGCCCCGCTCGCACGCCGCGCCGCGATCCCGACCTGCAGCAGCGCGGGATAGAAGATCTCCTCCTCGGCCTGCGCATGCAGCTCGAGAAACGCCGCCAGCCGGTCCCAGATCGTCCCCAGCGCACCGGTGTCCCCGCGATCGATCTGCTCCAGGATCGCGAACAGCCGCCGCTGCTCATGATGGTCATCGAGGATCAACTGGGTGATATCCACATTTCCTCCCTGACACCGCATCGCAGGCAAGTACCGGACCCGAGGACCGGCTGCCGCGCAGGTAGCCGGGACGTCCCCTGGAACCCGACCATAACGCACCGCCGACGACGCTCACATCTCCCTGCAGTTCACGCCGAAAATTGCGCCCGGCGGCGAACAAGTCCTCGATACCGGGGCCGGCGATACTCTCGGCGATATTTGCTCAACCGAGGCCGACGAGATCGGCCGAGGCAGTCCACAGTTCGTCGATGAGGCGGCGGTTGTGTGCTTGCGGGGACTCGGGGCCTCGCGCTCGGTGCCGATGGAAGTAGACGCCGTTGATTTCCGGGTCGGCGCCGCGGCCGGCCAGTTCGATCAGGGGTTCGGCGCCGCGGGCGGGGGTGATCGTTCCGACGTGGCGCAGTGGGGTGCGGTAGAGCAGGCCGACGGCGCGGGAGTCGCGGCCGAAACTCGACGCCACGGGCCCGGGATGTACTGCGGCGGAGACGATTCCATCCGACGACCACCGCTCCGCGATACCGCGGGTGAACATGATGTTCATCAGCTTGCTCGTCCCGTAGGCGCGCCATCCGAAGGCGCGGCGGCGCGTGTAGTCGAGGTCGGAGATGTCGACGTGCCCGAACAGGTTGCCGACGCTCGCGGTGTTCAGCACGAGCGCGCCGTTGGCGGCGAGCTTGTCGTGCAGCAGATTGGTCAGCAGAAACGGGGCCAAATGGTTGATCTGGAAATTGGGTTCGTGCCCGTCGACGGTCCGCTGTCGCGGCTCGAAGAGACCGCCCGCGTTGTTGAGCAGCACGTCGATCGAGCCGACATGGTCACCGATCTGCTCGGCGAGACCGCGCACGTCGTCGAGAACGGCGAAATCGGCCGTGAAGGCGGTCGCACCGGTGTCGGCGGTCACCGCGGCAAGTTTCTGCGCCGACCTGCCGACGATGACGAGGTCGACGTCCGGGGCGGCCAGCGCCCGGGCGGTCACCGCTCCGATGCCGTCGCTGGCACCGGTTATGGCGATCGTGCGTCGCGAGTTCGAGGATCGGCTATCTGTCACCAGGGTCTCCAGTCGGTGGATGCGTGGCGTGCGCCTTCCGTATGCCACCAGCTTAGAATTCGGTCGACGATCGGCGCGCGTCTCTGCATCCAGCCGACGTGGTCGTTAGTCGCGCCCGCAGGTACCTGGCCCTTGCTATCGCGCCACCGACCGCGGCGAATCGACGAATCGAACATCACCCGGAACCTCCCGGACCGGGGCAGCGCAAAACCGACATGGGCAACCGCGATGCCACCGAGACCGGCGATGTCCACCACCTGACTCCGGGACATCGTGTCGACCGACCGAACGAGGAACCCCGAGGCGGCCCACAGCGGTACCGGTGTGGTGTAGCGCCGACGACGCTGTGCGGCGATAAGCCGAGCCGCACCGCCGCCACGAAACCCGGGTCGCCGTTCACGCCGACCGTCGCCGCGATGTGCTGCGGCAACGAACCCCGGTTCGGGCGGTGCCGGTGACGTCGTTACTTTCATCCGATCCAGCCACGCCGAACATTCAACTTTCTACGTTGCTGTCAGCGTATGCACCGACGGAGCGGCCGACCCGAGTAGACCGCTACTCGAATTTCGCAGCGGGTTCCCGCATTTCGCTGCGCAGGCCCGGTCGTCGGCCTGCGCGAGGTGGCGCTGCACGTCACTGTGTGTCGTGCTGACGAGCATTCCGCAGTGCGTCGCGCGCGCGGTCGAATACGGCCAGTGGTGGTCCGGCCACGAGGTTGGCCGCACGCGATTCACCCGCGTGTGGGTGCGGGCGGGTAGGTGCGATGGCCTCGGCGCCTCGGACCGTATTGGCCATGTGGCTCAGCTGGGTCCCCGAAAACGACTGGCGCAGTAGGGCGAATTCTTCCTTTTCCTCGTGTTCGGCGTGCGCGAGCACCGCTCGAGCGAACGCCGAGAGTTTGGCGTCGAATTCCGGGTTGTCCACGCCCAGGTCGTAGAGTTCGGCGAGGTCGCGCTTCGCCTCGTTCTCCTCTGCCAGCCTGTTCTCCACCATCGGCTTCGCACCGAACTGCGCGCGCGCAGCTGCCGGATGGACGACTTCTTCCTCGGCGGTCTCGTGCACCGCCAGCAGCCGTACCAGCTCCTCGAACAGGTTCTGCTTGTCGTCCGGTCCGGCGCGCAACTTGTCGAAGCGATCTTCGATCTGTCGATGCTGCGCGATCAACAGGTCTACGACATCCGCTTTGTCCGCGCTCATCTACCAAACCTTCGTCAACCTGTCGGGCCTCGACAACGCCGCCTGGCCGGCACGAACCATGGCCGTCCTCGCCCCCACCGACCGACCACCCACCACTCGGATCGGCACCGGGATCGACTCGTCCGCGGGACTGCCCTTCTTCGCCGGATTCGGCTGGCTCTCCTGCGACGACGCCCGCGCCGTAGCCGATCTCGCCGCGGCCTCGACGACTACCAGCCCTGGCCGGGCCGAACCACGCCCCTGACCCGTAGCTGCTGTCGCCGAGCTGAACTAACTTCCCCATTCACCAGCGTCACCGCAGTTCCGGGGCCTGCGCGAGGTGGCGGAACTGGCGTAACTGGTCGGTAATTGCAGGACACGTCTCCTGTAACGAACCGTTCCGAGCATATGCGGCATGACCAGATCGACCGCCGGACCGGCCGACCCCGGCACCGGCCGCCGTAGTGCTCCCGCCCGCCGGGTCTGTGACATCCTGCGCGCTCGCATCCGCAGCGGCGTCTACGGGGACCGCCCGCTGCCGGCCGAGGCACAGCTGGCCGCCGATTTCGTCGTCAGCCGCAATGTGGTGCGCGATGCGCTGTCCCTGCTTCGCGACGAAGGGATGATCGACCGCGTTCCGGGAGCGGGCACCTTCGTCGTCGCACAGAAGGCGGTGCAGGAGCTGGACCGGCTGCGCGGTCTGGCGGAAAGCTTCGAGACCGGCGACAGCCGCATAGTCAACCGGGTTCTGCTGGCCGAACTGATGCCCGCCACCCCGATCGTCGCCGAACGCCTGGAACTCGAGCCCGGCACGCCGGTGGTGGCACTGGAGCGCGTACGACTGCTCGACGGTGAACCTTTGTCACTGGACGCCAGCTATCTGACCGCCGATATCGGCGCGCCGCTGCTGAATATGGACCTCGCCGGTCGTGACGTCTTCGGGCTGGTGGAAGCCGAACTCGGGCTGCCGCTGGGTTCGGCGGCCGTCGCCATCGAGGCGGTGGCGGCCGATCCCACTGTGGCCGGACTGCTGTCGATCCGCCCGGGCGCGCCGCTGCTGCTGCTCGAACGCCTCACCTACACCGACTCCGGTCGCCCCGTCGACCTCGAATACCTACGTTTCCGCGGCGACCGGTTCTCCCTGTCCGGTCGGCTGCACCGTATTCCGGTCACACCGCACCCCGGTGTAACCACCCCGACCGAAAGAAGGTGAGACAACGATGACATCGGCGATACCACCGGTCACCGGCGGCCGAGAATTGAGCTGCGATGTGCTGATCGTCGGCGGCGGCACCGCCGGCACCATGGCGGCACTCACCGCGGCCCGGCACGGCGCGAACGTTCTGCTGCTGGAGAAGGCGCACGTCCGGCATTCGGGCGCACTGGCCATGGGCATGGACGGGGTCAACAACGCCGTCGTCCCGGGCAAGGCGACACCGGAGGACTACGTCGCGGACATCACCGTCGCCAACGACGGAATCGTCAACCAGCGCACCGTCTTCCAGACCGCGACCCGCGGCTTCGACATGGTGCGGCGCCTGGAGGGATACGGCGTCAAATTCGAGAAGGACGAACACGGCGAATACGCGGTCCGCAAGGTGCACCGCTCCGGCAGCTATGTCCTGCCGATGCCGGAGGGACGCGACGTCAAAAAGGTGCTCTACCGCACGCTGCGCGCCCGCGACGTGCGCTCCAGGGTAACCATCACCAACCGGGTGATGCCCGTGCGGGTACTGACCCGAGACGGTGTCGCGGTCGGCGCGGCCGGATTCGACACCCGCACCGGAGAATTCGTCACGGTGTCGGCGGGCGCGGTGATCCTGGCCGCCGGTGCGTGCGGTCGCCTCGGGCTGCCGGCCAGCGGCTACCTGTACGGCACCTACGAGAATCCGACCAACGCCGGTGACGGCTACGCCATGGCCTACCACGCGGGCGCGGAACTGTCGGGCATCGAGTGCTTTCAGATCAACCCGCTGATCAAGGACTACAACGGCCCGGCCTGCGCCTATGTCGCCAACCCGTTCGGCGGTTACCAGGTCAATGCCGAAGGTAACCGGTTCGTCGACTGCGACTACTGGTCCGGGCGCATGATGGCCGAGGTGAAGCGGGAACTCGACAGTGCCCGCGGCCCGATCTACCTCAAACTCAGCCACCTCCCCGATGCCACCATCCGCGAGATCGAAGGCATCCTGCACACCACCGAAAGACCCACCCGCGGCACCTTCCACGCCGGTCGCGGAACCGACTACCGCACCCGCGACATCGAAATGCACATTTCCGAAATCGGTTTGTGCAGTGGGCATTCCGCTTCCGGGGTGTGGGTGGACGAGCACGCCGCGACCACCGTGCCCGGGTTGTACGCGGCCGGCGACATGGCCCTGGTACCGCACAACTACATGATCGGAGCCTTCGTCTACGGCGATATCGCCGGCGAGCAGGCGGCCGGATTCGCCCGCACCGCAACCCACCCGGCGCTACCCGAGGACCAGATCGGCGCCGCGCACGAGCTGATCTACCGGCCGCTGGGCAATCCCGACGGGCCGCCGCAGCAGCAAGTCGAATACAAACTGCGCCGCTTCGTCAACGACTACCTGCAACCGCCGAAATCTCAGCGCTACCTCACCCTCGGCGTGGAGGCGTTCGAACGGATGCGAGCAGACATCGACCGGATGGGTGCCCACACCCCGCACGAGCTCATGCGGTGCGCCGAAGTCACCTTCATCCGTGACTGCGCCGAGATGGCCGCCCGCGCATCGCTACGCCGCACCGAAAGCCGATGGGGCCTCTACCATCAACGCGCCGACCGCCCCGAGCGCAACGACACCGAATGGTTCTGCCACCTCAACCTGTATCGGGACGACCAGGGCGCGATGGCTTTCCGCACCCGCCCGGTAGCGCCCTACATCGTGCCGGTCCCCGGCTTCGTACGGCCCGACGGTGTTCCCGACCAGCCGGCGCCCGAGTTCACCGCGGCCGGGTGGGACGTGACCGAACCGGCGACCACGGGCGGCATCCGATGAGCGCACGACTGCTCGCGCTGCTGGAACTGGCCGAGGAATGTCCCGAATTCGACCAGCTGGCATCATATTTCGCCGATCCTGACCCGGAAGTACGGCGCACGGCGCTGTCGGTACTCAGCGAGACCACCGAGGAATGGGAGCGTGCGACCCCGATCATCGCGGCCGGGCTCGCGGATCCGGACGCCACTGTGCGCGCAGCAGCCACGGGGCTGCTCACCGAATTGGTCGAGGTTCTGGTCCCCGGGCCGCAGTTCGACACCACACTGCACGAATGCACCGGCGCGCCCGACCCCGAAGTCCGGGCCGCGGCGGTGGAAGCACTGTGGCGGCATCGCCGCATCGATGCGGCTCGGCTGTCGGGCCTGTTGCCCGACCCCGACCCCGGAGTGCGGCGGGCCGTGATCGGCGGGCTCACCTCGGTGGACGCCTTGCCCGAACTGGACACCGCCGCTACCGACGCGGACCCGCTGGTTCGCATCGCCGTCGCCAAAGGCCTTGCCGCAGTCGGTGATCCGCGCGGCGCACGGACACTGACCGCCCTGGCCCGCGACCCGGAACCGCTGGTTCGCGCTGCGGCCCTCAGCGGATTCGCCGCCACCGGCTGCGATCCCGCGGCGGCCGAACTGGCGGCCACCGCCTTGGCCGATCCGGCCTGGCAGGTTCGCCAGGGTGCGGCAATCGCCCTCGCCACCGCCGCACCGGATTTCGCAGCACGACATCTGGTCCCGGCGATCGCCGACGAGAACCTCGACGTCCGCAAGGCGGCCGTCCGGGGTCTCGCCGAGCGAATCGCCACCCACCGTGAGGTCACCGACGCCCTCCGCACCGCGCTCGAGGACCCGGACGCCGATGTCCGCGCCTTCGCCCGCATCGGAATCGCCAACGCCCGAAAGGAACCGTAGATGGCTCAGGCAAACCTTCGAGTCGACGTGCCGGTCACCGTCGACGAGAGCACATGCATCACCGGCTGCACGCTGTGCGTGGATATGTGCCCACTGGATTCGCTCGCGATCCACCCCGACACCGGCAAGGCCTACATGCACGTCGACGAATGCTGGTACTGCGGCCCGTGCGCCGCACGCTGCCCCGTCGACGCCGTCACCGTGAACATTCCGTATCTGCTGCGCTGAGTGAAGAAGTGAGATCGAGATGAGGACACTGCGCTCGCCCGCCCTGCTGCTCGGCGCCGCCGTGGCCGCGACCCTGCTGTCGGGTTGCGGCTCCGGCGACGACTCGGCGGTCACCGTCGATATCGGCTATCAATCCAAGACCATCAACACCGTCACCGCCGGCACGCTGCTGCGCGATCGCGGCACCTTCGAAGCGAAACTCGACGCCTTGAGCAAGACCACCGGCGTGAAATACAAGGTGGCGTGGAAGGACTTCGCGTCCGGACCACCACTGACCGCGCAGATGCTGGCCGGACAGGTCGATATCGGATCCATGGGCGACGCACCGGTCCTCGTGAACGGGTCCAAGACCCGCGATCACCCCGACGTTCGCTCCGAACTCATCGCCATCACCGGCTACAACCTGCGCGGATCCCTGAATCAGGTGGTCGTGGCCGCCGATTCGCCCGCCACCACATTGGCCGACCTGCGCGGCAAAGTGGTGTCCACCAGTATCGGCTCGGCGGCCCACGGCATGCTCGCCACCGGTCTGGGCCAGACGGGCATGTCGCTGTCGGATGTGAAACTGCTGGGCCAGGATCCACCGGTCGGCGCAGCGGCCCTGACCGGTGGACAGGCCGCGGCGCTGGCCCAGTTCGTCCCGTGGCCGCAGGCACTGGTCTTCGAAGGCAAGGCCAAACTGCTCTACGACGGCGGCAGCGCCGACATTGCCACCATGCACGCCGTCGTCGCCAACAAGCACTTCGACGAACAGCATCCCGAGGTGGTGTCGGCCTTCCTGGCCGCCCAACGCGAAACCACCGACTACCTCAACGCCAATCCGCTGGCAGCCGCCGAACGCGTCGCCCAATTGACCGGCCTGCCGGCCGAAGTCGTCTACCTCTACAACGGACCCAACGGCCTGGTGCACTTCGATCCCACGATCAAAGCGCCGCTCGTCGACGCGCTCGGCAAACTCCTGCCGTTCCTGAAGGGGCTCGGCGCTGTCGCCGACCTGGACCTGAACCAATTCGTGAACGACCGCTACGTGCGCGACCTGTACGGCGCCGACTACGCCGCGCGCAGCGCCGACACCTCCCCACCCAGCACACTGACCGGCACCGACCCGCTGTGCGGTGGCGCCGTGGCGGATCCGGCGACGGCCTCGGAAGTGTGGTTCGCCGGCCAGGACACCACATCGGTCGCGCGCACGCCGACCTGTCTGCTCCGGCAGATCGCCCAATCCCGCGACACCGTGCGCGCCGCCTACGTTCCCGACGCGGAAACCGGATTGCGGCTGTTCGGCGCAGACGCGATCTGGGTGAACGACCCGGCCGCACCCGAGGATCAGCGGCTGCGACCGTTCGCCGTGCGACCCGAGGCCGATCGCTACGTCGCCGCCCACCCCGGCAGCACCGTCCTCGACTACCGGGCAGCGCTGGCGGCCCGCTGACCCCTTCCACCTCACCTCAGGAGCCTCGGCTATGACCACATCGATCCGAACCCTCACTCCCCCAACAATTCCGGCTCCAGCCGCAGCACCCGAGCTACGCCGGAGCACCGGCCGCGGCACACTCCGGCACGTGCGGCAACACGCAGGCGCAGCGGCACTCACAGTGGTTCCGCTCGCGGCGATACTGCTGCTGTGGCAGCTGCTCACCGTCAACCATGTCGTGCTGTGGTTGCGATTCGACAAGGTACCCACACCCGGTGAGGTATTCGACGCCTTCCGTATCCAACTGGGATCGGCCGACTACTACCGCAACCTCATCTCCAGTACTCGGCGCATCCTGCTGGGCTTCGGCCTGGCTACGATCACCGGTGTCCTCATCGGTATGGCCGTCGGACGCTCGGCGGTGGCGGCCCGGTTGATTCGCCCGGTGATCGAAGTCGCGCGGCCCATTCCCGCGATCGCGGTGGTGCCACTGGCGATCCTGCTGTTCCCGACCGGGGAACAGGGCATCGTATTCATCACCTTCTTCGCCGCGTTCTTCCCCGTCGCCGTCAGCACCATCCATGCCGTGCAGGCACTGCCGCACGTGTGGGAGGAAGCCGCCCGCACGCTGGGGGCACGCCGCGGTGACATCCTGTTCCGCATCGCGCTGCCCGGTGCGCTGCCCGGGATCTTCTCCGGACTGTCGGTGGCCATGGGCGTGGCGTGGATCTGCGTGATCAGCGCCGAAATGATCTCAGGACAGTTCGGCATCGGCTATTTCACCTGGCAGTGCTACGGAATGCTCGACTATCCGTCGGTCGTGGTGGGCATGCTCACCATCGGCGCGCTGGGCTGGATCACCTCGGCACTGGTCGAACTCGCCGGCCGCCGAGTCAACCGCTGGCTGCCGAGGGCCGCCCGATGAGCGCCCCGGTGACCGACGGCGCCTCCGTTCGGCTGGACGGTCTGCGGATCGCCTACGGTGACCAGTTGATCGCCGAAGTCGACCTGGCTGTGGAACCGGGCGAGATCGTGGTGGTGCTCGGCACGTCCGGGTGTGGAAAGTCGACGCTGTTGCGGGCCTTGTCCGGCCTGCTGCGGCCCGCGGCGGGGGCGGCCCGCATCGATGGGCGAAGCGTCGGAGCCGGTGCCGAACAGTGCGCCATGATGTTCCAGGAGGATGCGCTGCTGCCCTGGCGCACCGCCCGCAAGAACGTCGAGTTCGCACTGAAACTGCGTGGCGTGCAGCGACATCGGCGCCGCGGCGAAGCGCTCGAGTTGCTCGGGCAAGTCGGCCTCACCGAATTCGCCGACCATCTTCCGATCGCCCTCTCCGGTGGGATGCGCCAGCGGGTGCAACTCGCGCGCACCCTGGCCACCCGTCCGCGGGTACTGCTGATGGACGAGCCGTTCGGTGCGCTGGATGCCCAGACCCGCGCCGACATGCAGCGGTTGCTGGTGTCGGTGTGGCAGCAGTACCGCACGACCGTCGTCTTCGTCACCCACGACGTGGACGAGGCGCTACTACTGGCTGATCGAATCGTGCTGCTCACGCCCCGTCCGGCCCGGATCAGCCGCATCGTGACCATCACCGACCCGCGCGCGCCCGGCGCGCGCTTCGAACCCGAATTCGCGCGGCTGCGATACGAAATCCTGGCCGGACTCGGTGAAACCGCCGACGGCACCACCGAACTCGCCGCCCCCGCCGACAACTGAGGAAACATCATGACCTTCGTCATCGGCGCGGCCTGCGTCGACGTCATGGACCGTGCCTGCGTGGAGGAATGCCCGGTCGACTGCATCTACACCGGCGGCCGCATGGCCTACATCCACCCCACCGAATGCGTCGACTGCGGCGCATGCGAACCCGTCTGCCCCGTCGAAGCCATCTATCTCGAAGCCGACATCCCCAGCGACCAAACCGAATTCGTCGAGACCAACGCCGCATTCTTCGCCGATCCACTGCCCGGGCGCACCCAGCCGCTGGGCAGCCCCGGCGGCGCGGCGCACGTCGGTGAACTCGGCGTCGACACCGCCTTCGTGGAAGGGCTGGGATCGTGACCGGAACGA
>NZ_JBMVFU010000044.1:0-22036 GCF_049538315.1 Nocardia sp. AB354 | reverse complement strand
TCGTCGACGGTGATGAAACCCCGTGCGTCGGTGACGATTCCGGCTCGGTCGAGATCGAGGTGGGCGGTGTTCGGGCGGCGACCCACGGCGATGAGCACGGCGTCGGTGGCGACAGCCCGGGTCGTTTCTCCGCCGACGTCGACGGCCAGCTCGGCGCCGCTCTGCGTGATGCCGGTGACCGTCGAGCCGGTCAGAACGGTGATGCCGCGCCGGGTAAACGAGCGCCCTAATGCGACGCCGATTTCCCTGTCCTCCAAGGGAACCAGACGATCCTGCATCTCCACCACGGTTACCGCGGTGCCGACGGCGGCGAACAGACTGGCCCATTCGGCTCCGACCGCGCTGCCGCCGATGACGACCAGCCGGTCGGGTATCTCGGTCAATCCGAACGCGCCGTCGGAGGTGATCACACCGGGCAGGTCGGCGCCCGGAACAGGTAGTAGGGCGGGCATCGAGCCGGTAGCGACGATCACGTCGGCGGCCGTCAGCGTGCGCCTAGAGGTGTCGGAAGGGGCGGCCGCATAGCGTGGCCCGCCAGTGAAGACCGGTGAGGGCCCTGGTTCGAATACCTCGACGGTGGTTGGGCTGGTGAAGCGCGCATGCCCTTCGATAACGGTGACGCCGTTGGCCTTCAGCAAACCGGCCACGCCGTCGGTCAGTTCCTTGACGATGTCGTCCTTCCGCTGCCGGACGGCGGCGAAATCGAACCGTAGGTTGTCGGCGCGGATTCCGAAATCTGCTGCGGCGGTGAGTATGTTGTAGATCTCGGCTGAGCGCAGCATGGCCTTGGTGGGGATACAACCCCAGTTCAGGCATACTCCGCCCGGGCGTTCCTTTTCCACCAAACCGACACTCAGGCCCCGCTGGGCGGCGCGAATTGCCGCGACGTAGCCACCCGGCCCGCCGCCGACGATCAAGAGATCGAATTCCGGCACTTGTGGTGCTCCTCGTTCTGGATTCACGTGACCCGGATCCGGTCGTGGTGCGGGCCATCAGGTTTGGAGTCTTGTCGGTGCGGCGAGCCTGGACAATTCTCAGCAAGCCTAGGACTCGAGGTCTGAAATTGGGCGCTGCGCCCAATTCCCGGCCCGCCCGGCTGCCCCGCTCCTCAGTCGGAAGGGTGCTCGAGCAGTGCGTACGCGGTGAGTGCGAGAGACAGTTCGAGGTGGTGGCGGGACCCCTCCAGTGGGTGCCCGAGCAGCGTCGCGGCCCGTTGGATCCGGTTGATCACGGTATTGCGATGGCAGTGCAGCAGTGGCGCGGCATGGGCGGCCGAGCAGTGCTGGGCCAGCCAAACCGTCAGCGTCTGCAGCAGGAGGTCCCGCTCTTTCGACGGCAGCGCAAGGATGGGCCCCAGTGATCTGTTCACCAGCAATCGCGCCAGATCGGGCGATCGCAGCAACAGCGCTTCCGGATAGCGCGTGTCGAGAGAGGTGAGGACGCCCTCGGCGTCTGTTGTCACGGTGTCGAGCGCCAGTGCGGCGAGCCCGTGGGCCACGTCGATTTCGGCCAGTCCCGCGACGGTGGGAGACAGGCCGCCGCGCCCGCGAACCAATGGCCGCAATGCATCGCTCACCTGCTGCGGAGAGTGTTGTTCGAGGGCGACGATGCCGACGGTGGAATCGCCGCGATCATGCCAGATCGAGCGAATTCCCTTGGCTGTCAGCGCGGTCTCGGTGCCCAACCGCAGCGGATGCGGGTCGCCGGCAACAACGACGACGAGGTAGTGTCCGCTGACCGGAAGATTCAACTCGCGTGCGGCGTGTGCGGCGAACGGTGCCTCGCGTCCGCGCCCGGAGAGCACATCTTCGATCAAGGCATGCCGTCGTCGCTCGTCGCGCCGTACCCGATCGAGCTCTGCGCCGCGATACGACGTGACCAACGCCGACGACATTCCATCGATCACAGCCCACATCGCCGTACCCGTTTCCCGGAATTCGCCGGACGATATCGCTCCAGCCCGGTCCAGCAAGGCCTCCCAAATGATGCGGCCACCCAGTCGGAATGTACGCAACATGGCCTCGAGCGGCACGCCCTGTTCGGCGCGCTGCTTCCCAATCGCCGCCGCGACATCGTCGTGATCGGCGCCGGCCCCGTGCGAATCGAGTAAGTCCAGCACCCGAGTCAGAAATCGACGGCAGCCGTCATACAGATCCTGGCGCGTCACGGCGGAATAGTCGGTCCACTCCGGGTTGTCGGTGAATATCGCCGTCATCAACCGCTCGGCCAGATCGGCGATATCACCGCGACACGTCGCGGGCGGCCCCGCTGAGGTCGTCCCTCGCCCGAACCCTTCCGCTGCCGCCACACCGCCACACTACGTCCTGCGACGCAGCTCGCCACTCGCCTGCGCAACCGTCAGTCGATGCAACATGAGCATGATCTTGCTCAGCACGGTCGACTGATCGGCCATCCGCTGCACTGATGACGTGGTTGCCGCCTACGTGGTGTAGAGGCAACTCGGCGTCGATCAACCCGATCTGTGATGGGGGCGCGGTGCTACGCCGGTGGCTGCCCCACCGAGCATCCGGGCAATGGGCCGCAGGCCGGTCGTGGCGGCGCGGGCAGGAGTGGTGATGATGGCATAGTGCGGCGCCGTCGTTGTCGCTGCTGGAGTCGGTTTCGCGTGCACTATCCAGCGATGCTGAATTGCCGGATCTTGCGGTACATGGTGGCGCGAGAGATGCCGAGATCGGCTGCGGCCGCTTGTTTGTCGCCGTTGTGATCGAGAAGGCTTCGGATAATGGCGTCGCGTTCGAGGGCTTCCATGGCCGTGAGGGTACGGCGGGTGAGTGAATGACATTCGGGCGGAAGCTTGTCGGCCGCAATGATTCCCGAGCGTTGCCGCGCCAAGGTATCGACGAGAACCTGCCGGAGCTGCGCGACATTGCCGGGCCAGGGCAGTTTCGTCAGCTGACGGTGCGCGGCCGGAGAGAGCTCCACATCGGGCCCTTTGGTGAGCTCGCGAAGCAAATGCGGCACCAGCTCATCGAGATCTTCGATCCGGTGGCGAAGCGCGGGAACGGGAACGGTGTGCATGAACAGCGGAAGCAGCTGGGCTTCCACATCGGGCGACTGGGTCGACGAACAGATCGTCGCGGCAATCCAGCCGCGCCCGGCACACGATTGCAGAATGCTGGACATCGGTCCGATGACGTCGCGGGGCAACTCGTCGATGTCGGTGAGGACGATATCGAAGTCGTCGTTGGCGACATGGGATTCGAGGATGTTCAGAAGGTCCTCGCCCCTGTGATCTCCGTCGATACTCAGCAGCCGGACCGCGCGGCCGGGGCGGACGTGACGGGCGACCATTTCCGCGAGTTTGGCGCGGCCCGAGCCTGGCTCTCCGTCGAGAACCACCCAACTACGGTCGGCGCAGCAGCGCTCGACCTGTCGGCAGCTGCGCTGCCATGAACTGCTGCGCCCGGCCAGCCCTGGAATCGTGGGCCTGCGAGTGACGAGTGTGGATCTGTTCGGCGTGCTGTCGGTCAGCGCGACGTGAGCCACGATGTCCGCCCGGCCGTTGCACGAGTTGATCCGGTCGGCAATGGTGAGTTTGGCGGAGTGCCCGCTGGGCAGAACCGCCCCGACAGTGTGCGACAGGGAACGCTGAAGGTCGGTGGCGTGCTCGAGAATGGCATGCTGATCCAGTGCGTCGAGTGATTGACGCAGGTAACGGTTCATCAGCATCACGTCGTCACCGACCGCCAGCACGCCGCCCGGGTAGCGGCGGCACTGTCGCACATATGCCTCCATCAAGGCGGCTTCGCTCTCGGTGGCCTGTACGCGCAGTCGGTCCTCGATCTGTGAGCCCGCGCTCTTCGCGAGTGCGACCAGCACCGAATCGGAGTGGCGCGCCCAGCAGGTGAGGTCGAGTATCCCGACCACGCGCCCCGACAGTGGATCGCGGATCGGCGCGCCGGCACAAGCGAGTTGGCCGAGTGCCCCGAGGTAATGCTCGCCGCCGCGGATGAACGTCGGCCGCCCGGTCTCGACGGCCGTGCCGATCCCGTTGGTGCCCACGAACTTCTCGGCGTAGCTGTACCCGGAAGCCAGCTGAACCGCGTCGAGGGTACGACGCATTCGTGCATCGGCGGCGACGCGATCCAGAATCAATCCGTCCGCGGAGCTCAGAATGACACTGATCGCCTGGGTGGCCAGATCGTCGGCCAGTCGGTGGATCACCGGGCCGGCCGCCGTGACAAGCGGGGACTCGAGATCCGGTTCCCGAACGAATGGCAACTCCACGCGATCGGGGTGTACCCGAAGCTCGCGGGAACGTTGCCAGGAATTTCGCACAGTGCCCGAAACGAGTACGTCGTCGACAGATCCGGAGTTCAGGAACTGATCCCGTGCCAGCAACAGCCGAGTGCTGGTGTCTTCGTCGCTCACCATCGATCTACCTCATCTTCGAGTCCGCGTACCATACGCTACCCGGCTCGAGTGTGAGGCAGATCTCATTTTGAGACGTCGAGGTTGGTCGGCCCACCTCAACATCTCTTGGTCGGGGCGCGGTGATCCCGGGGCGATGGATGTGCCTCCGCCGTCACCGGCGCTTCGAACGATCCCGGTTGGTGCCCGGATCGGCACCCGACCTACCCATGTCCGAAAGGAAGAGCTGTGCCTGAGGAACACCCGCCCATCGGCGAGGCCAATACCGAACCCGCAGTAGCCGGCTGCCCCGTCGTATCCGGTCGCCTCACACACCCGGTCGAGGGCGGCGGCAATAACCGTGCGTGGTGGCCCAACCAGGTCAATCTGAAGATCCTGCAGAAGAACCCGGCTGAGATCAGCCCGTTCGACTGCGACTACGACTACGGTGCGGAGTTCCGGTTGCTCGATCTGTCCGCGGTGAAGGCGGACATCGTCGAGGTCATGCACACGTCGCAGGAGTGGTGGCCCGCCGACTACGGTCACTACGGCCCGTTCTTCGTCCGGATGGCCTGGCATGCGGCCGGCACATATCGCATTCACGACGGACGCGGCGGTGCCGGTGCCGGAATGCAGCGGTTCGCGCCGTTGAACAGCTGGCCCGACAACGCGAACCTGGACAAGGCGCGACGACTGTTGTGGCCGGTGAAACAGAAGTACGGCAACAAGCTGTCGTGGGCCGACCTGATCGTCTACGCCGGCAATGTGGCTCTCGAGGATATGGGCCTGCGGACGGTCGGCTTCGGAGGCGGTCGTGTGGATCGGTGGGAGCCGGAGGAAGACGTCTATTGGGGACCGGAGCAGACGTGGCTCGCCGATGAGCGCTATTCCGGTGAACGAGAGCTGGAAAGCCCGCTCGCCGCGGTACAGATGGGCTTGATCTACGTCAATCCCGAAGGGCCCAACGGCAATCCGGATCCGCTGCTGGCCGCCGACGACATTCGCGAGACCTTCCGGCGGATGGCCATGAACGACGTCGAGACCGCCGCGCTGATCGTCGGCGGTCACACCTTCGGTAAGACCCACGGCGCGGGCCCGGCCGGCAACGTCGGTCCCGAGCCGGAGGCGGCACCGATCGAAGAGCAGGGCCTCGGGTGGCGTTCGTCCTTCGGCGCCGGTGTCGGCCAGGACGCCATCACCAGTGGATTGGAGGGCGCCTGGACACCGACCCCGACGACATGGGACAACTCCTTCCTGGAGACCCTGTATGGCTACGAGTGGGAACTGAGCACGTCGCCGGCGGGGGCCAAGCAATGGATTCCGAAGGCGGGAGCGGGGGCGGGCACGGTTCCCGATGCGCATGTGCGCGATAGAACGCACGCCCCGGTCATGCTCACCACCGATCTGGCCTTGCGATTCGACCGGAGCTACGAACAGATCACGCGTCGTTGGCTGCAGAACCCGCAGGAGTTGGCCGACGAGTTCGCCAAGGCGTGGTACAAACTCACCCACCGCGATATGGGCCCTCTCATCTGTCACCTGGGTCCGCAGGTGCCTAGCGCGCCGCAGCTGTGGCAGGACCCGATCCCCGCTCCGGACCACGACGTGATCGACGCCGCCGGTATCGCCGAGCTGAAGAGCCGTGTGCTCGCCTCCGGGTTGAGCGTCGCGCAGCTGGTCAAGACGGCGTGGGCGGCAGCGTCGTCGTTCCGGGGTAGTGACAAGCGCGGCGGGGCCAACGGTGGTCGGATCCGCCTGCAGCCTCAGGTCGGCTGGGAGGTCAACGAGCCCGACGAGCTGGCCCGGGTGATCGCCGTACTCGAGGGCATTCAAGAGGAGTTCAACGCCGAACAGACTGGGAGAGTGGCGGTTTCCTTCGCGGATATGATTGTGCTCGCCGGATGCGCCGGTGTCGAGCGGGCGGCGGAGAACGCCGGGTTCCATATCGAGGTTCCGTTCGTGCCGGGACGGACCGACGCTACGCAGGACCAGACCGACGTGGAGTCGTTCGCCGCGCTCGAGCCGACCGCCGACGGCTTCCGCAACTATGTCGGCAAGGGCAGCCGCCTGCCGGCCGAATTCCAGTTGGTGGACCGAGCCAACCTCTTGACCCTGACGACCCCGGAGCTGGTCGTTCTGCTCGGTGGTCTGCGGGTATTGGGTGCCACCTACACCGGGACCCGCCACGGTGTGTTCACGGACACCCCGGGTGCGCTGAGCAACGACTTCTTCGTGAATCTGCTTGATATGGGCACTGTTTGGAGTCCGTCCACGACGGAGGAGGGCATCTACACCGGGAACGATCGCTCGACCGGAAAGACGGTGTGGACCGCCAGCCGTGTCGATCTGGTGTTCGGTTCGAACTCGCAGTTGCGTGCGCTCGTGGAGGTGTATGCGCAGGACGACAACGAACGCAAGTTCGTCGAGGACTTCGTCGCCGCGTGGGTCAAGGTGATGAACTTGGATCGTTTCGACCTGGCCTGATCCCCATTCTCACTGTCCGGTGCCGCGAGCGGGTCTCGCGGCACCGGACAGCTGCGTTTCCGGGGCCGAGGGCTTGCTGTGACCCTCGTCTCAGACTGAGACGCTCCGGCCGGACATTCTCGGCTGCAATGGATTTCGCAACGTTCCCGACTGCCGGCATACCGGCCGGCTGTTGTGACCCAGGAGGCGAACATTGAGTAGGCAAAGCCTGACGAAGGCCCACGCGAAGATCACGGAGTTGTCGTGGGAACCGACCTTCGCAACCCCGGCGACGCGCTTCGGCACCGATTACACCTTCGAAAAGGCTCCGAAGAAGGATCCCCTCAAGCAGATCATGCGGTCCTACTTCCCCATGGAGGAGGAGAAGGACAACCGCGTCTACGGTGCGATGGACGGCGCGATCCGCGGCAACATGTTCCGCCAGGTACAGCAGCGGTGGCTGGAATGGCAGAAGCTGTTCCTGTCGATCATTCCGTTCCCCGAGATCTCGGCCGCGCGCGCCATGCCGATGGCGATCGACGCGGTGCCGAATCCGGAGATCCACAACGGTCTCGCGGTGCAGATGATCGACGAGGTTCGGCACTCGACGATCCAGATGAACCTCAAGAAGCTGTATATGAACAACTACATCGACCCCGCCGGGTTCGATATGACCGAGAAGGCGTTCGCGAACAACTACGCGGGCACTATCGGCCGCCAGTTCGGGGAAGGCTTCATCACCGGCGACGCGATCACCGCGGCCAACATCTACTTGACCGTCGTCGCCGAAACCGCTTTCACCAACACGCTTTTCGTCGCCATGCCCGACGAGGCCGCCGCCAACGGCGACTACTTGCTGCCGACGGTGTTCCACTCGGTGCAGTCCGACGAATCGCGCCACATCTCCAACGGCTATTCCATCCTGTTGATGGCGCTGGCCGACGAACGCAACCGCCCGCTGCTCGAGCGGGATCTGCGCTACGCCTGGTGGAACAACCACTGCGTGGTCGATGCCGCTATCGGCACCTTCATCGAGTACGGCACCAAGGACCGCCGCAAGGATCGCGAGAGCTACGCCGAGATGTGGCGGCGCTGGATCTACGACGACTACTACCGCAGCTACCTGATCCCGCTCGAGAAGTACGGCCTGACGATTCCGCACGACCTGGTCGAGGAGGCGTGGAAGCGCATCGTCGACAAGGGCTACGTCCACGAGGTAGCCCGATTCTTCGCCACCGGCTGGCCGGTCAACTACTGGCGCATCGATGCCATGACCGACAAGGACTTCGAGTGGTTCGAGCACAAGTACCCGGGCTGGTACTCGAAGTACGGCAAGTGGTGGGAAGAGTACAACCGCCTGGCCTACCCCGGCCGCAACAAGCCGATCGCGTTCGAGGAGGTCGGCTACCAGTATCCGCATCGCTGCTGGACCTGCATGGTGCCCGCCCTCATCCGTGAGGACATGGTCGTGGAGAAGGTGGACGACCAGTGGCGGACCTACTGCTCGGAAACCTGCTACTGGACCGACGCGGTCGCCTTCCGCGGCGAGTACGACGGTCGTCCGACCCCCAATATGGGGCGGCTCACCGGTTTCCGGGAGTGGGAGACCTTGCACCACGGCAAGGATCTGGCCGACATCGTCTCCGATCTGGGCTACGTGCGCGACGACGGTAAGACCCTCGTCGGTCAGCCGCACCTCGACCTGGACGACCCGAAGAAGCTGTGGACCCTCGACGACGTGCGAGGCAACACCTTCCAGAGTCCGAATGTGTTGCTGAACGAGATGTCCGACGCTGAACGCGAGGCGCACGTCGCGGCGTATCGGGCCGGTAGCGCCGTTTCCGCCTGATTCCGGGCTCGGTGGGTGCCGCCGGCCGCTGTCCGACGCCACCCACCGGCCTCACCATTCGTTTACGAGCCCAGGAGACACCCCGTGGCCGACAAACACCGTATCAACTTCGAGCCCGTCGACATCGAGATGGAAGTCGGTGAAGACGAGTACATTCTCGACGCCGCGTTCCGGCAGGGAATCCATCTGATGCACGGATGCCGTGAGGGGCGGTGCTCGGCCTGCAAGTCGTTCGTCCTCGACGGCGACATCCAGATGGACGACTATTCGACCTTCGCCTGCAACGACGCGGAGGTCGACGAGGGACACGTATTGCTCTGCCGCTCAACGGCATACAGCGACTGCACGATCGAACTACTGAACTTCGACGAGGACGAATTGCTCAGTGGGGTGCCCATCCAGAATGTGCGCACCCGAGTTGTCGCGATCGAGCCGAAGACCAGGGACATCGTGTCGCTGCGGCTACGAGCGGTGGAACCGTCCGAATACGAGTTCAAACCCGGTCAGTACTCGGACCTGCACATCCCCGGAACCGACGAACACCGCTCGTTCTCCATGGCCACCACCGCCTCGGAGACCGATCATGTCGAATTCCTGATCAAGAAGTATCCCGGCGGCAAGTTCGCCGGTCTGCTCGACGACGGGATCGGTGTGGACGACGAGATCGTGCTGACCGGACCGTACGGGTCGTTCACGATCAAGGACGGGCACGTCCTGCCGCTGGTTTTCATCGGCGGCGGCGCGGGCATGGCGCCGCTGCTGTCGTTGCTGCGGCACATGAACGAGACGGGCAACAGCCGGCCGGTGCACTTCTACTACGGCGCCCGCACGCCCGAGGACCTGTTTGACCTCGAGGAAATTCTCGGACTCGGCAGCACCCTGACCGACTTCGTCTTCGTCGCCTGCCTGTCGGAATCGATGGATCCGCAACCCGTGTGCTCCATCGAGGTCGAACAGGGCAACGTCACCGACGTGGTCGGCCGGCGTGAGGCAGATCTGAGCCGGACCGAGGTCTATCTGTGCGGGCCGCCGCCGATGGTCGACGCGGCGCTGGAACTGCTCGCTGCCGGCGGTACCCCGCACGACCAGATCTTCTACGACAAGTTCACCAGCCCTGCCTTCGACTAGTCCCGCAGGAACCGACAGCACCCCACATCGACAAGAACTGAGAAAGAGATGACGACAAGCACAGGGACCAAGCAGCGCAGCTTTCCCACGATCGAATTCACCGATGCCGAGGCCGGCGCACTGGAGTTTCCGAGCTCCCGCAGTCGCACCTTCACCTACTACACGCCGGCCAAGAAGCGGTCGACGATGTACGAGGACGTCACCGTCGACGTGCAGCCGGACCCCGAGCGCCACCTCTCGCAGGGCTGGATCTACGGCTTCGGCGACGGTCCCGGTGGCTATCCGAAGGAGTGGACGGCCGCGCAATCGACGAACTGGCACGCGTTCCTCGACCCCAACGAGGAATGGGACCAGACGATCTACCGCAACAACTCCAAGGTGGTCCACCAGGTGGAGTTGTGCCTGTCGAACGCCAAGCGCGCCCGCGTCTACGACGCCTGGAACACCCCGTGGCTGACGTTCGTCAGTCGCAACCTGGGCGCCTGGATGCATGCCGAGAACGGGCTCGCCCTGCACGTGTTCACCTCGATCCAGCGATCCTGCCCGACGAACATGATCAACACCGCGGTGGCGGTGAACGCCGCGCACAAGCTGCGTTTCGCTCAGGACCTGGCGCTGTTCAACCTGGACCTGTCCGAGGCGGGAGTCGACTTCGACGGCTCGCTGCACAAGCAGGTGTGGCAGTCCGCGCCCGAATGGCAGCCCACCCGCGAGGTCGTCGAGCGGCTGACCGCGGTGCCGGACTGGTGTGAGCTGCTGTTCGGCTCCAACATCGTTTTCGAGCAACTGGTCGGCACCCTGTTCCGCAGTGAGCTGGTCATGCAGATCGCCGCGGGCAACGGCGACTACATCACCCCGACCATCGTCGGCACCGGCGAGCACGACTACGACCGCGATCTCGCCTACACCCGCAACCTTTTCCGTCTGCTCACCCGCGATCCGGAATACGGCGCCGCGAACAAGGAGCTGTTCAGCACTTGGCTCGACACCTGGGTTCCGCGCTGCCTCGACGCCGCGCGGGCGTTGCAACCGATCTGGTCCCAGCCGGCTCAGCAGGCGGTCACCTTCGCCACCAGCATGGACGCCGCCATCGCCAAGTTCTGTTCCCTGCTCGAGGAAATCGACCTCGACGTCCCCAAGGAGTTGAAGAAGTGAGCATGCAATTCGGATCGTCCACCGAGTTCTCCAACATGTGCGGCGTCACGCTGATGAACACCCCCGTCGGCCGCGTCGTCGCCGAAGTGATGGGCGCCAAGGACGGTGTGGAACTCACCGAGTACCCGTCGATGATCCGGGTCGACGGTCAGCGGTTGCTGGACTTCGACTACGCCGAACTAAGCGAAGCGCTCGGCGAGGAATTCGACGGTTCGATCTTCGAGGAGATCAGCTCCACCCACTACGGACGGATGGTTCACCTCGACGACAAGACCCTGCTGTTCGCCAGTCCGGAGGACGCCGCCGAGTACATCGGCTTCGACCTCACCGTGCAGTAGCGGCACCGGGGTATCAGCCCCGGATCCTTACCGGCGCCGTCGGCCGTCCCCGGCGGCGCCGGCGACCATCACGCGCAGCATCGGCACACCGGGCCACCATCAGCCGGTGACCGACCAGCGCTCACCAGCAGTGGATCAACAGAAGAAACCGGAGCATCCGCCATGTATGAGAAGAACGGCGACAAGTACTTCATCGTCGATGGTCACGTCCATATCTGGGACGGCCGCGAGTCCAATCACAAGAACGTGCACGGCAGGGAGTTCATCGACTGCTTCTACGACTATCACAAGAATCTCAGTCCTGCGGAGGCCGTGTGGGACTACGACACCTACACCTACTACGGCACCGAACGCTTCGAGCGCGACATTTTCGGCGAGGGATACGTCGACCACGCGATTTTCCAGGCCACGCTGCTCAGCGACTTCTACCGCAACGGATTCGGGCAGACCGAGGAAGCACTCGGGCTGGTCGCCAAGCATCCCGGGAAACTGACCTACAACCACGCCTACGACCCGCGCTACGGCGAAGCCGGACTTGAACAGCTGCGTCGTGACGCCGAGCGGATGAATTTGCAGGGCGTCAAGCTCTACACCGCCGAGTGGTACGGCGATTCCCGCGGATACAAACTCGACGACCGCTGGTCGCGCCGCTACCTCGAAGAGTGCATCACGTTGGGTATCAAGAACATTCACGTTCACAAGGGGCCCACCATCCGGCCGCTCGACCGCGACGCGTTCGACGTGTCCGATGTCGACAAGGTGGCCACCGACTACCTCGAGCTCAACTTCGTCGTCGAGCACGTCGGCCTGCCGCGGCTCGAGGACTTCTGCTGGATCGGCACTCAGGAATCCAATGTCTACGGCGGACTCGCGGTGGCGCTGCCTTTCATCCACACCCGCCCCCGCTACTTCGCCCAGATCATCGGTGAGCTGCTGTATTGGATCAAGGAGGACAAGATCCTGTTCGGCAGCGACTACGCCCTGTGGACTCCCAAGTGGCTGATCGAGCAATTCGTGGACTTCCAGATCCCCGAGGACATGCAGACCGACTACCCGCCGATCACGGTCGAGCAGAAAAAGAAGATCCTCGGTCTCAACGCCGCCACCTTGTACGACATCGACGTGCCGGCCGAGCTGAGCCTGCAGCACCCCGAGCCGGGACTGCGTGAGCCGGAGAGCGTGTTGTCGTGACCACCGCCGTGGCCTGCACCGAACGGGATCTGCTCGACGCGCTGTCGACCGTCGTCGACCCGGAGCTCGACGAACCCATCACCGATCTGGGGTTCGTTCGCTCGCTCACCATCGATGACAGTGGTGTCACCGTTCATCTCCGCCTTCCCACCGCGTTCTGCTCACCCAACTTCGCCTACCTGATGGCGGCCGATGCCCTCGACGCCCTCCGGATGGTCGAGGGCGTCGGCGAGGTGCGGGTGATGCTGGACGACCATCACGACAGCGACAAGATCAACGCGGGCTTGGCCGCCGACGCCGGCTATGTCGGCACCTTCGGCGCGGAGGCCGAAGACAGCTTGTACGAACTGCGCAGGACGTTTCTGGTGAAAGCGCACGCGGCTGCGATGGAACGGTGCGTGGAGGCGCATATGAAGCGAACCGGGCTGAGCCTCAACGAGATTCACCGCCTCACCCTCGCCGACCTGGCGCCGGGACGGGACAAGGCCGCGCTGCTGCGCCGCCGGACACGCATCGGACTGAGCATCTGTCCGGCCGGCCGGGTGGTGGTCGACGAGCACGGTCGCCGCATTCCGCCCGACGACGTGCCGAGGCGGCTCAGATTCGCGAAATCCGTGCGCATCTCGATCGAGGGCAACGCCCACTTCTGCCGCGGACTGCTCGCGACCCGCTACGCCGACAGCGAATTGGTCGGCACTACACCGCGAATCGAAGACCTGAGAACAAGGAGCCCGCGATGAAAGCCGTGCAGGTGGTGGGATACCACACCAAGCTGCAACTCACCGAAGTCCCCGAACCGAGCATCCAGGGGCCGCTCGATGTGATCGTGCGCATCGGCGGCGCCGGCGTATGCCGCACCGATCTGCACATCCTCGAAGGACAGTGGGAGGAGAAGAGCGGAGTCCGGCTGCCGTACACGATCGGTCACGAGAACGCCGGATGGGTGCACGCGATCGGCGATGCCGTCACCAATGTCGCCGTGGGCGACAAGGTCATCCTGCACCCGTTGATCACCTGCGGGCTCTGCCGCGCATGCCGCTTCGGCGACGACGTGCACTGCGAGAACAGCAAATTCCCCGGGATCGACGTCGACGGCGGCTATGCGGAGTACCTGCACACCACCGCCCGCAGTGTCGTCCGAATCGACGACTCGCTCGAGCCCGCCGACGTCGCCGCCCTCGCCGATGCGGGTCTGACCGCCTATCACGCCGTCGCCAAGGTGGCGAAGTCCACCCGCCCGGGCGATGTGTGCGTGGTGATCGGCGCCGGCGGTCTCGGTCACATCGGAATCCAAGTGCTGAAGGCGATTTCCGCGGTCACCGTCGTCGTCGTGGATCGCAATCCCGAGGCGGTCGACCTGGCGGTCAGGATCGGCGCCGATCGAGGCATCGTCGCCGACGGCACCCAGATGCGGCAGGTACTCGATCTCACCGGCGGACACGGTGCCGAGGCGGTGGTCGACTTCGTCGGTGAGGGCGGCACCACCGCGGAGGGCATCGCGATGCTGCGCCGCGCCGGGAACTACTACGTGGTCGGCTACGGCGAGAACATCGATGTCCCGACCATCGACGTGATCTCGACCGAGATCAACTTCATCGGAAATCTCGTGGGCTCCTACAACGATCTGCAGGAGCTGATGACCCTCGCCGCTCAGGGCAAGGTCACGTTGCACACCACCACCTACCCGCTCGAGAGCTTTCAGCAGGCACTCGACGATCTCGACGCCGGACGCGTACGAGGCCGGGCGATTCTCGTCCCGTAGGGCGGCCCTTCGCTCGCGGAAATCAGGAAAGGAAGATCAGCCATGGCCAAGGAGCTGCGCTACAACAAGGACGCCCGGTCGCGGCTCGAGAGCGGTGTCAACGCCCTCGCGGACGCGGTCAAAGTGACCCTGGGCCCCAAGGGCCGCAACGCGGTACTCGAGAAGCTCACCGGACCGCCGACGATCACCAACGACGGCGTCACCATCGCGCGTGAGATACAGCTGCGCGACCCGTTTGCCAATATGGGCGCGCAACTGGTCAAAGAAGTCGCGATGAAGACCAACGGCACCGTGGGGGATGGAACGACAACAGCGACCGTGCTGGCCCAGGCGATGGTCCGCGAGGGCCTCCAGGCCGTTGACTCCGGAGCCAATCCGATGCGGGTGCGTCGCGGCATCGAGCGTGCGGTGGCCGCGGTCGTGGACTCGCTGCACAGTCAGGTTGCCGAAGTCGACGGCCTGAGTGATCTGCAACGGATCGCGGCGCTCGCCGCCAGTGACGACGAGGCGATCGGCCAGGTCATCGCACAGGCCGTCGACTATGTCGGGCGGTCCGGCGTCGTCACGACGGTGGAAAGCGACGGACTCGGTCTGTCGGTGGACATCGTCGACGGCATCGAATTCGACCACGGCTACACCTCCGGGTATATGGTCACCGACCCGGAGCGGATGGAGGCGGTGCACATCGATCCGCTGATTCTGCTGACCAATAAGAAGATCACCCAGGTGCAAGACATCATGCCGAGCATCGAGGTGGCCAAGCGGGCCGATCGACCGCTCGTCGTGCTGGCCGAGGAGGTCGACGGTCCCGCGCTCCAACTGCTCGTCGGCGGGAATATGCACAAGACGATGCAATCGGTGGTGGTTCGCGCGCCCGGCTTCGGTCATCGGCGCGTCGCCGAGCTCGAGGATCTGGCCGTTGCCCTGGGTGGGCACGTCGTCGCCAAGGACACCGGCATCGAACTGTCCGAGATCACGGCCGAACACCTCGGTTCCTGCGATCGCATCACCGTTACCGAGAACGAGACGACGATTGTCGGCGCCCACGGTGACAGCAGCCGGCTGCATGCCCGGATCGCCCAGCTCGAGGCCCAGCTCGAGCGAGCCAAGATCGATGCCGACAGAGAGAGCCTCGAACTGCGAATCGCCCGCCTCACCGGGCGCGTCGCCGTCATCCGGGTCGGCGGTGCCACGAGTGTCGAACTCAAGGAACGGATGCTCCGAGTCGAGGATGCCCTCGCGGCCACTCGCGCCGCCGTCGAGGCGGGCATCGTCGCCGGCGGCGGCACCGCGCTCGCGCAGTCGCATCGCGTCCTGGCCGATCTCGATCTGCCCGCCGATGAGGCGATCGGCCGCGACGTCGTCGGCCGCGCGCTGGCCGAACCGCTGCGGTGGATCGCGATCAATGCCGGTTTCGACGGTGACGAGATCGCCGAGGTCGTTGCCGGACTGCCGATCGGGCACGGCTTCAACGCGTTGACGGGAACCTACGGAGATATGTTCGACGACGGCGTGATCGATCCGTTCAAGGTCACCCGCGCCGCCTTGGAAAGCGCGGCTTCGATTGCGGCACTTCTCATTACCACCGAGACCGCGATCGTGGAGGAGACGCTCTACAACCCGGGCGCCATCGTGGCGCCAGGGTTCGGCGACCTCGCCGAAGGCATGGTTCGCCCTTCCAACATCTACTGAGCGCCGGTGACGACCGGTCACCACCTCGCCGTCGGACATCGAGGTGGTGACCGGAAACAGAGCCGGCAACATCCCTTATCTCTCGTCCGGCCGGTACTTCCGGCCGGAAGGAAGGACTGTCCATGATTTTCATAGTGGTGAAGTTCAACGTCAAGCCGAGAAATATCGACAATTGGCTGTTCGTCACGGAGGAATTCACCGAGGCCACTCGAGCTGAGCCGGGAAACCTGTGGTTCGAATGGCATCGAAATGTGGACGACCCGTCCGAGTTCGTTCTGGTCGAAGCATTCCGAGACGAGCAAGCAGGATCGGAGCATGTCGATTCCAGTCATTTCCGCAAGGGACTGGAGGCGATGCGTCCTGCGTTGCGTGAGACGCCGCGCATTCTGCACATGCAGATTCCCGACACCGATTGGTCCCGAATGGGCGAGCTGGAAATCGCGGAACCATCCGAGAACGGGTAGCACGAATGACCGGAACGTTGACCGGCCCGATGGCGGAATTGACAGCGTTGCTGGGCGACGCTGTGGTGACCGACCGGCAGACGATGATCGGCTACCTGCGCGACCACTCGTTGCTCTCGCGCGCGGGAGAGCCGATCGCCATCGTGCGTGCGCGCACGACCGATCATGTGGTCGCCACGCTGACTACGGCCAACCGCTACGGGGTTCCGGTGGTCACCCGCGGGGCAGGCACCGGATTGGCCGGAGGCAGTAACGCACTCGACGGCAGCATCGTTTTGAGCACCGAGCGGTTCGATCGAATATTGCATATCGACGAGCAGGCGCGCTTGGTCACGGTCGAGCCGGGGGTGCTGAACGGCGATCTGGCGGCGGCCGCGGAAAAGCTGGGCCTGTGGTACGTCCCCGATCCGGGAAGCCGCGCGTCCTGCACCATCGGAGGCAACCTGGCCACGAACGCCGGTGGCGCCTGCTGTGCGAAGTACGGCGTTACCGCCGATCATGTCGCACGAATCAAAGCGGTCCTGCCCGACGGCCGGGTCATCCACACCGGAGCGGTTACCAGCAAGAATGTGGCAGGACTCAACCTGACGCAGCTCCTGGTCGGATCCGAGGGCACCCTGGCGGTGATCGTCGAGGCCACGATGAGGTTGCGACCCAAACCGGTGCATTCGGCCACGGTCGTCTCGGTGTTCTCCTCGGTCGTCGACGCCGTCGCGGCGGTGGTGGCGATCCGGGCCGTTGCGGAGCCGGGCGTGGTGGAGTTGATGGACAACTCGACCATCGTGGCTGTCAACGCGATGACTCGCATGGGAATCGACGACACCGCCGGCGCGCTGTTGCTGATTCGGTGTGACGGCCCGGCCGCCGAGGTCGAGGCCGAACACAGTGAACGAGCATGCCGTGGGGCCGGCGCCCGGGAGGTTCACCTGACCACCGACTCCGCCGAGGGCGATGCGCTGATGGAGGCCCGGAGGGCTGCCCTGCCCGCGCTGCAGCGTCACGGCAGCACCCTGTTGGACGATCTCGCCGTACCGGTAACGCGGCTCCCGGAGATGATCGATGCGATTGCGTGGATCGCGGAGCGTTATCGCCTTCTGATCGGTACGTTCGGTCACGCCGCCGACGGCAACCTGCATCCGACCATCGTGTTCGACGCCACGGATCCGGACGCGACCGCCAGGGCCTACAGCGCCTTCGACGATATGATGAACCGCTGTCTGGCGCTGGGCGGTTCGATAACGGGCGAGCACGGAGTCGGCGAACTCAAGCGCCGGTATCTCGAACCGATGGTCGGCGCGGTGGAGCTGGAATTGATGCGGCAGATCAAGCGCGCCTTCGATCCGAAAGGGATTTTGAATCCGGGGCGTGCGATATGACCGGGCTCGTCCGATCGCCGGACCATGTGATCGCGGGGCGGGGGTGCTGGGCAAGGAAGGCTGCGGGTGCTGTAACACGCCGAAGGTATGGAATGCGGTCATCGCGCAGGGGGACACACTGCCGCAGACCAGGCACCCGGGGGCTGCTGCACGATCAGGTGACAGTGTGACCTGCCCCACGGGTTGGGTTCCAACTCCGGTTGCTAACTGACAGCCCTACCGAAAGGCTGTCCCGCGTGCCACGCGCTTATCCTACCGAACTGCCGGCGGATCTGGTGGTCTACGCCACCGGATACGGCTCGATGAACGGCTGGGCCGCGGATCTGATCGGCCAGGAGGTGGCCGACAAGGTGGGCAAATGCTGGGGTTACGGGTCGGGCACCACCAAGGATCCGGGCCCGTTCGAGGGTGAACTCCGCAATATGTGGAAGCCCACCCAGCAGGACGGCCTGTGGTTCCACGGCGGCAACAGTCGCGCCACTATTCGCTGTATCTGGCGTTGCAGCTCGAGGCGCGCTACGAACAGATCCCCACGCCCGTGTACGGGCTGCAGGAAGTGCACCACCTGAGCTGAGGGGTTGGCGGGCCGGGTCGTTCGACACGAGCGACCCGGCCCGAGAAGTCGATGAAGCACCGAATTTTCGTGAGGTGACGGCCGATGATGTCCGATTTCCCCGCGACGAGCGACCCCGCCGCACAGGACCTGTGCGGCGGGGTCGAGTCGATGCGCGGCTCAGTTCGACGGGCTGAGCTGTCGCGAAATCTGCTCCACCACAGTGGGATCGGCCAGGGTGGTGGTTTCACCGATATCGCGTCCGTCGGCGATGTCGCGCAGAATGCGGCGCATGATCTTGCCGGAGCGGGTCTTCGGAAGTTCGGGCACGAGCAGAATGTGCTTCGGCGCGGCGATCGGGCCGATCTCGGTGGCGACGTGGCCGCGCAGTTCCTCGGAGGCGATATCCACGCTGCCGTCGCGAGTGACGACGAAGGCGACGATGCGCTGCCCGGTCACCGCATCGGTGGCCCCGACGACGGCCGCCTCGGCCACCGCCGGATGCGAGACCAGCGCCGATTCGATCTCGGCGGTCGAGAGCCGATGACCAGAGACGTTCATGACGTCGTCGGTGCGTCCGAGGATCCAGATGTCGCCGTCGGTGTCGTAGCGGGCGCCGTCGCCGGCGAAGTAGTAGCCGCGGTCGGCGAAGCGCTCCCAGTAGGTGCTGCGGAAGCGTTCCTCGTCGCCCCACACGCCGCGCACCATGCCCGGCCACGGTTGATCGAGCACGAGATAACCGGATTCACCCGGCGCGACGTCGTTGCCCGCGTCGTCGACCACCTTCGCCGAGATTCCGGGCAAGGGTTGCTGTGCCGCACCGGGTTTGGGCTGGCGGGTACCGGGCAGCGGAGCGATCATCGCCGCGCCGGTCTCGGTCTGCCACCAGGTGTCGACGATCGGTGCCCGCCCAGCGCCGATGTGTTCGCGGTACCAGGCCCACGCCTCGGGATTGATCGGTTCGCCCACGCTGCCCAGCACCCGCAGGCTCGACAGGTTGTAGCGGGCGGGAATGTCGTTGCCCCACTTCATGAATGTGCGGATCAGCGTCGGCGCGGTGTAGTAGATGGTGACGCGGTAGCGCTGCACGATCTCCCAGTGCCGTCCCTCGTGCGGGGTGTTCGGGGTGCCCTCGTAGACCACCTGGGTGGCGCGGTTGGCCAGCGGCCCGTACACCAGATAGGTGTGCCCGGTGATCCAGCCGATATCGGCGGTGCACCAGTACACGTCGCGGCCCGGATCGTGATCGAAGACGAGGCGATGGGTGTAGGCGGCCTGGGTCAGGTAGCCGCCCGTGGTGTGCAGGATGCCCTTGGGTTTCCCGGTGGTGCCCGAGGTGTAGAGGATGAACAGCGGATGTTCGGCGTCGAACGCGGTGTATTCGTGCCGATCCGGGACTCCGGCCAGCACCTCGTCCCACCAGATGTCGCGGCCTTCGGTCCAGGGCAGCTCACCGGCGAGGTCGTCGCCGACGCGGCGGACGACGACCACCTTCTCCACGGTGGCCGCGCCGGCCAACGCCTCGTCGACCCGCTCCTTCATGGGCACGGCCGCGCCACGCCGGTACTGACCGTCGGCGGTGACGACCACGCGCGCGCCGGCGTCGTCGACCCGGGCGCGCAGGGCGGCGGGGGAGAACCCGGCGAACACGACGCTGTGCACCAGGCCCAGCCGGGCGCAGGCCAGCATCGTCACGATGGCCTCCGGAATCATCGGCAGCTGGATCGCGACGCGGTCACCGGCCCGCAAACCCAAGCGCGCCAAGCCATTCGCCGCGCGGTGCACCGCGCGCTGCAGTTCGGCGTAGGTGAGGTCGCGGGTGTCGCCGGGTTCCCCGACCCAGTGAATGGCGACCTTGTCGCCGTACCCGGCGTCGACGTGGCGGTCCACGCAGTTGTAGGCGACGTTGAGCCGGCCGCCGGCGAACCAGCGGGCGCGATGGGGTGCGGGGCGTTCCAGCACGGTGTGCCAGCGGGTGTCCCACTGCAAATGCTCGGCCTGCCGTGCCCAGAAACCGTCGCGATCGGCGGCGGCCTGTCCGTACAGTTCCGCTCCGGAGTACTCGTTCCGGCGCGTCGAGAGATCCGGATTCCCGGTGGTCAAGTCGTCCATGGCGGCAGTGTGGTGCGACCGGGTTGGCAACTGGTTGACGCGACCGCGGGGTCGGTGGCGGAAGGGTGGAGAAGCAGACGATGAACGACAGCAGCATCCTGGTTCGGCGGCGAGCCGCGCTAGAATCCGAGTGGGTGCGCTGGGTTCGCGGCGGAGCGGACGCGGCTTCGGCGTCGAAGACGGTGTGTGACAGCACCGTCCGTGCCGAGGTGAGCCGATCGTGGCGGCGCTCACTGGGATCGGTCGACCCGGGTCGCGACAGCGCACCCGGCAGCGACACCGATATCGGTGCGCGCTGGCTCGACTCGCCGCTGTATCGGCCGGTGACCGAATTGGCGGAGCAATTGCGCGATATCGCCGAGGACGCGGGCTTCGTCGCCGCCGTGACCGACGACGCCGGAACGATTCTGTGGTCGTGCGGCGGACCGGTGATGCGCCGCCGCGCCGAGCGCGTGAACTTCGCACCCGGCGGTCGCTGGGACGAGACACATATGGGCACCAACGCGCTGTCGCTGGCTCTACGCACCGGGCGGCCCCACCGCGTGTTCTCCGCCGAACATCTGGTGGCCGCGCTGCACGGCTGGGTCTGCTACTGCGCACCGGTGCACGGCGCCGACGGCCGCCGGATCGGTTCCCTGGATCTGTCCTCGACCTGGGATCGCACCCATCCGCTGGCGATGGCGACCGTGCAATCGCTGGTGACCGCGATCGAGAATCGTCTGCGCACCCTCGCCCCACCCGCGACCGGCCTGCGGCTGAGCTGTCTCGGCGCCGCACGCGCCACCCGCGACGGCACTCCATTCGCCTGCGCCCCAGGCAGATCGAGATCCTCACCTTGCTCGCCCTCGAACCCGGCGGCTTCACCCCCGAACGTTTGCACTACGCGATCTACGGCGACCGCCGGCGTATCCAGCACCCTCGAGGCCGATGTCTCGCATCTGCGCCGCGCCACCGGTGGTGAGTTGTTGCTGGACGGTGCGGAGTGGTTGGAGGTTGCCGCCGTGGCCGTTGACGATCATGATGCCGGCGAATTCGTCTGCGGAGCGGATCAATTCGATGAGGAGCAGTTGCAGGGCTTGGTGGCCGATGGACAGTGTGCCGGGGAAGCCGGTGTGTTCGCCGCTGGACCCGTAGGGGATCGGTGGTGCCACGACGATGTCGGGGCGGGCGTGGGCGAGTCGGCGGCAGAGTTCGACGGCGATGGTGGTGTCGGTGCCCATGGGCAGTCCCTACCGCCTGGGCCGCGGCATCAAGGTCGGCCGGGTATGGACCACCTGTACCACGCCTAACCCGCCCACGCGACCTTCGGCGGCTACAGAAATCCGGCATCGGACGCGAAACCATTACATACTGCTGAACCACTACCAGCAGACCAAAAACCTGCTCGTCAGCTACACACCCAACAAACTCGGCTTCCGAGACCGAGCGCTTTCGGTCGGCGCCCGATCGATGCGGGGCGCCACAAAGCGGTGCCAGTGCCGGCGATCACCGGCTGGCAAGGCTGCATTTCGCTCGCGCTCAGCGAGAATCCTGCGCGCGGCGGCACGAAGGACTCGGCGCCTGGGTCCGACCAGCCCAATTT
>NZ_JBMVFU010000043.1:0-24534 GCF_049538315.1 Nocardia sp. AB354 | reverse complement strand
GAAGGAACTGCAGTCGCTGTGCCTCAACGTCGAAGTACTGTCCTCCGACGGCGCCGCGATCGAGATGCGCGACGGTGACGACGAGGACCTCGAGCGTGCCGCCGCGAATCTCGGAATCAGCCTGTCCGGCAACGAATCCGCGGCGGCGGATCTGGGCTGAAGGTGACCGCGCACCCCCGCGGGGTGCGCGGTCACCTGCCCTCGGCCGCGTCGAATGCCGGGTCGAGCGGAGCCAGCGCCGCCCGCAGCTGCTCGGGCAGCGATCCGGCGGTCACGACGAAGCCGGCGATGCTTTCGACCGGTCGCAGCCATTGTTCGAGGGCGACGCGGACGGCGGCCGCGACGGCGGCGGCGAGGACCCGCGCGGTGAGCCCGCCGGCGTCCGCCGCCCGTGCGGCGATCACATCCTCGAGTGCGGGCGTGATCGCCGCGGTGGCGCCGAGGAACGCCGTGCGCAGCGCCGGGTGAGTGGTGATCAGCACCAGTGCGTCTCGATGTTCGTCGCCCGGATCGGAGTACTGCGCGACGATCGCCTCGGTGACGGCCGAGGCCAAACGCGCACCCGCGGGATACCCGGCGATCGCCGCGGCGACCCGCGCCTCCCGGTCCGCGCCGACGGCGGCGACGATCGCCTCTTCCCGGCTGGAGAAATAGTTGTTGTACGTCCGCGGCGATACCCCGGCGGCCTCGGCGATGTCCTCGACCCGCACGTTGTCCGGCCCGCGCTCGAGGGCCAGCCGCAGCGCCGCCTCGCGCAGCGCCACCCGGGTGGCTTGCTTCTTGCGCTCCCGCAAGCCCGTTGTCTTCGTCGTCACGGCTCTCGTGGTCACGGGTCCATCATGCCATATCTGCGTCCACGCAAAATTGCGTGCACGCACTTTTTGCGCTTAGCTTGGTGACGTACCCACTCGCGCCAGACAGAAGGGCCCATCCATGCGAGGCAAAGGAATGACCTACGACACCGGGTTCGTCCGCAACGGCGGTACGTCCCGGCCGGAGTTCGACCCAGCGGTGGTCCGCCGGGAACTGGCCGTCATTCGGGACGATCTGCACTGCACGGCCGTCCAGATCACCGGCGGCGACCCGGAGCGGTTGGAACTCGCCGCCGGCTACGCCGCGGAGCTGGGCCTCGAGGTCTGGTTCTCGCCGTACCCGCTGGAGCTGACGACCGCCGAGATCCTCGCGCTGTTCAGCGAGTGCGCGCAGCGCGCCGAGCGCATTCGCCGCACCGGCGCGGAGGTCGTCTTCGTCACCGGCGTCGAACTGACATTGATGAACCGCGGCTTCCTACCGGGCGAGACCGCGATGGATCGCGTCGGTCACCTGTTCTCCGAGCCCGGCGAGCGTAGTGACCGGATAGCCGAGGTGAGCGCCCGCCTCGACGACTTCCTGCGCGACGCGGTGGCCGCGGTGCGGCGCCACTTCCTCGGCAAACTCACCTACTGCGCGATCCCGTACGAGCGGATCGACTGGGCGCCTTTCGATTTCGTTTCCGTCGAGCTGATTCGCTCGGCCGAGGTCGCCGACCGGTTTCGCGACGGCGTGCGCGCCCTGGTCGCTCAGGGAAAACCGTTGGCGATCACCGGTTTCGGCACCGCGACCTGGCGAGGTTCGGCCGATGTGGCGCCGCGCAGTATGGAGATCGTCGAATACGACCCCGTCACGGGTGCGCCGGTCCGGCTGGACGGCGACTATGTGCGCGACGAGGCCGGGCAGGCCGCCTATCTCAGCGACCTGCTCGAGATCTTCGACAGTGAGGGTGTGGACTCCGCTTTCGTGTTCCTGTTCGCGCTCCACAGCCATCCCCATCGACCCGACGGCGCCCCCCGCGACGACCTCGACCTCGCCGGGCTGGGCATCGTGAAAGTATTCGAAGACCGCCACGGCACCACCTACCCGGATATGACCTGGGAACCCAAAGCCGCATTCGCCGCCGTCGCCGAGTTCTACGGCAGCGACGCGTAATCCCTACTCCGCGGCGAACGCACCCGCCTGCGCCGCCGGCACCGCCGCGGCGGCGGCCCGCCGCGGCCTCTCGTGCGGTGCACGCCCCGCCCGAGGGAGTATGCCATCATCGGGAAGCAACATTCGTCGCATCAAAGCGGTAGTCGCGGTTTTCGCACTTTCCGATCAGCCACGGACAGAAGGGATTCCGCATGCCCGAACAACTTCCCGTCACGCCTCCCACCACGCTGCATCCGATGCCCGGGCAGCCGCGAGTCGTCCTGCTGAAACCCCTCGTCACCTCGCCGCTGATCGAGGTCGGCGAATACTCCTACTACGACGATCCGGACGATCCCACCGCGTTCGAAACCCACAGTGTCCTCTACCACTACGGTCCTGAAAAGCTCGTCATCGGCAGGTTCTGCGCCCTCGCCACCGGCGTGCGATTCATCATGAACGGCGCCAACCACCGCATGGACGGGCCCTCGACCTTCCCGTTCCCGACCATGGGTGGCGCATGGTCCCAGCATGTCGACCTCCTCATGGAGCTGCCCAATCGCGGCGACACGGTGGTCGGCAACGACGTCTGGATCGGTTACGGCGCCACGGTGCTGCCCGGAGTGCGCATCGGTCACGGCGCCATCGTCGGCGCCGGTTCCGTGGTGACCTCCGACGTCCCGGACTACGGCATCGTCGGCGGCAATCCCGCCCGGCTCATCCGCCACCGCTACAGCGCGGCCGACATCGACCGCCTGCTGGCCCTCGCCTGGTGGGACTGGCCGCTCGCGCACATCGACGAGCACGTCCGCACGATCATGTCCGGCACCGTCGACGACCTGGAGAAAGCGGCACCCGCACAGCCCTCCCGAACCGAGTAACCGCATGCCCGAATCACCCACCCCCATCTCTCGAACAGCGGAACGCACTGACACTCAGCGGCATTCGGCCGAGCTCACCGACGCAGCGATGCCAATCAGAAACATTGGGCGTGGAGTATTACGGTCGTGGAATCGCTCCCACCCAAACACCTCCTGCTCGAGGCCTGCCGGGGTCTGACCTACGACGGTCACCCCGTGCTGAAATGCGCGTGGCGCCTCAGCGAATTGCACGAGCAGAGACTGTCCGCCGCGCCCGGGCCGACCCTGGACATCGATCGCGATCGGGCCCAACTGGTTTCCGATATCGATCGCTGGGTCGCCACCGAATTACCCCGGGCACACGGCGGCGCACGCATGCACACCGAAACGGTCGGCACGGTGATCGACCGGCTCGCCCAGTTCTCCGCATTGGCCTATCTGACGCTGACGCACGAACCGGAATACGTCATGCACGACGCCTGGCGGCGGCTGTCGGAATTGGCGGTGGCCTACGACCATCTGGCCGGCGAGGTGACCGCCGGCCTGTGCCGGTTGCCGGATCTCAGCGGTCACCGCGAAGAGGAATGAACCACCGGCCGAACGGCGGCGCGGGCGAGGGACCGACGCCGCCGATGGCTGATGAGCGGATCAGGGCAGTCGATCCGCATCGGACGACCCGACACACCGATCCTGCGCCGACATCCTCGAGATAGCCCCGGATGTTCCTGTGAAACGGCTGGCAAGCCGACGCCTCCCGTCAGGCGGTCGCCCCCACCTCCGGTCCGGCGGGCATCAACGCGCGCACGGCGTCGATCGTGTCGGCCTGCGCGGGCTCCTTGTCCGGCCGATACCGCACGACCCGCGCGAACCGCAGTGCCACGCCGCCGGGATAGCGCGTGCTGGTCTGCACCCCGTCGAGGGCGATCTCGACGACCAACTCCGGCCACAGATAGACGGTGTGGCCGTCGCGGGCGCGCTCGTGGCGCGGAAATTCCGCGGTCTGCCACTGCAGCAGCGCGTCGGTGAGCCCCTTGAAGGTCTTGCCGACCATGATCGGATCGCCCCCGTGCGGATCGCGCGCGCCCAGGTGCAGATTCGACAGGTAGCCGGTGCGGCGGCCGTATCCCCATTCGGCGCCGAGCACCACCAGGTCGAGGGTGTGCGCCGGTTTGATCTTCTGCCACGCCCGGCCGCGGCGTCCGGCCGCATACGGTGCGGACAGCGATTTGATCATGATGCCCTCGTGCCCCGCGGCGAGCGCACCGTCGAAGTATTCGGCGACGGCCTCTGGCTCCGGATCGATCAGCGCCGGAATCATCTGCGCGCCCGCCACTTTCGCCAACGCCACGCGCCGCTCGCGCAGCGGGGCATCGAGCAGATCCCGGCCGTCCAGATGCAGGCAGTCGAAGAAGTACGGATGCAACAGCAGTTCCCTGGTCGAGTTCACCGTCAGTCGCGGCTCCTCCGAGGCCGGGTCGGCGGCGAACCGGCTCATCGTCTCCTGAAACGGACGCGGTCGGCCGGAGTCCGTGAGCGCCAGCGTCTCGCCGTCGAGAACCACACTGTCACAAGGCAATTCGGAGACCAGCTGCACCAGCTCCGGCACGCCGGAGGTGATGTCGCGCAGCGTGCGCGTGAACACCCAGACCTGAGAGCCCTTGCGATGCACCTGAATCCGCGCACCGTCGAGTTTGTGCTCCACGCTCACGTCACCCTCGAATTCACCGAGCACATCGTCGAGTGCGGCGCCGGGCGAGGCCAGCATCGGCTGAATCGGACGGCCGACCTCGAGCCGGAATTCCGACAGCGCCTCCGCGCCGCCGGCGATGGCCGCGGCGGCGGTCACCGGCAGGCGGCCGGAGAGCATATAGGCCCGCCGCACCAGCTCGGACGGCACGTCGGCCGCCTGGGCCACCGCCTCGGCGACGATCGCGGTCAGCGCGCCCTGGCGCAGCTCACCGGTCAGCAGGCGAATCAAGAAGGCGCGTTCGTCGCCGGTCGCCCGAGCGAGCAGGGCGGTGAGTAGTTCCCGCCGCCGCGCGACCGATCCGGATCCGGCGACGGCCGCCAATTCCGTCAGCGCCTGATCGACCGCGGCGACGGTGAGCGTCGATTCGAGCGCGGGCTCCACCTCGATGCCGGCGACCGTACGCCAGCCCGCGCCCAGCCTGCCCTGCGGTAGCTCACCGGATATCCACGCGACGACCGGCATCAATTCGTCCGATTCGGCCCGGCCCAGTAGTTCGGCCAGACCCGCGATCTTGACCTTGCGCGACGCCGATGCCCGCACCGATTCCGACGCCGCGACCACATCCGAAAGCAGCACGGACTCGACGGTAGCCGCTCGGTGTGACATATAGCTCGAGTCCACTGCTAATTCTCCATTGGCAGCTTTGCGAAAGGTCCATAGTCTGGGCATATGGCCAAGACTTACGTCGGGGCGCGACTGCGACAGCTGCGCACCGAACGGGGGCTGAGCCAGATCTCACTCGCCAAGAAGCTGGAGATCTCGGCGAGCTACCTCAACCAGATCGAACACGACGTGCGTCCGCTCACGGTACCGGTACTGCTGCGGATCAGTGAGGTGTTCGGCGTAGACACCAGTTTTTTCGCCTCCCAGGACGACACTCGCCTGATCGCCGAGCTGCAAGAGGTGGTGATGGACACCGAACTCGGCATCGAGGCCGATGCGCAGGAGATCGCCGATATGGTCTCGGCCCATCCCAGCCTGGCCCGGGCGCTGGTGAATATGCACCGCCGCTACCGCAACACGACCGCGCAGCTGGCCGCGGCCACCGAGGACCGCTTCTCCGACGGCAGCGGCTCGGGCGCCATCTCCCGTCCGCACGAGGAGGTGCGCGACTTCTTCTATCAGCGCCAGAACTACATCCACGAATTGGATACCGCCGCAGAGGAATTGGCGACCCGCATGCGGTTGCACGGCGGTGATCTGCGACGCGAGCTCACCCGCCGGCTCACCACCGGATACGGCGTGCAGATCGTGGAGCGGATCGACCTGGGCGAGGGTGTGCTGCACCGCTACGACCCCGAGGCCCGCAAGCTCGAGATCGCCCCGCATCTGTCGGGCGGTCAGCGCGTGTTCAAACTGGCCACGGAACTGGCATATCTGGAATGCGGTGATCTGATCGACAAATTGGTCGAAGAGGGCAATTTCGCCTCCGAGGACACCCGTACGCTCGCGAAACTCGGCCTCGCCAACTATTTCGCCGCGGCCACGGTGCTGCCGTACTCGCATTTCCACGAGGTGGCCGAGGATTTCCGCTACGACATCGAGCGGCTGTCGGCGTTCTTCGCGCAGAGTTACGAAACGATCTGCCACCGGCTCTCCACCCTGCAGCGGCCCAAACTGCGCGGGGTGCCCTTCTCGTTCGTCCGCGTGGATCGCGCGGGAAACATGTCGAAACGCCAGTCCGCCACCGGATTCCACTTCTCCTCCGCGGGCGGGACCTGCCCGCTGTGGAATGTGTACGAGACCTTCGCCTATCCCGGCCGGATCATGACCCAGATCGCCCAGATGCCCGACGGCCGCAAATATCTGTGGATCGCGCGCACGGTCGAGCGGCGCGCCACCCGCTACGGGCAGCCCAGCAAGACCTTCGCCATCGGCCTGGGCTGCGAATTGCGCCATGCCGGACGCGTGGTCTACGCCGACGGCCTGGACCTCACCGATCCCCAGGCCACCCCGATCGGCGCCGGCTGCCGTGTCTGCGAACGCGCCAACTGTCCGCAGCGCGCGTTCCCGCCGCTGGGCAAGTCCCTGGACATCAGCGAGCACCGCAGCTCGATCTCGCCGTACGTCCTGCGCTGAGCGGACGGCCACCGAACTCCGGCATATTTCGCGCGAATCGGGCGATGTCCCGATTCAGTGGATACCTGGCCCACAGCGAGGGGCGAGGCCACGGCGAGTGATCGAGACTCGAGGAGCCGCGATCCGATCCTCCAGAGGAGCATGTCCATGACCACGAAGCCGACCATCGTCCTCGTCCACGGCGCTTTCGCCGATTCCTCGAGTTGGAACGGCGTCATCGCACGCCTGCGCGCCGAGGGCTACCCCGTGCTGGCCGCCGCCAACCCCTTGCGCGGACTCGACACCGATGCCGCCTACGTGGCTTCGGTCCTCGACACCGTCGAGGGCCCGATCGTTCTGGCGGGTCATTCGTACGGCGGCAGCGTCATCACCGTCGCCGCGCACGACAAGCCCGCGGTCACGGCCCTGGTCTACGTCGCGGCCTTCATTCCCGCGGAGGGCGAGAACGCCCTGGAGCTGACCGGCAAATTCCCCGGTTCCACGCTCGCACCCACCACCGTCGCCCATCCGCTTCCCGGGGCGGCGGGCACCGAACTGCACATCCGCCAGGACGAATTCCCCGCCCAGTTCGCCGCCGACGTGCCGGCCGACGTCGCCGCGACGATGGCGATCACCCAGCGCCCGGTCGCGCTCGCCGCGCTGGAGCAGCCGGCTTCGGCAGCCGCATGGCGCGCCGTCCCGGCCTATTCCCTGGTCACCACCGAAGACAAGAACATCCCCGTGGAGTCGCAGCGGTTCATGTCCGAACGGGCGGGCGCGCACACCGTCGAAGTCCAAGCGTCGCACGCGGTTTCCGTATCCGACCCCAGCGCCGTGGCCGACCTGATCCTGCTCGCCGCTCAGCGGTGATATGCCCCGGGCCGACAGCCGGAATCTGTCGGCCCGGGCCCCGCGGAGCTCGCCGAGACCGCAGGTACGCGCGACGGTCCAGCGAGGCAGCCACCGGTGCGCGTCATTTTTGTTAGCGTGGGGCATGGTGTCGACGGAGCCACGGATCGCACCCGGTCGCCTGCGCGAACTGGGCCCGGTGAATTGGGTTGTCTGGCAGGTGCTTTCCCGCGCGGCGGGTACCGACGACGCCCACCTGTTCAGCACGCTCGGCCGCACCGGTGGCCTGTTCCGCGGCTGGCTGCACTTCTCCGGCCGGTTGATGCCCGGCGGCAAACTGTCGCGCTACCAGACCGAACTGGTCATCCTGCGCGTCGCACATCTGCGGAACTGCGAATACGAGACCGACCACCACATCCGCCTGGGCAAACGCGCCGGTGTCACCAAGGACATCCTGGCGCGCCTGCGCACCGGGCCCGAAGCCGAGGGCTGGTCGGACAAGGAACGCGCGCTGCTGACCGCGGTGGACCAACTGGTCACTACTCGCGACGTCGACGATGCCACCTGGTCGGCCCTGGCGCAGCACTACGACGAGAAGCGCCTCGTCGAAATCGTCCTGCTGGCAAACCAATACGAAGGTCTGGCCAGCACCATCACCACCCTTCGGATCCAGACCGACCACTGAGCCGGACGGACTCGGCGGGTCAGTCGGACGCCTCGGACCGTTCGATGAGGACGGCCAGGCCGTCCAGGACGCGCCCCAGACCGAAATTCCAGGCGTGCTCGGCGCTGTAGGCGCTGTCGTGAGCCTGTCCGGCGGCCGAGCCGACCCGCGCGGCCAGCGGATAACGCTGCGGATCGAAGACCTGTTCCAGGACCGGGGCCGTGCGTTTCCACCATTCGCGATCCGACAGCCCGCTGTCGGCGGCCGCACGATCGGTATCGATCGCGATGCGCGCCACCGCGGTGACGAAGCCGAGCAGGTAGGTCAACGCCGCGTCCATCTCGACATCGCTCAGTCCGAGCCCGTCGAAGGCGCTCAGTTCGTGGTCGTATTTCGCGGCGAGGCCCGGACCCAGCGGTGGCCGGGTGGTCGGCACCGCGGCCACCCAGCGGTGGCGGGCGAGCATCGAGCGATTGTCCTGCGCGACGGCGCATACGCGTTCGCGCCACGACTTTCCGGTCAGGTCCGTGCGCGGCATCCGGCCGTAGACCGCATCGAGCATGAGGTCGAGCAGCTCGGCCTTACCGGGCACATAGGTGTAGGTGGCCATCGGAGTCAGCCCGAGTTTCGCGGCAACCGCCCGCATGGTCAGCGCCTCCAGCCCCTCGGCATCGGCGATATCCACCGCCGCCGCCACGACCTCGTCGACGCTGCTGCGCTGTCTGGGGCCGCGCCCGGACGCGCGGCCCGGCTGCCGCCAGAGCAACTCCAGCGTGCGAGCGGGATCGCCGGCGCTGGATCGCTCACCGGCGACGCGCGCCCGGCGCGGCCGCTGCTCGGCCGAATTCTCTCGCACCCGATCTCCCGGTCTCGCCTGCCGTGCCGCCGCGGTTCGGCGTCGTGCGCATCGTATCGAGTCGCGCGCGCGACGGGAATAACTCTCTACCATGTACAGTATACTTAGTAGAGAATTATCGGATAGCGCGGCACCGTGCCGCGCGCCCGCCCCGAGGAGGACCGTGAACATCACCGCATCCGCCGTCTCGCTCAACGTTGCCGACCCGGACGCGTCGGCGAAATTCCTCGGCACCCATTTCGGATTCACCGTCGACATGTCGGCCGACGGATTCGTCTCGCTGACCCGCCCCGACGCCGGATTCCACGTGATCTTCCTGCGCACCGGGCTGGACACGTTCAAACCGGCCCGCGTCGCGGGTGCGGCCGGCCAGGGGTTGCTGATCGTCTTCACGGTCGACGAGATCGACGCCGAATACGAGCGCGTGCGAGCCGAAGGGGTCGAGATCGTGACACCGATCGAGACCGAGCCGTGGGGCGAGCGCTATTTCCAGGCGGTCGACCCCAACGGCATCATCATCCAACTGGTCCAGTGGGTCGGCGATCCGAGCACCTACGCCGCGGGCGCGACCGGATCCTGACCTGGTCAGCGGCCGAGCGCGTCACTCAGCACCTCGGCCGCGGACGTCGACGGCCGGCCGATCAGTTTCCGCAGATCGCCGCTGGTCACATCCAGCCATCCCGCACGCAGTCCGGCATCGGAATCGGCCAGCACCCGCGCGAAATCACCGGGCACACCGGCCTTTTCCAATCCCGCCACATACTCGTCCTGCGGCAGATCCTGATACCGCACCGGCTTGCCGGACGCCGCCGAGATCACCCGCGCCACATCGGCGAGCGACAGATGCTCGTCGCCACCGAGTTCGTAGACCTGTCCCGCATGACCTTCGGTGGTCAGAACCACCGCGGCAGCCTCGGCGTAGTCGGCTCGTGCGGCGGCGGAGACCAGTCCGGCCCCGGCCGAGCCGTACAGCACGCCCGATTCCAGAGTCGCGCCGAGACCGTTCAGATAGTTCTCCCAGTACCAGCTGTTACGCAGGAAAGTATGCGGCACAGCGGATTCCGCGATCACCTCTTCGGTGCCGCGATGCTCCTGCGCGAGAATCATCGGATTCCGCTCGGCGCGGGGAATGCTGGTGTAGGCCAGCAGCCGCACCCCGGCCCGCTCGGCGGCGCGCACGACAGTGGTGTGCTGGTCGACCCGCGCACCGAATTCGTTGCCGGACACCAGCAGTAGCCGATCAACACCCGCGAGGGCGCGGTCCAGCGCTTCCGGATCGTCATAGGCGGCCTGCCGCACCCGCACACCGCGCTCGGCCAGGTCGGCGACCTTGCCCGGGTCCCGGACGACCGCGACGACGGGCCCCGCATTCCTGTTCGACAGCGCCTCGACGACGAGACGGCCCAACTGCCCGCTTGCCCCGGTGACGGCGACGGTCATAACCCAACCTCCAGCTCTGGTGTACGAAACATTTGCACTAACTATTAGTTAGTACCTGATATTCCCGCACTACAGATGAAAAGTTCACTACCGCAGCGATGGGTAGCATCGAGAGCATGACGAGCCGGCAACTGCGATCGGCGGACGACGCCGATCCGACCCTGGAAGCCGACGTCTTCGCGCGCAACTGCCGCTCCCGGCCGGTGCTGCAGAATGTCGCGAGCCGCTGGGGCGCACTGGCCCTCGTCGCGCTGCGTGAAGGTCCCTACCGTTTCAGCGCGCTGCGGCGCCGGGTCGACGGCATCAGCGAACGCATGCTGTCGCAAACCCTGCAGGCCCTCGAACGCGACGGCATGATTCACCGCGAGGTCCAGCAGACCATCCCCCCGCGCGTCGAATACACCCTCACCGAACTGGGCGAACAGGTCGCCGATCAGCTGTACGGCCTGATCGCGATTCTCGAGGACAACATCGACGTCATCTCAGCGGCGCAGGACATCTACCACCGCGACTGATCACCCGGACACGAAAACGGCCCGGTACCAGGCGTATTCGCCGATACCGGGCCGTCGGCGCGGAGATCAGAAGTTGATCATGTGACCCGCGAGACCGTGGAACGCTTCCTGCAGCGCCTCGCTCAACGTCGGGTGGGTGTGCACGTTGCGCGCGAGTTCGTTGACGGTGAGGTCCCACTTCTGGGCCAGCGTCAGCTCGGGCAGCAGCTCCGACACATCCGGGCCGATCAGGTGGCCACCGAGCAGCTCGCCGTACTTCGCGTCGGCGACCAGCTTCACGAAACCGGTCGGATCGCCCAGGCCGTGCGCCTTGCCGTTGGCGGTGAACGGGAAGGTCGCGACCTTCACGTCGTACCCCTCGTCGCGCGCCTGCTGTTCGGTGAGGCCGAAGCTGGCGACCTGCGGCTGGCAGAACGTCGCGCGCGGCATCATCCGGTAGTCGCCCAGCGGCAGCGTCTCGGCGCCCCCGATGGTCTCGGCCGCGACCACACCCATCGCCTCGGCCACGTGGGCCAGCTGCAGCTTCGCCGTGACATCGCCGATGGCGTAGATGTGCGGCACGTTGGTGCGCATATAGTCGTCGATCGCGATGGCACCGCGCTCGGTCAGCTGCACACCGGTGTTCTCCAGGCCGAAGCCTTTCACCCGCGGCGCGAAACCGACGGCCTGCAGCACCTTGTCGACGGTGACGGTCTCGACCGAACCGGACTTGTTGTCCTTGATCGAAACGGTGACCTTGGAACCGTTGTCCTCGATGGATTGCACCGAGGCACCGGTGGTGATGGTGATGCCGAGCTTCTTGTACGCCTTGGTGATCTCCTTGGAGACATCGGCGTCCTCGTTCGGCAGCGCGCGGTCGAGGAACTCCACGATCCGCACGTCCACGCCGTAGTTCTTGAGGACGTACCCGAACTCCATACCGATCGCGCCCGCGCCGACGATCAGGATCGACCCCGGCAGATCCCGGGTCAGGATCTGCTCCTCGTAGGTCACCACGTTCTGCGACAGCGAGGTGCCCGGCAGCAGCTTGGTCTCGGTGCCGGTGGCGATGATGACGTTGTCGAAGGTGACGGTTTCGGTGCCGCCGCTGCTCAGCTCGACCGAGAGGGTGTTCGCGTCGGCGAAGGTGCCCTTCCCGTCGAACTCGTCGATCTTGTTCTTCTTCATCAGGAAGTGGACGCCCTTGACCCGGCCGTCCGCGACCTTACGACTTCGGTCGAAGGCGGCACCGAAGTCGAAGCTCGCCTGTCCGGAGATACCGAACGTCTTCGCTTCCTTGGTGAAGATATGGGCCAGCTCCGCGTTGCGCAGCAGTGCCTTGGACGGAATGCACCCGACGTTCAGGCACACGCCACCCCAGTATTTCTGCTCGACGATCGCTGTTCGCAGGCCGAGTTGAGCGGCGCGGATCGCGGCGACGTAACCGCCGGGACCAGCGCCGAGAACGACGACATCGTAGTGGGAAGTCACGGGAACGAGCCTAGCGCTGTTGCCGAAAGCTCACTCATCCATCCCCCGCAGGGCTGAGAGGGTGGCCACAGCGTGCGTCTACTTCCAGACCTCTCGTGCGGCACGGGCGAAATTGCCGTGGAAGATCGCCGCGCGTTCGGAGTCGATGAAACCCCTGCGGGCCAGGACTTCGTCCAGTCCGGCGACGCCGGGGCGGGCGTCCGGGTTGTCCACATCCATCCCCAGACACGACAGTCCGAGCAGATCCTCGGGCGGCACCCACTGCAGCGGCCCCCACCGCGTGTAGTCCTCGGAGAAGTTCTCCGGCGCGGCCGCGATCTCCGCGTTGAACTGGTCTCCGTCGAAGGAGAAGTCCGAACCGATCCCGATGTGCTCGACACCGACCAGATCGGCACCGTAGGCGATGTGGTCGGCCATCGCCTCGATGCGCGCGGCCCGCCCCTCGACGCGGTTGCGGCCCAGAAAGATTCCGACGCCGTTGATCCCGATCACCCCACCGGTCGCAGCGCAGGCACGCGCCTGGTCGTCGCCGATATTGCGCGGATGCGGCCACAGCGCCGCGAAATTGGAGTGGCTGTAGATGATCGGCCCACCCGCGACCTCGGCGATATCCAGTCCGGTCCGCCGCGAACAATGCGACCCGTCGGCGAACATCCCGACCTCGCCGAGCGTGCGGATGATCGTGCGGCCGTAGGGAGTCAGGCCGCGATCGTCGGGGTCCAGGCAGCCGCCACCGGCGGCGTTGGCGTGGTTGTAGGTCGGCAGCAACGAACGCACGCCGAGCGAATGGAACAGCGCGATGTTGTCCGGATCGCCGTCGAGCGGCCGCGAATCCTCCAGATCGAAGGCGAGCGCGATGCGGCCCCGGGGACCGGATGTCACCTCGGTGTCGCCGACGGACTCGACGAGCCGGAAACGCCCGTCCGCCAGCGCCTTCCGGCGCAGCAGGTCAATCATGGCCAGCGCATCCTCGATCGAATGCAGTGAGTACCCCACATTCACCGACAGGTATGAGCCGGCCGGATAGCGCGTCAGTTCGGTGACATCGGCGGACGGAAGGATCGGCAGGCAGCAGTGCTGCTCCCAGAGCGGATGTGCCACCGCGGTCCTCCTTCCGGCGTCGCCGAGGCGTCCCGCAACTGTACGGAGTCGTGACCGCACACGGCGACCGGACACGGCGGCGCGGCGCACCCGCCGCACCTCTCGCCCGTCGGCGGACCGACCGGTAGGCCACAATGTGACCCATGAGCGGCGCCGAGCAAACGACCGACCCGTACCTGTGGCTCGAGGATGTCACCGGCGAACGTGCCCTGTCCTGGGCGCGGGCACACAACGAGGTGGTGATCGAACGCTTCGCCACCTCCGACCGGTTCGACGCCCTCGACCATCGCATCCTCGCCATGCTCGACACCGACACCCGCATCCCGTACCCGACGCGACGCGGACCCTGGCTCTACAACTTCTGGCGCGACGCGGAACACCCCCGCGGGCTGTGGCGGCGCACCACCTTCGACGAATATCGCGGTGACGATCCGGCCTGGGATGTGCTCATCGACCTGGACGCCCTGGCCACGGCCGAGGACGAGAACTGGGTCTGGGGCGGTGCGGCGGTGCTGCGCCCGGAGCAGAAACTAGCCTTGATCAGCCTGTCCCGCGGCGGGGCGGACGCCAAGGTGGTGCGCGAATTCGATCTGACCACACGGCAATTCCGCCCGGCGGCAGCGGGCGGCTTCCACCTGCCCGAGGCCAAATCACAGGTGCGCTGGATCGATGCCGACACCGTCTACGTGGGAACGGATTTCGGCCCCGGCACGCTCACCGACTCGGGATATCCGCGGCTGGCCAAGCGCTGGCGCCGTGGCACCCCGCTGTCGGAGGCGGAAACCGTCTTCGAGGGCGAGCCGGGTGATGTGATGGTCTCGGCCGGCTACGACCGCACGCCCGGATACGAGCGCCACTACGTCGCCCGCGCCACCGACTTCTTCAACGAATCGGTCTATTTGCTGGACCCCGACGGCACGCTGCGCCATATCGACGTACCCACCGACGCCTCCGAGTCCTGGTACAAGGATTGGCTGCTGGTGCAGTTGAAATCGCCGTGGGAGGTGGGCGGGCGCAACTACCCCGCCGGCGCCCTGCTGGCCATCGACATCGACGACTTCTTCGGCGGCGCACGCGATTTCGAGGTGGTCTTCGAACCCGACGCGCACACCTCACTGCACGGCTACGGCTGGACCGAGAACCACCTGCTGCTGATCACGCTGGAGGACGTGCAGACCAAGCTGTACGTCCTGACTCCCGGCACGGCGACGGTCCCGGGCGCGGGCTGGACCCGCGAACCGCTCGCCGACACCCCGCCGATGGCGACCACCAACGTCATGAATCTGGATCCGCTGGAGAGCGGTGACGAATTCATGCTCACCACAAGCGGTTTCACCACCCCGGCGACACTGCTGGCGGGTTCGGTGGGCAGCCCGGCGGTAGCCCTCAAGCGGGAACCGGCGTATTTCGACGCCGAGGGCATCGACACCGAGCAGTTCTTCGCGCGCTCCGACGACGGAACCATGGTGCCGTACTTCGTGATTCGCCACCGCGCCCACAGGGACCGGCCCGGCCCGACCGTCGTCTCGGGCTACGGCGGCTTCGAGGTCTCCCGCACCCCCGGCTACAGCGGCGCCTCGGGAATGGGCTGGCTCGAACGCGGCGGCACCTGGGTGATGGCCAACATCCGCGGCGGCGGCGAGTACGGACCCGAATGGCACACTCAGGTGCAGAAGGCCAACCGCTACAAGGTCTACGAGGATTTCTCCTCGGTCGCGAAAGACCTCGTCGCGCGGGATATCACGACCGCGGAACAACTCGGTGCGGTCGGCGGCAGCAACGGCGGCCTGCTGATGGGCGTGATGCTGACCCGCTATCCGGAACTGTTCGGCGCCATCGTCTGCCAGGTGCCGCTGCTGGATATGAAGCGCTACCACCTGCTGCTGGCCGGCGCGTCCTGGATCGCCGAATACGGCGACCCGGACAAGCCCGAGGAGTGGCAGTACATCAGCGAGTATTCGCCCTATCAGCGCGCGATGGCGGCCGATCCGGCACGCCCGTACCCGCCGATCCTGCTCACCACCTCCACCCGCGACGACCGGGTCCATCCCGGCCACGCCCGGAAGATGGCGGCACTGCTGGAATCTCAGGGCCGGACCGTCTGGTACCACGAGAACATCGAGGGCGGTCACGGCGGCGCGGCCGACAACAAGCAGATGGCCTTCCAATCCGCGCTGATCTACGAGTTCTTCACCCAGATGCTGATCGAACGCCGGAACACCGCCTGACCGACGCGTCCCGCTCTCGAAACAGATGACCAAAGGCCCGCGGCGACCAGGGCCTTTGGGCTCTGGAGCGTGATCTATCGCACTGCCATTCTCGGTTCGGGGACCGAAAACGACAGGATTCGCAACGCGCACACCGACAGCGGTCGGGCGCCACACCGGGCCATCGAGATCGCTGTCGCGAGCGCCCTCCGAGACCTGCGCGGATCACCGGTCCCGGCCCTACCGGAACTCGTCGAACGGCTTGCCCGTCAGCGACTCACCGATTCGGCCATCTCGCCGACCACCGCGGTTCGGTAGCGGGTTCTCGAGAGGAGCACACACATCATGGATACGTTCTGGGACTACGTCTGGTACACGATTCTGGTGTTCGCCTTCGTGGCCTACCTGATCATCCTGTTCCAGATCCTGACCGATCTGTTCCGCGATCACACGGTCTCCGGCATCGCCAAGGCCGCATGGGTGATCTGCCTGGTGATCTTCCCCTACATCACGGCTCTGGTCTATCTGGTCGTGCGCGGAAAGGGCATGGCCGAGCGGGCCCAGCACGCTCATGCGGAAGCCAAGCAGGCGGCCGACGACTACATCCGCCAGGTGGCGGGCAAGTCGCCCGCCGAGCAGATCGCCGACGCCAAGGCCCTGCTGGACTCCGGGACGATCGACGCGACCGAGTTCGCCCAGCTGAAGGCCCGCGCGCTCGGTCACAACGGCTCCGGCACAGGCAATGCCGCACCCGGCAGCGTCGACCAGGGCAATGTCGACCAGGGCGGTGTCGACCGGGGCAATCTGGCAGCCAGGTAGCGCTACCCGGCTCCGGTCCGCTCGCCGGCCGCGGTGTCGGCGTCCGGATCGGAGCCGACGGCACGCCGCGGTAGCCGGCCGGTGAAGAACAACGCGATCACGGCCAGCATCGCCGTCACCGCGAAGGCCACCTGCAACGCCAGCAGCCGGGCATCGGAATTGACCGCGACGACCGCGTCGGCGGTCGACTGATCGACTCCGGCGGCGGTGAGCGACTGTTGCAGTTGGGTATTCGACAGGAACGGCACGCCATCGGCCAGTTCGGTTCCGGCCCGCTGCGCGACCGAGGGCGGGACCGCGGGGTTGTTCTCGATCCCGCTGATCACCGAGGAGGTCAGCGTGGCGATGAGAATGGAGCCGATCAGCGCGGTGCCGAGCGAGGCGCCGAGATTCGTCGCGGTGTTCTGCAGCCCGCCGACCTCCGCACTCTGCGAATCCGGCACCGCCGATACCGTGATCGCGCCCAGTTGCGAGGAGAGGGCCCCCAGGCCCAGGCCCATGAACAACATCGGCACCGCCACCACCGCGGCATTCGCTCCGGGATCCATGCCGCCGGCCAGCAACAGAATTCCGATGATCATCGACCCCAGGCCGAGGCGCACCACCCGCCGTGGATTCGCCCGCGGCGCTAGTTTGGGAATTCCCGCGGCGGCGGCGACGAGCGCGATCGACAGCGGAAGGATGCGCACACCGGTCTCGAGCGCACTCAATTCCAGCACCACCGACAGGAACAGCGGTACCGAGAAGAACACTCCGGCCTGAACCGCGAACTGCGCGAAGAACATCGCCAACCCGCCCCCGAGCCGGCGATTGCCGAACAACCGGGGGTCGACCAGCGGCTCCCGGCCGGAACTCACCAGCCGGTTCTGCCACCGCAGGAAGGCGTACAGCACCAGCAGGCCCGCCAGGATCAACCAGATCACCGGCGACAAACCCGCGATCTCGGTACCGCCGGGGCGTGGGCGAATCCATCCCCATTCGCTGGACCGCAGTACCCCGAACACCACGGCCCCCAGCCCGACGACCGACAACACCGAACCCAGAAGGTCCAAGTGCACCCGCTGCGCCGGTACGTCTGCCACGCGGCGCAGCACCAGCAGAATCGCGACCACGACCACGACCTCGCCGAAGAACACGTACCGCCAGGACGCGAAGGTCGTCACCGCCCCGCCCACGAGGGGGCCTACGGCCACGGCCATCGCACCTGCCGCGGCCACGAGTCCGTATGCGGCGGCGCGGCGTTCGCGGGCGAAGTTCGCCGCCACCAGCGACACGATCGCCGGCATGATCAACGCCGCCCCGATGCCTTCCAGCAGCGACCAGCCCAGCAGCAGCACACCCAGATTCGGCGCCAACCCGGTGACCAGCGAGCCCGCGCCGTAGACGACCAATCCGACGCCGAATGCCCGCCGCCGCCCGAGAATCGTCCCGACCTTGCCACCGGTGACCATCAGCGATGCCATCACCAGCGTGTACAGCGTGATGGCGGTTTGGATTCCGGTGATCGTCGTGCCGACGTCGTGGGCGACCGTCGCCATCGAGACGTTCATGACGGAACTGTCGAGGGTCATCAGGAATTGACCGGAACCCAGCACCGCCAAGACGAGTGTGGATCCGGAGGCGGCGCCCGGCCGCGTCGTCATTCCCGCCGCGCTCGTGGTCGAGCCGACGCGAGACGACGGCCGGAGCACCGGTTACGGCGGGCGACCCACCTGCGCATTCGTCTATTGAAGCACTCGCGACCCCGGAATCGGCGGTGTTCGGCTACAGGTCGCGCACCCACTTCTCGATGCGGTCGACGGTCGTTTCCGGATCGGTGATCCAGCCGTTGTGTCCCAACGGTTTCGGCTCGTGCCAGGTGCTCACGCGGGCCTTGGGCAGCTTCTCCAGCAGGTGTGCGGCCGAACTGCGCGGGGTGAGATCGTCACCGTCGACGGTGATCGAGAGGACCGGCAGCGTTAGCCGCGCGATGCGCTCGTCGTAGTCGATATCGGCGCCGACCGGCACGAACCGGCCGGTGCGGGCCAGCCGCGCCCAATCGGAGATCAGTACCTTGGACTGCCGGCCGAATCCGCCGGCGGTGATTCGATCGCCCGGCCAGAAACCGGCGAGGTTCGCGGTCAGCGAGATGGCGGCCGGTCCGACCAGCATTGCGGAGCGGGCGATTCCGCCGTATCCCCGGTAGTAGGGCGTGCCGGAGGCGACGAGAATCAGCCCGCCCAGCCGACCCCGGATCCGCGCGGCGTACATGACCCCGAGCTGGCCACCCATGCTGTGCCCGAGCAGCATCGGCGTACTGTCCGGGAAACGGGTGCGCACGGCCTCGAAGATCGCCGGAAAATCGACCGACACCAGCTCGTGGTAGCCGTAGGTACTGGACGAACTCGGCTTCGGCCGGCTGTCACCGTTACCCCGCAATTCCCCGATCGCCGCATCGAATCCGCGCCGCGCCAGCTCCCGCGCGAAATCCCCGTAGTACTCGCCCGGCACACCCAGGCCCGGAATGATCACGATGACCGGGCGCGGGGCGTCCGCGGTGATGGCATGCCGGTGCGGACCGCTCGCGGCGACGAACCGCACCGGCACCGTCGACCCGTCCGGCATCTGGATCGGAATCGTCTCCATACGCGCACGCTACCGCGAGCCACACCCCGGCCGCCGACGCCCGGCCCGCTTCTTCACCAGCTCACAAGGCCGCTCGGTGCACGAGCCGCAGGAGCCCACCGCCTCACGAGCTCACCGCTTCAGGAACCCACCGCATCCGGCTCGGCCGACCCGTCCGCGGATCGCTGACAGGTCTCCGGATCCACCGCGTCCTCCGCGACATCGCCCTGCGTACCGGCGAGCCCCTCGGCCTTCGCGTCGGCGACAGACCGGCCCGCCACCTCCGCAACCATTCCCCCGTCGGCGACCGATCCTCTCGCCGCGTCGACCGATTCGTCCGCCGCGCCGCCCGCCGATTCCCTTGCCGCGTCGGCCACCGATTCCTCTGTCACGTCGGCGACCGATTCTCTCGCCGCGTCGGCCACCAACTCTTCTGCTGCGTCGGCCACCAATTCCTCCGCCGCGTCCGCGACCAGCGCTTCCGCCGCCACGATGGCCTCGCGTGCCGTGTCGTTCACCGCGGGTGCGCAACTACGCTCCAGCAGTTCCTCGAGCCCCAGCCGGGTCGCCACCACCACCAGCTGGTTGCCCGCGGCGAGCGCCCTCTGCGCCGCGGGCTGCCATTCCAGCGCGTCGCCGACCGCCGGCTGCACCGCGATGACCCGGGTGTGCTCCGCCGATCCGAGGTCGGCGATCCGCAGCCCGATCAGCGCCGATCCCGGCTCCACCGGAACCTCCGCGACCAGCAGTGTGGCCTGGTTGATCGTCAGGGTCGCAATCACCCGCCGCTCCACCACCGCCGCGGCGAATCCGTCGGCCGCCAACTGGAAGACGCTGCGTACCACCGCCTTCCCGAGGCTGCGCTGTACCCGGTCGGCCAGGTCGTCGTCGGAGACGCGCAGCACCACCCGCAGATCGTCACGGTAGGACTGGCCGAGCATCGCGGCCTCCAGATTCACCGCGTCGCTGGAGGTCAGCAGGACCAGCGCACGCGCCTTCGGCACACCCACCGCACGCAGCGTGTCCTCCCAGGTGGCCTGACCGATCACCACCGGCACCCCCAGGCTGCGAGCCAGCGCGATGCCGCGCGCGTTCTCGTCGTAGTCCAGCCCGACCACCGGTACGCCGAGGTCACGCAACTGTTCCACCACGCGCATCCCGACATTGCCCAATCCCGCGACCACCACGTGGTTTTCCATTCGCGAGGGGTCGATCGAATATTCCGAGAGCTGCGCCCGCAGGACTCCGCCCACCACCAGCGCGGTGATCACCGGCGTCATCGCCAGCCCGGTGAAGACCACCCCCAGTTGCAGGATCTTGAACAGCGGTTCGCGCCCCGGCTCCGGCTGCGCCGCACCCGCCGAATCCAGCAGCGTTTCGTATACCGCTGTGCCCCAGCTGTTTCCGATCAACACCATCATGACGCACACGGCCGCGATGATGATCAGCATCACCAGCAGCAGCCGGATCAGATCGTGGCGGACCAGATAGCGCAGCTGATTCAGCCAACGCCGCCGCGCCCCGGGGGAGTACGGCACCCGCCCGGCCAGCGCCAGCACCCGGTCCGCCGGTGCGTGCGGCGAGCGCAACGCGATTGCGCCGGGCCCGCCGGCCAGTCCGGACACCACCCGGTCCGGCGGCGCATCACCGACCGCCGCGACATACAGCGTGCGTTCCCCCAGCCGCAGATAACCCTGCGCCTTCTCGCCGAGGGCCGCGGCGATGAACGACGGCGCGGCCATCTCCGAGATCGAGAGCACCACACAGTCGGAGAACAACCGGCGGATGCGAAAACCCAAGCCGGTGTTGAACATTCGAATGACCAGCCGAATCCGAGGGTTGAGTTCGTGCGCGCGCAGCGCGGCGTGGAAGTTCTCCACATCCGCCTGATCCACCAGGGCCAGGGCCAGCGCCCGCTCCACCCCGGCCGCGCGCAGAACGGCTTCGTCCAGGCGCTCGGCGCACAGAATCCGGACCCGGTCCAGCTTCTCCAGCTGCGGTACGTAGCTACCGTTGCGATTCGGCAGCACCGCGGTCACGGTGGCGTCGGGGAACCGGGTGGTCAGCTGCAGTGCCAGCTGATGGACGAGCGGGTTGTCGCCACAGACGACGAATGTCGGGGACTGCCCGCCCCCCGGCGAAACATGCACGTATCGATGCTAGAGCGAATCCCGTTCGGCAGCACGATGCTTCATCGATCAGGCGCTGACCGCACCCATGATGACCCGGCGCAACACCCTGATCACCTCGTCGAGAGGCCGGCGTGGCTCCGAACCGCTCCACTCGTCGACCACGTAATTCACCGCACCGATGATGGCGAGCATGCGCGTTTCGTAGTCGCCGCTGGGAATCTCGCCCTGCAGCGCCGCATCTTCGGCCGCTCCGGCCAGCAGCGCACCCCATGCGCGCCGCAGCTCCAACCGGAACTTCTCCACCTTCGGCCCGGCGCCTACCACCTCGACCAGAGCGACGCGAGCCTTGCGCGGATCGCGCCCGATGGACTCGATATAGGCGCGCACCCCGGCGTCGATGATCTCGATGGCACTGGCATCGGCATGCGCGTCCAGCGCGGCGACCACCGCGTCCCGGGATTCCCGGTCGATCTGTTCGTAGAGTTCCAGCAGCAGCGATTCGCGCCCGGTGAACTCCTCGTAGAACTGACGCGAGGAAAGTCCGGCGTCTTTGCAAATGGCTCCGACCGAGCTATTGGCATACCCGTCTCTGGCGAACACAGTCAGTCCGGATTCCAGAAAACGCGCACGTCGCTGCCGCTGCCGGTCTTCTACGGGCTGCCCGGCGTACATCCTACCCGCGTTCGTTTCCTGTGACATTGCGCCAGACAATACCGAAGGGCCCGATTCCCTCGTCATGGATCGGGCCCTTCGCTTACACCTCCGACTGACCGCGCGTTAGCCGGAAGTTGTCTCTATGGTCGGAGCGCCGATGCAATGACTGCGCTCTTCATGTCGCGGATGGTTTGCCAAAACGGAGGATAGTCGATAACACCTACACAACGGAAGAGTTTGAAGGAATTTTCTAGGTTTTATTTCCGCAACGATTCCATCAGGAAATAGTCGTGCCGCGCGGCCGCAGCGCGAGCGGAAGGCCGAAGCGCGGGAAGTTCTCGGCGGGCGGGAAATGCGTGAGCGCCGAAATGCCATCCGGACCGCACGTCGTCACCAGAAGTCCGGTCGCCCGAAACGTCCCGTCCACCCGCCGGGAATAGCAGCCGAATGCCGGCTGCCCATTGGCGCGCACCGATTGCAGCCGGATCTGTGCCCCGTCCCGAAATGCCGGAATACCGCGGAGGAATTCGCCGATCGCCGCGCGGCCGCGGTACTCGTGGGGCCACGGCGGCATGGTCAGCCAGGCTTCGTCGGTGAGCAGCGCGACCACGGCGCCCACGTCGGCGGCCTCGAAGGCCCGCGCGAAGCGCTCGCCGAGCCTGCGTTCCGCGGGCGACTCCGGCGCCGGCCCCGGCTGCCCGCCCGTGTTGCGGGACAGCCGTTCCCGAGCGCGCTGCAGCGCGGCCTTCACGGCGATGGGAGTGAGCCCGAGCAGGTCGGCCACCTCCGCCGCACTGAATTCGAGCACGTCCCGCAGGACGAGGACGGCGGCCTGGCGCGGCGGAAGTTGTTGCAGCAGTGCGATGAACGCCAACTCGACCGAGGCCCGCGCGGTCAGCACCTGCTGCGGGTCCAGCAACGCATCCGGACACGGCTGCAACCAGCTCACCTCGCCGTGACGCGTCGGCTCCGGAGCGTCGAAGGGCAACGGTGCGACCGGCCGGCGCAGGGCGGCCCGGCGGAAATTCAGGCACCGGTTGGTCGCGATCCGATAGAGCCAGGTGCGCACCGACGACCGCTGCTGGAATTCGCCCATCCCGCGCCAGGCCGCGAGCAGCGTCTCCTGCAACGCGTCCTCGGCGTCGTACATCGACCCCAGCATCCGGTAGCAGTGCGTACGCAACTCGGCACGGTAGGGCTCGGTGAGCTCACGAAAGGTCCGCTCATCCACACCGCGCGCGATCGACGAGTCCGTCATCGTCCTTTCCTCACAGCACCATCCCTCACAGCCCCATCCTCACATCGGGCACCGACAACCGGTCCGTTCCCGGTCCGGCCGGTGTCTGTATCAGGGAACGATTCCATCGACCCGAGAAGAGAACGACATGATCGCCGACGACAGCCCCGCGGCCCGAGTGGCCCTCGCCTATTTCGAAGCCTGGACCGGAAAGGACATCGATCGCGCAATGAACTACATCGCCGACGACATCGTCTGCGACGCACCCGCGGGACGCCTCGAGGGCGCGGCGGCCTACCGCGAATTCATGGAGCCCTTCACCCGAATCCTCACCGGCGCAACGATGTTCGCCGCCTTCGGGGACGAGACCACCGCGCTCGTCTGCTACGACACCGCGACCCTCCCGGTACCGAGCGCCCCCGCGGCGGAACTGGTCACCGTCGCCGACGGCCGAATCACCACCAGCCGCTTCATCTTCGACCGGCTGCCGTTCGAAGCGGCACGCGCGCACGACCACAGTTAAGTAACTACTTGACTATCAGGGCAAGACTCCTACACTTAAGTGGGTGCTTAACCAATCCGAGCGGCTGGACCTGATCTTCCGGGCGCTCACCGACCCCACCCGCAGATATCTGCTCGAGCGGCTCGGCCGGGGACCGGCGGCAGTCAGTGCCCTGGCCGAGCCGCTGGAGATGAGCCTGGCGGCCGTTGTGCAGCATCTGCAGGTACTGCAGGACGCCGGCCTGGTGCGGTCGGAGAAGATCGGCCGGGTGCGCACCTGCCACCTGGTACCCGATGCGCTGCGGCCCGCCGAGGATTGGTTACACGCGCGGCAGACCCCCTGGGAACGCCGCCTCGACGCGCTCGGCGCCACCCTCGCCGAGCGGACCAACCCCGACCCCGAGGAGTCGTCATGACGCCCACGCATTCCCTGGTCCATTCCACCTTCACCCTCGAACGCGACTACCCCGTCACTCCCGCAACGGTTTTCGGCGCATGGGCCGAACCGGATCGGAAGGCCGAGTGGTTCAGCGCACCCGGCACCGAGCACGAACTCGACTTCCGCGTCGGAGGTCGCGAGATCGCCGCCGGTGTGCACGAGGGCAAGCGAATGACCTTCACGACCACCTACCAGGAGATCGTCCCCGGCGAGCGCATCGTCTACACCTCCACGATGGGTGTGGACGACGCCGTCGTGACGGTCTCGCTCACCACGGTCGAATTCGCCGAAACCGCGACCGGCACCCGCCTGACCCTCACCGAACACGGGGCCTATCTCGACGACCACGAAAAGCCGGAATGGCGCGAGCACGGGACGAGCGAGCAACTCGCCACCCTCGATGAACGGCTCCGGGAAATGTCGAACCGATAGAAATA
>NZ_JBMVFU010000042.1:0-27246 GCF_049538315.1 Nocardia sp. AB354 | reverse complement strand
CCCCGCCAGGTGACGACTTCGCTCAGCGGCGCGCGAGCGGTGCGATAGTTGTTCGCGGGGTGCTCGAGGTCCGGATATCCGAAGGAGATGCCGACGACGATCTTGCGGTCCGCCGGGAGGTCGAAGTACTCGCGGAGGAACGGCGACTGCCCGGCCAGCGCCGCCTGGGCGATCGTGGCGATACCCATGCTGTGGGCGGCGAGCAGGACGGTGCCGACATACAGCCCGGTGTCGACCGCACCGTAGATGCCCTGTTCGGCATCGGTGGTGATGATCGCGACGTGCGGAGCGCCGAACAGGCGGAAATTCTCGAACGCCTGTCGGGCGGAGGCCTCACGATCACCCCGTCGCACACCGACCGCCTCGTACAGCTGCCAGCCGCTGGCCCGGCGTCGATCGCGGTACACCCCCCGATACTGCACGGGTGCCTCGAAATCGAATTCCGGCGCGGTGTGCCGGCGCGCGTGCTCGGTGAGGGCGTCACGGAACCTGTCGGTGGCCGCGCCGGAGGTCACGATCGCCTGCCACGGCTGGGTGTTGCACCACGACGCCGAGCGCTGCGCGAGGGCGAACAGGCGCTCGATATCGGCCCTGGGGACCTGGCGCGACTCGTAGGCCCGGCAACTCCACCGCGAGTCCAGCAGCTTCTCCAGCTCCACCGAGGCGCCCGTCGTCAGGTCGTCGCTCGACATACACACTCACTCACTGTTGTTGGAAGACAGGATGTCTCGATCCGCGTGGTTCATTCCTCGGCGTAGATCACCTTGTTCTGGACCAGTTCCTCGATCTGCTCGGGCGAATACACCTCCGCGGCGACAGCGCGACTGTGCGCGCCGACCCGCGGGGCGGTTCCCGGCCGATCCGGACGTTCACCGTCGAACTTCCACGGCGGCCGCATCAGGGCCAGCCCGTCGGGCTGGCGTTCGACCATCTCCAGCCATTCGACCTGCTCGTGCCCGAGGTAGCCGGACATCGACAGCACCGGCGCGAAGGGTACGTCGGCGGCGGTGAGCGCCTGCTCCCAGTGCTGCACCGATTTGCGTTCGAATTCGGCCTCGACGATCTCGGCGAGTTCGAAGTAGTTCGATTCGCGGGGGCGGTATTCGGCGAATCGCGGATCCTCGGTGAGGTCCAGGCGGTCCATGGCGGTGCACAGCGCGTGCCAGAACTTCTGCGAGGAGGACAGGTGGATCGCCAGGAACTCCCCCGTCGAGGTCTTGACACAGAAGTTCTGCGCCTGCGGGTGGCGGCTCTGCCGACTCGGGTCCGCGCCCAGTTCGAAGGCCTGGGTGATGCCGTCGATGGTCAGACAGCTCACCGCCTCCATGATCGAGGTCTCCACACGCTGCGGCGCACCCGTCTTCAATCGGCCCACCAGCGCGGCCAGCACGCCGGTGGCCGTGCTCAGACCGGTGACCAGGTCGGCGCTCAGACCGCCCGCCAGCTGCGGATGGCCGGCATCACCGAACAGCGAGTACAGGCCGCCGAAGGCATGTCCGATGGTGTCGTAGGCAGGGCGGTTGGCCAGCGGCCCGCCACCGCCGAAGCCGGTGACGGACCCGTAGACCAGATCGGAGCGCAGCGCGCGGCACTCCTCGGGACCGAGGCCCATCGCCGCCAGCTTGCCGGGGCGCAGATTCTCGAGCACCACGTCGAAGTGCGGCACCAGCGCCTTGACCAGCGCGATCCCCTCGGGCTTCTTCAAATCGACGGACAGGCTGCGCTTACCGGTGTTGTATTGGCGGAAATACGGGCTCCCGTCGTTCTGCAGGCGCCGGAAGTCCTCACCGACCACCGGCTTCTCGACCTTCACCACCTCCGCCCCCAGCGCACACAGGATCGAGGTGGCGAACGGCAGGGATATATAACCCCCGATCTCCAGGATGCGGATCCCGTCGAGCGGCTTGTGCTGCATGTCATGCCTCCAGACTGTCTGATTTTTAATATAATATATTGTTCTGCGCCTGGGAAGTGGTTCGAAGAGTTCGCGCATACCCCCAAGGCAGTCTCCCTAGCGGCCATCGGAGAACCGCAACCCCCTGCATCGGCCCCTTGAAGGGCTCAGGCAATATCATATACTTTGTATTATTCGGATCACATGGGCCATCTGTCGTGCCCCACGTCACCGCGCGCGACGCCGATCCGCACGCGCCGTCTCCGCGACGCGCGACCACCACGAGGAGTCAGTAATGGGCCGACAGGCAGCCGTGCGGCAAGGGCCGTACGACAAGTTGTTCATCGACGGCGCCTGGGTGTCACCCACGTCCGAACGCACGATCGACGTGATCTCCCCCAGCACCGAGGAGATCATCGCCCGGGTCCCCGAGGGCGTGGAGGCCGATATCGACGCCGCGGTCGACGCCGCCCGCCGGGCATTCGACTCCGGGCCCTGGGGGCGTAGCGATCTCGCCGAGCGCATGGCGGTGCTGAGCAAACTCAGCGCGCAGTTCGCCGCTCGGGCCGAGGAGATCGCCCAGGTGGTCAGCGCCGAAATGGGTTGTCCCATCTCCCTGTCGAACACGATGCAGGCGGCCGGCCCGCGCCTGCTGCTGGACGCGTTCCTGGACATGGCGCCGTCGTATCCGTGGGCGGACACCCGGCGCTCGGCGACCGGCAACGCCTTGGTCACCCGGGAAGCGGTCGGGGTCGTCGCGGCGATCGTGCCGTGGAACGCGCCGCTGCTCACCACCATGATCAAGATCGCGCCGGCGCTGCTGGTCGGCTGCACCGTCGTGCACAAGCCCGCACCGGAAACGCCGCTGTCGGCTTACCTGCTGGCGGACATGCTGCAGGAGGCGGGCCTGCCCGGCGGCGTGTTCAATATCGTGCCCGCCGGACGCGCGGTCAGCGAACATCTGGTTCGCCACCCCGGGGTGGACAAGGTCTCGTTCACCGGCTCCACCGGGGCGGGGCGCCGGATCGCCTCGCTGTGCGGCCACGACCTGCGCCGGGTGACGTTGGAGCTGGGCGGAAAGTCGGCGGCCGTGCTGCTCGACGACGCGGACTTCGACGTCGTCATCCCCGCCATCCGCGCCCTGTCGCTGCGCAACAGCGGGCAGGTGTGCAGCAACAAGACCCGCATCGTCGTGCCGCGCTCGCGTCGTGACGACCTGATCGGCCAGATCGTCGCGATGATCGAATCCATGCCCGTCGGTGATCCGTTCGATCCGGCCACCGAAATCGGCCCGATGGTCAGCGCGACCCATCGCGCCAGAGTGGAGGGATATATCGACGGCGCCAAGGCCTCGGGGGCGAACCTCGTCATCGGCGGCGGCCGCCCTGCGGGATCGGACCGCGGCTGGTACGTGGAACCGACCGTCTTCGCCGATGTCGACCCGGCGGCGAAGATCGCACAGGAGGAAGTCTTCGGCCCGGTGCTGACCGTGCACACCTACGACACCGAGGCCGAGGCAATCGCCATCGCCAACAACTCCGAATACGGCCTCAACGGTTCGGTATTCTCCGCCGACGCCGAACACGCGCTGGCCGTCGCACGCCGAATCCGTACCGGCACAGTCGAAGTCAATGGCAAAGGGGTGGGTTTCCACGCCCCGATCGGTGGATTCAAGAACAGCGGGATCGGCCGGGAGGCCGGGCCGGAGGGCTTCGACGCCTATGTCGAGATCAAGTCCTACGGCCTGCCCGACGAGCTCGTCGGCACCCTCGCCTGAACGACTTATCCGAAAGGTTTCTCGATGCAGACCATTCCCGCACTCGAACATTCCGTGGCCCGGCTGGTCACCGACCTCGAATTCGATTCCATCCCAGCCGAAGCCCTCGCCGGCGCGCGCGGGCTGATGCAGGACCAGCTGGCCCTGCAGGTCGGCAGTGCCTCGCTCCCGTGGAGCCAGGCCGTATTGGAACTGACCCGCGCCTCCCACGCCCCGGGCACCGCGCACGTCACCGCGAGTGGTGACGCGATGAGCGCGGCCGACGCCGCGTTCGTCAACGCCACCTTCGGGCACGGCTTCGAATACGACGACGCGCACCGCGCCAGCTCTTCACACCCCGGGAGCTGCGTGGTCTCGGCCGCGCTCGCGGTCGGCGAGGAGCTGGGCTCCTCCATGCGGGAGGTGATCACCGGCATCGTCGCCGGATACGAGGTCTACACCCGCATCGGCGTGCTCGCCGCGCCGCAACTGCTGGAACGCGGCTTTCACCCGCACTGCCTGCTATCGAACTTCGGGGCCGCCGCCGTCGTGGCGAAGATGCGCGGCTTCGATGCCGAACGCACGCTGCACGCGCTGTCGATCGCGTTCAGCCACTGCTCGGGCACCACCGAATACACCTCGACCGGCGGCTCGGTGAAGCGGCTGCATTCGGGCATCGGCACGCGCAACGGCATCCGCGCGGCCGAGATGGCGGCCGCCGGAATCACCGGTCCGACAACGTTTCTGAGTGGCGCGAAAGGCTTCTACCGCACCTTCGTCGGCCGCGATGTCGCCGACGGCGCGGACGCCGCCTTCGCGCTCGACGCGCCGTTCGAGATCACCAAGGTGTGGGTCAAGCCGTACTGCTGCTGCGGCATCAACCACGCCTACATCGACGGCGCCCGGCAACTGTCCGGCCGCGCCGCGGATATCGAGAGCATCCAGCTCGGCATCCAAACCGGTGGCGACATCATCATCGGCAACAAGAACGCCAATGCCTACGCTCCCCAGACCATCGAACATCTGCAGTACAGCCTGCCGTTCCAGTTCGCACTGTCGGTGCTGGGCCTGGGCAACGGCTTCCGCACCCACCACGACTACCTCGCGGGCCGGCTGGACCTGAGCGAAGGCAGCGATGTCGCGGCCCTGGCCCGCCGGGTGAAGATCGAGGTGAAACCCGAACTCGACACCGCCTACCCGGGCAAATGGGTCGGCGACATCACCGTCACCTACACCGACGGCACCACCGAGAAGATCTTCGTCGACAGCCCCATGGGCACCGCCGAAAACCCCATGTTCCAAGAGGATCTGGACGCCAAATTCCGCGATGTGACAGTCGCTGACCTGGGCCCCGAACGCAGCGCGGAACTGCTGCGCGCGATCACCGCCGGTGATGTGAACCAGCCGGCATCGGAATTCGCCGCGCTGCTGCGGGCCTGACGCGGACACGGCATCGGCCGGCTCAAAAGTGCACTCCAACGCCCACACACCGGCCACCCCGCAGGAGCTCGGCGAGCCCGACGTCGCTGCGGGAAGCCAGGAAAGCCGACATTTTCCGGTAGCGGGCGATCCTGCCGCCGCAGGGAAGGCCGTCGGATTTCGGGAGCGCACGAAAGTGCAACCCCTACGGAAAATCGAGCGGCCACCGACAACAGCGACGCCTCCGGAGGCGAATCAGCACCTCCGGAGGCGTCGCTGTTTCCCTGCCGGAACCGGCCGGCCCAGGGGTTCTCAGCTCCCATGGGGCCGGCTGGGTCAGCAGGTCCTCCACCAGGTGGAAACTCGGACACCGACATGCTGGTCCGGCGCGCCTACGAAGCGAAGTATCGTGATCAGCCCAGCGCCGTCGAACCGATGGTGGCCCCGACCGCCGCGGAAACGACGCTCCGGGTGACCGCCGCCGGATAGCTCGCGGCCCGCTCGAGTCTCGACGGCGCGACGAACATCGGTGCGGCCGAGGAGGAACGATGACGCGGGCGACCCCAGCCACCCGGCGCGCAGTCTCACCGCTGGAACTGTTCTTCGATCTGGTGTTCGTGCTGGCCATCGGCCAGCTCACGCACCATCTCACCGCGCATCTGAGTTGGCGCAGCGCCGCCGAAACGCTGGTGGTGCTGATAGCGGTATGCGGGGTGTGGGCGTTCACCAGTTTCGAGGTGACACTGCTCGATATCGAGCGCCGCGCCACCCGCGCGGTCACCATCGCCGTCATGGGCCTGGCGCTGTTCATGAATGCCGGGATCGCGCACGGATTCGACGACGGCCCATGGCTTTTCGTCGCACCGATGCTGGCGGCCCTCGGCGGGCCCGCCGGATATGCGGCGATCTCGGCGCCCACGCCCGAGCTGCGCAGCCATTTCCGGCACGTGCTGATCTGGTTCGCGGTCTCCGCACCGTTCTGGATCGCCGGCGCCGCAATCGGCTCCGACATTCGCCTCTACCTGTGGGCCGTGGGCGCGCTGATCGACCTGCTGGGCACGTGGACCGCGCATCCGGTGCGGGGCCGTAGCGTTCGTACCGCACATCTGCCGTTCGACGCCGAGCACATGCTGGAACGGATGCGGCTGTTTCTGATCATCCTGCTGGGCGAGACGGTACTGACGCTGGGGCGCATCATCTCCGATCATCGCGGTGATCCCGTCACCCTGTTGCTGGCACTGGGCTGCGCCGCCGCCCTCGTATGCCTGTGGGCCGTCTACTTCGGCCGCTCGGAACAGCTGGTGGTCACCCACGCCGTCGAGATCGAGAATCCGATCCGCGCGGTGCACGTCGGCATCAACGCGATCTACGGTGTGGTCGCGGGCCTGGTGCTGTTCGCCGCGGGCAGTGAGTTGCTGCTGGCGCATCCGGCCACACGGGCGGCGGGCGTGCCGGGAGTGTTCGTCCTCGCCGGCCCGGCGCTGTACCTGCTGGCCCAGGCGATCTATTTCCGGTGGGAGATGGGAACCGGATGGAGGATCCGCCTGGTCGGCGCGGCCGCACTGGGGCTCGGGGCGGCGGTGGCCTACTGGTTGCCGACCTACCTGGTGATCATTGTTCTGGTCGCGATCCTGCTGACACTGGCAGTGCGTATCAGCAGCAGAACTCCCATACCGAGTCGCGCCGCACAACCTCCGGTGAGCGGAACCGAGGGAAATCACGAAACATCGAACCAATGATTCAGATATAATATATTATCTTGCCTGTACGTGGGGCCACCCCGGGTCAGCGCCCGCCGCACACGAGTAGGCTGAGGTTGCGAGGAGGTAACGGTGCCTGAGCAACTACACACCGACCCCCGGCTGAGTTTCCATACCGGCGATGTCGATGCCGCCATCGAGCAGGTCACCAAGACGTTCGCCCGGCATGAGGTGCAGCTGGCGGATGTGCGCGACCTCGATTTCCAGCTCGATCTGGCGCCCGCGCCGCGACTGACCGTCGCCCGGATGAGCTACGGCACCGAGGCGACCATCCACGGCCCGCCCATGCAGCTCTGTTATCACGTGAATCTCCCAGTGACCGGCGAGAGCGTGGTGGCGCAGAACGGTGTGCGCCGCACCATCGCCGGCGGCGAGGCCGGGGCGGTGTTCGTCCCCCGCTACCCGGTCATGGTGGCCTGGAGTTCCGGATCGTGGCAGTACCACGTGAAGATCCCCAAGGAGTTGCTGGAGGCGCACGCCGCCAAACTCACCGGCGTCCCGGTCGACGACGGAATTCGCTTCGACGTCGATTTCGACCTGCGCGGCGGACTGGGTTCGGCGCTGCTCGCGACCACCGGTTTCCTCTACGCGGAACTGAATCGCCCGGGTGGGCTGGCGACCGTGCCCAGCGCATGCCAGGAATTGGAAGCGGCGCTGATGACACAGTTGCTGATGGCGGTGCCCAGTCAGCTGAGCCCCCTGCTGCACAGCAAACCGGCCCATACCCGGCGCTCGAAGATCCGCGAACTCATGGACTACATCGACAACCATCCGGAGGAGGAGATCACCACCGCGGATCTGGCGGCGCGCGCCGGAATCAGTCCCCGCGCGCTGCAGGCCGGTTTCCAGGACATCGTGGGCATGTCGCCGACCGCGTATCTGCGCGGCGTGCGCCTGGATCGCGTACACCTGGAATTGGCTTCGGGCAGCGCGTCGTCGATCACCGACGTCGCGGCGAAGTGGGGCTTCTTCCACCTAGGCCGCTTCTCCCAGCAGTATCGCGAGCGTTTCGGGGCCACACCGTCACAGACGGTCGGCCGCGCACGCCGCTGAGCCGGGCCCGCGACGACGAGGTCGCGGACCCGGCTCGGTGTGTGCCGCAACAGCTTTCGCGGCGGTCAGCTTTCGTCGAAGACGATGGTCGAGGCGTCGACCGCGGCGCCTCCCCCGTCGGCCACCAGGACGTGCCCGGTGACGATCGACGCGTCCCCGGAGGCCAGGAAGGCGCAGACCGCGGCGATCTCCTCCGGCTCGGCCGCGCGCCGCAACGGGACGTGCGCGGTGGTCAGGTCGTAGGCCTCATCGAGGGTGATTCCTTCGCGTTGGGCCAGATACGCCATCGCGCCCTCGCCGAGTGGGGTGCGGATCCAGCCGGGGCAGACCGCGTTGACCCGGACCCCCTTCGGACCGTATTCCCGCGCCAGCCAGCGGGTGATGCCGATCAGCGCCGCCTTCGCCGCGGTGTAGCCGACGGTTCCGGGCGGGCCGGCGATCAGTCCGGCGGTCGATGCGAACAGCACCAGCGAACCTCGCCGCTGCACCAGATGCGGCATCACCTCTCCGGCGAGGTAGTACGAGCCGTTCACGTTGACGTCGAGCGCTTTCTGGTATGCCGCAGCATGTTTCGGGTTCGCGGTGCCAGAGATCGCGGCGCCCTGCGCGGCAATGACGGTATCGATACCACCCAGGTCGGCCGCCGCGTGGGCGACGACGTCGCGAATCGCGTCCCGGTCGGTACCGTCGGCGGGCAGGGCCAGCGCACCGGTTTCCTTCGCCAGGACCTCGAGCCGGTCGGCGTCGATATCGGTCACCGCGACCTTCGCTCCGTCGGCGACCAGCCTGCGGACCACCGCCGAGCCCACCCCGCCGGCGGCGCCGGTGACGAGTGCGAATTCGGGTTTACTGCGTGCGCCGCTCATCGGACCACCTCACTGTTGTCGCCGCCCGCGCCGACGGCCTGCTCGGCCGGCGCCGGATCGGCGGATTCGACTGTCGCGCCGACACTTTCGTACTGTGCGCGCAGCTTGTATTTCAGGATCTTGCCCGAGGCGTTGCGCGGGAGTTCGTCCTGGCGGATGAAGTACTTCGGGATCTTGTAGGAGGCCAGCCGCTCCCGGCAGTACGCCCGCAGCGCATCCTCATCGATATCGGCGCCGTCCTCGACCACCAGCACCGCGCAGCCCACCTCGGTGTACTTGCGGTCCGGTACTCCGACCACCGCGGCATCCTGAATGCGCGGATGCGCGGTGAGCACGCTCTCGATCTCGGCGGGATACACGTTCTCCCCGCCGCTGCGGATCATATCCTTGGCCCGCCCGGCCAGGACGAGGAAGCCGTCGGCGTTCACATATCCCAGATCGCCGGTGCGGCACCAGCCGTCGACGAAGGTATCCCGGTTGGCGTCGGGACGGTTCCAATAGCCGGCGCTGACCGCGCCGCTGCGCACGATGATCTCGCCGACCTCACCGGGCGCCGCCGCACCGGCCGACATATCGCCCTCGCCCGTCCACACCTTGGCCTCGGCCAGCGGAAGTGGGCGGCCGATGCTGTCGGGCTGGGAGTCGAAATCCTCGTCGTCGAGGGTGGTGGCGATGGCCCCGCCCTCGGTGAGCCCGAACACCTGGGTGAGCCGGATCCCGGGCAGCCGCCGCCGGACCTCGGCGACCATCCACGGCATCATCGTGTCGCCGCCGATGATGAAGTGCCGCACCGATTTCGGGAGCCGATGCTCGATGTCGTCCATGCGCAGCATCTCCCCGAGCATGAACGAGAACAGCAGGCAGTCGGTGACCTGTTCGCGTTCGATCACCTCGAGCAGATGGTCGACGGTGAAGTTGCCCGAGGCGAGCGTGACGATAGTGCCGTGCATCAGCAGCGCCGGCGCGGCGACCGCCTCGAATCCGCCCGCGTGATACAGCGGCCCCGGGACGAGTGCGACGGTCTGCGTGGAGAAGCGCCAGCGCAGCGCCTGCATGGTGGCCGCGGCGAGGGTGTTGGCGTGGGTCCAGATCGCGCCCTTGGGCAATCCCGTCGTACCGGATGTGTAGAGCAGCGACATCGGGTCCTCCGCGGCGACGTCGGGTGCCTCGGCGAGCAGCTCACCTCCCTCGAGGATCTCGAACGGCTGCGCCCATTCCGGCGTCGGATGCTCGGAATCGATACGCACGATGAAGGTTTCGATGTCGAGCTCCGCGCGGATCGGCTCGGCCTTGGCGAGCAGACTGCTGTGGATGATCAGCGCCTTACATCCCGAATCGTCGAGGATGAACCGCAATTCGGCCGGGGCGAGCCGGAAGTTGAGCCGTACCGCGATCAGGCCCAGCCGCATCGCGGCGAAACACAACGGAAGGTATTCGGCGTCGTTGTACAACATCAGCCCGAGCCGATCACCCTTGCCGAGCCCCAGTTCCGCCAGAGCCCGGGCATAGCGCAGCGATGTGTCGAGCAACTGTTCGTAGGTGATCCGTTCACGACCGTCGAAGGCGACCGCGACCCGATCCCGTCCGCCCGCAGGGATCTGGTCGACCACCGAGTCGAGAACCCGAGTGAAGTTCACGGCGTACCATCCTTCCTCCGGGCCTGTCGATCACGGGCCCGCCGTACCGGCGTCATCTGTTCGTTGCGCATGGTCAGACGCCCGGTCCGATCACGATCTGCTTGAGCTCGGTGAATTCCTGAATTCCCTCCGGCCCCGATTCCCGGCCCCAGCCGGATCCCTTCACGCCGCCGAACGGTGCGCTGACCGCCGGGCCGAAGGTGTTGATCGCCACCGACCCCGCACGGATGCGGGCCGCCGTGGCGAGAGCCGCCTCGCGGTCGGTGGTGTAGACCGAGGCTGCTAGACCGAAGCTGGTGTCGTTGGCCAGCCGCACGCCCTCGTCCAGGTCGCGGTAGGTCTGCACGACCGTCACCGGGCCGAAGACCTCGTTGCGCACCAGATCGGCCTCGGGCGCCAGACCGGTGATCAGCGTCGGCTCGTAGAACCAGCCGGTGTCGGTATGCCGTGGCCGTCGCCCGCCGGCGACCACGCGACCACCCGCGCCGACCGCGCGTTCCACGAACCCCTCGGTGCGGCGCAGCGCCGCCTGGTTCACCAGCGGGCCGATCCGGGTTTCGTCGTTGAGCGGATCACCGATCCGCAGCGCCGCCCACGCCGCCCGCATCTTCTCGATCAGCTCGTCGTGGCGCCGCTCGGAGATGAGAACCCGCGACAGCGCCGCGCAGACCTGTCCGGTGCCGCCGGTCGCGCCCGGTACGAGCGATCTGAGGACCCGATCCAGTGGTGCGTCGTCGAGGATCAGCGCCGGAGATTTCCCGCCGAGTTCCAGATGAGTGCGGGCGAAGCGACACCGGGTGGTCTCGATGATCTGTTGTGCCGCAACACGTCCGCCGGTCAGCGAGACCATGTCGACGCGCGCGTCGGCGGTCAGCATCCGCCCGATCGCCACGTCGCCGCACAGGATGCTCAGCGCGCCCGGCGGAAAACCCGCAGCCTGCGCGCAGTCCGCGACGAGCCGCATGATCAGCTGCGATTCGACGGCGGCCTTCACGATCACCGGGCAGCCGGCCAGCAGCGCCGGAATCACCTTGGTGCCCACGGTGACCAGCGGGCCGTTGTAAGCCATGATCGCCAGCACCACACCGGCGGGTTCGCGGCGCACGACGACCTCGCCGAGCAGGGATTTACGGGGATCGTCGCGCAGCGCGTCGGCCGCGCATTCCAGGGCCGCCGACCACGCGCCGGCCGCACCGAACTTGTGCAGGGTCGCGCTGTAGCGGACGGGCATGCCCGCCTCCGCGGCCCACACGGTGCCCATCTCGTCGAATCGCGCCTCGAGCGCCGCGCAGAATCGGGCGCAGATCTCCACCCGGGTCGCGACCGGGACCTGCCCCCACTCCCGGCCCGCGTCCGCGGCCTGCAGCGCGGCGCGGGCCTGGTGCTGCGAAGGCAGCGCGACCTCGGCGATCACCTGCTCGGTGGCCGGTGACACCACCTCGTAGGCGGGCCCGTCGGCGGTGATCCAGTTACCACCGACGAATACCGAATCACTGTGCGGGACGGTAACTCCCGCGACATCGATCGCACTCACCGGCGAACCTCACGAACCGTTCGCGATGAAGAACGGACTGGCCGGCTTGCAGAACATGGTCGAGAACGGATTGATCATGAAGTCCGGGATCACCATCTCCCCGGAGATCAGCTGACGCTTCACCTCGCTGCGGAAGCCCTCGAGATCGCCGATCGTCTCGTAGATCGCGAGATGACCCAGATCCACTGCCTCCACCCCGGGCAGCGGCTTGACCTCCGACACCTCGAACCGTTCGGCCCGGATCACACCGGGGGCGGCCATGATCTGCGGAATGTGCACCTCGTCGTACCACTTGGCGAAGGTGTCGTCGTCGCCGGTGTGCCGGCTCCACGCGAAGAACAGATGCCGGTCGTCCAGCGATTCGGTGCGCGCGAATTGTTCCGACAGTTGCGGCTTGCTCACCGATTTCGCGAACAGCGCCTTGAACGGCTGCACCATGTAGTCCGGCAGCACCATCTCCTGCGAGATCAGCTTGCGCTTGACCTCCTCACGGAATCCCTGCGCGGAACCCTCCATCTCGTAGAGGGCCAGATGCCCGAAGTCGACCGCGGCCGAACCGGGCAGCGGCTTGGTGTCGGCGATCAGGAAGCGTTGCGCGCCCAGCATTCCGGGAGCTGCCATCACCTGCGGGATGTGCTCCTCGTCATACCACTTCGCGTAGGTGTCGTAGTCGGTGGTGTAGGTGCTCCACGCGAAGAACAAATTGCGATCGCTGGGGTTCGGCACGGCTGCGGAAGCCATCGGATAACTCCTCGTCGATTGTGAATTGTGTTGTGCGGGTATGGACTTCTCAGTGCGTCGCTCGCAGCGACGCGGTCGCCTGTTCGTCGATGCGCAGACCTTCGGGGTCGTGGTGCGGATCGCCGATGACGACCACGCCGTAGTCGCGGGCGGCGCCGGCGATGCTGACGTACTCGTCGCGCACATCGCGCAGCACCTTCTCTGGGTCACGCTCGAACGGCGAGCCCCAGCCGCCGCCACCGTTGGTCAGGCAGCGCAGCACCGATCCGGCCGTGGTCTTCCACGTCTTCTCGCTGGCGAAGTAGTGGTAGGTGCCGTGCTCGGGATCCAGGGCCTTGGTCCGCGGATCCAGCACGCCCGCGACCGGGGTGCTGGTCGCGTAGACCTCGGCGGTGGTGCCGATCAGATCGTCCGGCCCGCCGGTTCCGTTCTGCGGCGGGAAGATCCAGATCGCGCCAGTCGGTCCCGCCTGTCCGCCGTTGGCGCCCACACCGCTGGGTTCCTTGGTGCGGAACGGCGACAGGTAGTGGTCGGCGTCGGTGAGCCACAACGTGTCCTTGAGGTTGGCCGCACCGCCCCGGTGCTCACCGGCGCCACCGGTGTCGATCGCGTGTTCCTTGCGCAACATCACCACCGGAGAATCGTGTTCGATGGTTTCGGTGGCCGGGTCCAGGTTGTTGAGGTTGAACAGCACCGTGTAGCTGTCGCCGTCGGCCTCCTTGGTGGCACCCCACGGACCGTGTTCGCCACCGCATTGGGTGGCGCTGGTCCACGGTGTCCCGTCCGGGCGCAGGCCGTTGGCGTTGTGGGTGTTGGTGGAGCCGTAGTCGCCGCCGACGCCCTCGGCGCCCAGAACCGGGTTGAGCGCGTTGAAGATCGCGGCGATCAGCGCGCCGGAGGACTCCCAGAACATCATGGGCGCGCCCTCGGGCGGCATCGCGGTGAGGAAGGTGCCCGGCGGTGCGACCAGATCGATCGTGCGCCAGGTGCCCGAGGTGAACGGGATCTCGGGATCCAGCAGCATCGTCAATGCCACCCCGAGCGCCGTCTTCGCGTCCAGCACACCGCAATTGATGCAGGTGCGGGCCTGGGCCGAGGTCCCGGACAGATCGGCCTCGATGAGCGATCCACGTTTACGCAGGGTGACGTGCACGGTGTAGTCGACCGTGTCGTCGAGTCCGTCCGCGTCCACACACGCCTGGCCGGTGTAGTCGCCGTCGGGAATGCGGGAGATGGCCTCCCGCATCTTCTCCGCCGACGTATCGCACGCATAAGTCAGAGTGCCGAGATAGGCTGCCAGCCCGTATCTTTCGATGTTCTCCCGGATCAGCCGCTCCCCCAACTGCAACTGCTGATGCATGCTCTTGAAGTCCGGCATCAGCATCGCGCCCCAGCGGGTGTTGTCGAAGATCAGGCTGAAGGTCGAGCGCACCGGCTCGTCCTTCGACCACAACAGCATCGGCGGAATGACCAGACCGTTCTCGAAGACATTCATCTTCGTCGCGGAGAACCCGCCCGGCACCGTGCCGCCCATATCCAGTTGATGGGCACGCATATTCACGAACGAGACGATCTTTCCGTCCACGAACACGGGCCGGGTGAACAACACGTCGTTGACGTGGGTGCCGCCGCGATAGGGGTCGTTGCAGATCAGCACGTCACCGGGCGAGAGGTTCTCCGGGCCGAACTCCTCGACGGCGTTGCGCCCGGCGTCGGGCATGGTGCCGAGGAACGGGGTCAGACTGTTGCTGACCACCGCCATCCGGTAGTCCTGTTCCGGCGGCCCGCTGATGGTGCACGCGAAGTCGTACCAGTCGCGGATGATCGGTGAGAACGCCTCCCGCAGGAAGGCCGTGGACATATGTCCCACAGCGTATTTCAGCCGGTTGACGATCACCGACGCGGTGAACCGGTCACAACCGTAGGCGTCGTGGAATTGTTGGTCGGACAGATCGCGGATGCGGACGTCGGCGGTGTTGTTGGCACTCATGATCTTCACTTCCTCCGGATGACGAGTTCGCCGTAGCGACCGACGGTCATGCGCTGACCGGCGCCGACGTGGGTGGTGGACAGTCCCTCGTTGACGATGATCGGGCCGTCCAGCTCATCGCCGGCCCGCAGCGCCTCGCGGTGGTAGACCGCGGCCGGCTGCCCGGACTCGATATCGTCGGTCTCCAGGTCGCCGAGGTAGCGCAGGGTCACGGTGCGATCCGGGATCAGTGGTTCGTCCGGACCACGTTCGGGGACCACCGGGTAGTCCACCTTCGGGGTGTCGAGGACCGCGCGTACCCGGAAGGTGACGCCCTCGACGGGCACCATGTCGAAGCGGTTGCGGGAACGCTCCTGGTAGGTGTCGTGGAACGCACCGATCATGGTCGCGACGGCCGCCCCGTCGATGGTGCCGTCCGGCACCGGCACGAACGGGGTGTCCCAGCTCTGGCCGACCAGATGACCGTCGAAGCTGCGCTCGAACACGACCTGCGCGTCGTGCGCGAGCCGCTCGCGCAGCTGCGCTTCCATCTCCGTGAACAGGGCGTCGATCTGCGGCGCGACCTCGGGAGTGAGGACGGTATACGCGCTGCGGTTCACGGTGAACACCTGATCGGCAGACAGCAGGCCCAGCGCCGAGAACAATCCCGGATTCGGCGGCACGATGACCTGTTTGCAGTGCACGGCGTCCATCGCGGCGGGCAGCAGCATCGGTCCGGCGGCGCCGTAGGCGACCAGGCTGTAGTCGCGCGGATCGACGCCGTTCTTGATCGCCACGTTGAACACGCCCTCGGCGATGTTGTGCACCGCCATCTCGTAGGCGTACCGAACCCGTTGAGCGAGTGAGAATTCCGAGTCGAGCTGTTCGAACGCCTGCCGCGACAGGGCGGGAACCAGGCTCAACTGACCGCCGGCGAAGGTTTCGCTGTCGATGATGCCGATCAGCAGGCAGGTGTCGGTCGTGGTCGGCTCCGTGCCACCGCGGCCGTAACAGGCCGGTCCGGGTGTCGAGCCGGCGCTGCCCGGCCCCACCTGGATCGCGCCGGTCTGGCCGATGGTCACCAGGCTGCCGCCGCCCGCGCCGATCGCGGTGACGTCGTTGGCGAGGGAGTTGACCACCAGATCGTGTTCGAGTTCGAATGTCGTGTTCACATAGGGCTCACCGTTGGTGACCACGCTGATATCGCAGGAGGTGCCGCCGACATCGGCGCACAGCAATTGGGTTTCACCGATCAGCGCGCCGAAGTGCGCGCTGGCGACGGTACCGGCGGCCGGACCGGAGAACACGATGCGGAACGGATGTTCCATCGCCCGATGCGAGGGCACCAGCGTCGCCGCACAGTCGGCGAAATTCAACTGGCCGGTGAAACCCAGTTCGGCCAAACCCTTTTCGAGTTTCGCGGTGTAGTCGGCGTAGATCAGTTTCATCAGCGCGTCGACCACCGTGGTGGAGGCGCGGGCGTACTCCTTGGCCAGCGGGGACACCTCGCTCGACACCGAGCACGGCACATCGCCGAGCACCTCACGCACCAGCTCCCGCAGCCGCAGCTCGTGCGCGGGATTGACGTAGGCGTTGATCAAGCAGATCGCCACACCTGCCACCTCGCACCTACGCAGCACCTCGAGTTCGGCGCGCGCCTGAGCCTCGTCGAGTTCGAACAGCACACCGCCGTCGGCGGTGATGCGCTCCCGGATGCCCCGGCGCAGATAGCGCGGGATCAGCGGGCGGGCGGCGTCACCGAAGCTGCGCCGCCAGCGCGGATCGAGAATGGCTTCCGCCGGCCGCCACACGCGGCCCATGTCGAGGATGTCGCGGTGCCCCTCGGTCGCCAGGAAGCCGATCTTCGGCAGCCGGCGGGTGATCACCGCGTTCAGACCGTGCGTGCTGGCGTGATTGAACACCGCGGAGTTCTCGACGCCGAGCAGCGCCGCGCCCTGCAGCACCGGTTTGGTGACGTCGGAATAGTCGGTCGACACCTTCGCGGTGTGGATTCGTCCGTCCCGCAGGGCCACCACATCGGTGAATGTGCCGCCCACATCGACTGCGATCATCGTTGATCCCTTTTCACTACAGTTGGTCGGAAAGAAGCTGGATCGGCCCGAGTCGCGGTCCCCGGACCCGGCTGACGGAGTGCAGGCAGTTCTGGCACTTGACCACGTCGAACCAGCCTCCCTCCGAATTGACGGGATACCGTCGTAACTCCCCGCCACATCGGGGGCACGCCCCCTCGACGAGCTCGCGCTCCATGCGCGGCGCCTGGTCGTCCCGGTTCTGGCTCATCCGTTCAACTCCACTGTCGACTCGGTCACCGACGCTCGTGCGCCGTGGCACCGACGCTATGGGAGGTGAGACGCGCGTCACTATCCGTAAACCGCCGGTATTGATCCGGAAAACGAAGACGACGGGTAGCTCGTCCGGCGGCGCGTATCACCAGGCGGTCGCCTTGCCCAAGTTTCAGATATATTATGTTTTAAGTGAGATAGATCACGGGAGCGTGGAGATGAGCAGTTCATCGATTCGATCGGAGTCCGCCGAACTGGTGGCAGCGGTACGAGAGATCGCCGAGGAAGCCGGCGGCTTGCTCGATCGCGATCCGCTCGGCGCGCCACCGGTCACGAGCCCGTCGCCCGAGGTCCCGACTCTGGACGACCTCTGGGAACTGGTGACCTCCGAGGCACTGCGCGAAGCGGGCGCCGGCTCCCCCGGCCGGCTGACTCCTCTGATCGGTCTGCTCGGCCGGATCCGCGAGGCGGAGGCGATGCAGGCTCGGCTGCGGCTCGCAGACCGCACCCGCAGCCTGGCCGAGGTTCGCGCCGCACTCGCGGGGATAGCGGATGCACGGTCGGTGGATGCGCTGCTCGCACGCGCTCCGGAGGCGGCATGCGGTCTCGGATTCGACCGCGCGCTGGTGTCCACCGTCGACCGGACGTGGCGGCTGCACACGATGTGTGTCGTGCGAGAGCCCCGATGGGCGGAGGAGATCGTCGCGGTGGGCCGGGAGAACCCACCGGTGCTCGACCGCAGCCTGGTCGAGAACGACCCGGTGGTCGACGCGCGCGCCGTCCTGGTCTCCGAGGTCCAGGACAATCCCCGGGTCAATCGCGCGCTCGCCGAGATCACCAAATCCTCGTCCTACGGGATCGCGCCGCTGCTGGTCGAGGGCGAGGTGGTCGGACTGGTCCACGGCGACTGTTACCACCAGCAACGCGTGCTCACCGAGGTCGATCGGGTGGTGCTCTCGGCATTCGCCGACGGCCTGAGCCAGCATCTGGCGAGAGTTACTGTGCTGGAAGGCCTCTCGTCCCTGCGAGCGCAGATCGACGGACTGACCGGATGGCGGGCCCCGGCGCCGGCGATCGCCGAATCCGTCGCCGTGAGCCTCGACGACAACCCGATCCTGACACGCCGCGAGGCGCAGATCGTGCGCTTGATGGCGGCCGGTGATTCGAACGGCAGGATCGCCCGCCGGCTCACCATCTCCGAAGGCACCGTGAAAACCCACATCACGCGGATCCTGCGCAAGCTGGGCGCCGCCAACCGGGCCGAGGCCGTGTCGATCTGGCTGCGCAGCTCCGCGACCGGTTCCGTAGCGCGGGTCTGACATCCCACCAGCCGGTTCGACCGAAGGTCGTACGAATCCCTTACCTGCGCCGGATGTAGCGCGGAGCCCGCCGCGAGACAGTGAGCTGCACCACAAAAGCGGCGCCTGTTCCAGGTTCACGCCGCTGCAGCACATGGCAACTGGAGGCGCAGGTATGACGCAGAGCGAGCGGGCGGCCGACTGGATCGTCGGCATCGATGTAGGTGGCACCTTCACCGACATCATCGGCCTGAATCAGAGCACCGGAGAGATCCGCGACGGAAAGGTCCTGTCCACGCGCGAACAGGAGGTCGGGGTGCTCGACAGCATCGCGGCCATCGATATCGACATCCCCGACATCGCCGAAATCGTGCACGGACACACCGTCGGCATCAACGCGCTGCTCAGCCGCACCGGCGCGCCAACCGGCCTGATCTCCACCCGCGGGCACAAGGACCTGCTCGACATCGGCCGCATGCACCGGGAATTCGGTGACCGCTTCTACGACCCGACCTGGGTGCGCCCGCATCAGGAGCGCCCGATCGTGGCGCGCGAGTCGCGCTACGGCGTCGCCGAGCGGCTGCGCTACGACGGGTCGGTGCTGCTGGCGCTCGACGAGGACGCCGTCCGCGACGCCGCCCGCGAGCTCGCCGGCCGGGGCACCGAATCCGTCGCCGTCTGCCTGATGAATTCCTACACCAACCCCGAGCACGAGCGCCGCGCCGCCGAAATCGTCGCCGAGGAATTGCCGGACGCCTACATCCAGACCTCCGCGCTGTATCCGGTGACCAAGGAGCACGAGCGCACCACCACCGTCGCCCTGGACGCCTACGTCGGACCGGCTGTCGTCGGCTATCTGAATCGCCTGATGAACCGCCTGGCCGAACGCGACTACCGCGGCACGCTGTGGATCATGATGATGAACGGCGGCGTCGCCACCTTCGCCGATGCCGGGAAAGCGCCTGTCTTCCAGCTGGTTTCGGGACCGGTCGGCGGCGTCAGCGGCAGTGTGAAGTTGGCGAACGAGGGCAGCTCACCGAACCTGCTCACCATCGACGTGGGTGGCACCAGCACCGACGTGGCCGCGATCCGCCGGGGTAAGACCCCGCTCACCGACACCTGGACGCTGGAAACCGGGCTCACGCTGACCATGCCCCTGGTCGATGTGGAGAGCATCGGCTCGGGCGCCGGCAGCCTGATCCGGCCCAACGCCCTGGGCAATGTCGCAGTCGGACCGGCCTCGGCCGGCTCCAACCCCGGACCGGTGTGCTACCAGCGCGGCGGCACCGAACCCGCCCTGACCGACGCCTGCGCCGCGCTCGGGATTCTGCAACCGGACCTGTTCGCCAACGGCGCCATCCGTCTCGACGTCGACGCCTCGCTGGCGGCTCTCGCGCGAACCGGCGAGCAGTGGGGTATGTCGGCGATCGAACTCGCCTCCGCCGCATACGAAGTCGCGTGCCAGGACATCGCCGCGAAGGTTCGCACGATTTCGGTCTATCGCGGACTGGACATGCGCGAGTTCGCATTGCAGCCCTCCGGCTCGGCCGGGCCGATGCTCGCCGACCGGGTGGGACAGATCCTCGGTCTCGACAAGGTGATCGTTCCGTCGAGTCCCGGTCAGTTCTCGGCGCTGGGGTTGCTGCGCAGCGATCTGATGGTCACGCGGGCGCAGTCGATCATGACTGCGCTGGATCCGGCGAACGCCGACGCGATCGAGGCCGCCTTCACCGCACTGCAGGACCGCATTCGCGACGAACTGAAGAACCAGGGCGCCGATGTCGAACGCCTTCGCTTCGAGCGGGCCGTCTTCGCCATGTACCGCGGCCAGACCTGGGACAACCGGATGCCCATCCCCGACGGGGCGCTCACCGCGGAGGGCGTTGCCGCGCTCGTGCCCGCCTTCCACGAGTTCTATCGGGAGTCGTACGGATTCGCGGCGACGGAGATCCCGGTCGTGGTGTCGACGGTCGAGGTGACCGCCATCATCGCGCGCGAGAACCGCAAGCCCGAGGCGACGCCCGAGGACGGCGAATCCTTCCTGCGCACAACCCAACTCACCGTGCCGGGCACCACCGACCCCGTCGAGGTTCCCATCTATGTCCGCGAACGTCTCGGCCGCGACGAGAAGGTCCACGGACCCGCACTCGTCGCCGAGAAGTACGCGACGACGCTGGTGCTGCCGGGGCGGACCGCATCGCTGGACGACGACCTGAACCTGATCATCGAGCCGCAGAGCTGAGGAGCCATGACCATTTCCACCCCGCCTGTCACCAGCCCCGAATCCACCGGACCCGCCGCCGATGTCGAACTCGACATCCTGCGCTACGGACTCACCGAAGTCGCGCGCGAAATGCTGGATTCGCTGATGCGCAGCGCCTTTTCGCCCGTCTGCCGCGACATTCTGGACTGCACGGTCGTCATCCACATGCGCACCGACGAGGGCTGGGAGGCCGCCGCGCTGTGGGAGGGCTGTATGCAGCATGCCTTCGTCGCACCGCACATCGCGAATTTCGTGATGGACGACTGGGATATCGACACCATGCAGCCCGGTGACGTCATCTTCACCAACGATCCCTGGCGCGGCTCGCTGCACCAGGCCGATGTGAATCTGTTCCGGCCCGTCTTCGTCGACGGCCGGGTCGAATTCCTACTGCAGTCGACCTCGCATCTCGTGGATCTCGGCGGCCCGATCCCGGGCGGCTTCTCCAACGGCGCGCAGACTCACTTCGAGGAACAGCTGAAGCTGCCGCCGACCTTGCTCTACGCGGGCGACGTGCCGGTGCGCCCGACCTTCAACTTCCTGCTGGAGAACAACAGGGTTCCGCAGTTGGTGCTCGGTGATCTGCGTGCCCTGCACGGCTGCCTGGTCGTCGGCGAGCGTCAGCTGCACGATCTCATCGCACGCGGTGGGCTGGAGCAGGTCCGTGCGGCCGGCCGGTACGCGATCGACGCCACCGAGGCGAGTATGCGCCGCGGTATCGCGAGCATCCCCGACGGCGACTACACCGCCGAGGACTTCCTCGATGAGGACGGCGTGACCGACGAGCCGATCCCGGTGAACGTCACCGTGAAGGTGCGCGGCGACCGCATGGAGATCGACTTCTCCGGTTCGGGCCGCCAGCCGCTGGGTAACTGCGGCACCGCCTGGTGCGAGGCGGGACGCTGCATCGAGGCGGTGAAGCTGATGGTCGATCCGTCGACACCGGTCAACAGCGGCACCCTGCGACCGATCGACGTCCTGCTGCCCGCGGGCAGTGTGGTGCAGGTGCTGCCACCGTCGAGTTGCTCGAGCCACGCCGACATCGGTCCGCGTGCGATCAACGTGGTGACGCAGGCACTGAGCCAGGCGGTAGAGGAATCCTTCGCACCCGACACCGGAACCGCGCTCTATGTCGGCTTCAGCGGAATCGACAGCCGCCCCGGACATGAGGGAACCCCGTGGGGCGCTTACGGTCTCGCCGGCGGCGGCTGGGGCGGTACGTGGAAGGAGGACGGCGTCTCGTTCTGCGTGGTGCCGATCGGCAACTGCCGCACCTCGGTGCAGGAACACGTCGAGATCGAGAGCCCACTGATCGTCGTCCAGCACGAGATCGTGATCGACACCGCCGGCGCGGGCGAGTTCCGTGGCGGACTCGGTTCGGTGTATTCCATCTACGCCGAATCCGACACGCTCGTCACCGTCGTCGCCGACCGGCTGCGCCGCGGCGCTCCCGGCTCGAAGGGCGGCGGCGCGGGCACCTCGGCCTACGGCTGGTACATCGCGAACTTCGATCTGAACACCCACGGCAACCCGCTCGATCTGCGCGGCGCCGAACCGCTGTTCGGCATGTTCGACGAGCAGGGCCGCCCCGATCCGAACAACGGCGAATTCGGCCGCGGCGCCCGCTACACGTCCGGCAAGTTCTCCAATCTGCTGTTGCAGGCCGGCGACGCGATTCGCTTCGTCATCGGCGGCGGTGGCGGCTGGGGTGATCCGCTCGCCCGCGACACCGGCCGCGTCGCCGCCGACGTGCGCGCCGGGCTCGTCAGCCCCGAATTCGCCTCCGCCGCATACGGAGTCGTCATCACCGACGGCGCGGTCGACGAGGCCGCCACCACGGCACGGCGCACGCATCTGGCCGCGGAACGCGAACAGGGGCGCTGGCAGGTGCCGGTCGCCAACCCCACCACCTGGATCATCTGAGAGAGGCACACCTATGTCGGTCGATCGACTCCTGTTCCCTCGCCCGGAAACACCGCGCGTGTACGTCGAACGGACCCCCGTCGACGGAACCTGCCCGGAGTGCGGTGCGGCGAACCTCGCCCGCTACCCGGTGGCCAACTATCTCGGCCCCCGCATGGTCGTCAAGTGCCAGCAGTGCTTGCACCAGATATCGGTGACTCGCCCGGAGCCCGAAGACCATTGGCCCGCGTGGCGGTCCCCCGCACACGACTGGCCCGCCTCCCGCGTCGGCTGAGACTCGCCACCGGAATCGGCCGGCCGCGCAGCACCGATCACAGCTGCGCGGCCGGACCCCGGCCTCGATAAGCAGCAGCGCCCACCCCGGACAGCGCCGGGCTACGTCGGACGTAGTGCCCAGCGCGGCAACGCAATCGAAAGGAATCCTGAAATGCCTGAGCTGTTGCTCGACGGCAAGGTCGTACTCATCACCGGCGCGGCCGGCGGAATCGGACGGGCCACGGCCCTGCTCGCCGCACGCGAAGGCGCGCGACTGGCGCTGACCGATGTGTCCACGGACGGACTGAAGGCCGCGGCCGAGCAGGTGCGCGCGAACGGCGGCGAGGCGGTCGCCCTTCCCGCCGATCTGACCGACGGCGGTTCCGTGGACGCGATGGTCGCCGCCGCCGTCGACCACTACGGACGCCTCGACGGCGCCTTCAACAACGCCGGTGTCAGCGGCGGCCAGATCGGCCAGGGCGGGCGCCGCGTGGGCGAATGGGACGAGAAGGCCTTCGACCAGGCCATCGCCGTGAACCTCAAGGGCGTCTGGCTGTGCCTGCGCGCCGAGCTGAAGCAGATGGAGGCTCAGGGCGGCGGCGCGATCGTGAACACCGCGTCGCTGGCGGGCCTGACCGGATTCAAGACGACCGCGGGATATTCGGCGGCCAAACACGGCGTGATCGGCCTGACGAAGACCGCCGCGATCGAGTACGCGCCCACCGTCCGTATCAACGCGGTGTGCCCGGGCTATACGGACACCGATCTGATGAAGGACGCCAAGGCGCGCAGCGGTGACACCATCATGGCGCGCATTCCCTTCGCGCGGCTGGCGCAGCCGGGGGATATCGCCGAGATGGCGGTGTGGCTGCTGTCCGAGCGGGCCGGCTATGCGACCGGCGGCGAGTTCGTCGTCGATGGCGGTTACATGGCTCGATAAGCACGTAGCACAATATATTCAATATGCTCCGGTGGGACCGGGGCGATTCCGACAGAAAGAATGTTGTTATGACCGCCTTGACCGCCGAGGCCGCGAGCTTCATCGACGGACGCTGGATCACCGGTGACGGCGAGCCGATCGTCTCGATCAACCCGAGTACCGGTCGCCGGATCGCGGTGACGCCCTCGACCGGTCCGGCCCAGGTAGCGGCAGCGGTATCCGCGGCCCGCCGGGCTTTCGACGGCGGCGAGTGGAGTCGCCTCTCCCCCGCCGATCGCGGCGCGCTGTTGCACCGCTTCGCCGATCTGCTGATCGAACGCCGCGAGGCGATCATCGGGCTCGCCGCCACCGAGATCGGTACCCCGATCAGCAGCGCGGGCACCCTGCATGTGGATCTGCCGGCGAAGTTCTTCCGGTGGTTCGCCGACGCCGCGGCCCGCGGCCCGCGCGACGGATACGAACAGCCCCTCCCACTGGACCACGACCCGATCACCTCCAGCAGCATGCTGCTGCGCGAACCCGCCGGCGTGGTGGCCGCCATCGTCGCCTACAACGTGCCGGTGATGATGTGCGCGTACAAACTGGGCGCCGCCCTGGCGGCCGGTTGTTCGACCGTACTGGTCACCTCGCCGCGCGCCATCCTGCTGACCTCGGCGATCGTTCGACTGTTCGAGGAGGCTGGATTACCTTCCGGCGCAGTCAATCTGGTCTTCGGTCCGCCCGGGACCACGACCTTGGTGGTCGAGTCACCCGAAGTCGACATGGTGAGTTTCACCGGATCCGCCGAAGTGGGCAGCAAGATCCTGACGCTCGCAGCGCCGACGTTGAAGAAGGTCGTGCTCGAACTGGGCGGCAAGTCGCCGAATATCGTGCTGCCGGGCACAGACCTGGAACGGGCGGTGCCCGCGTCGGTCCTCCGATTCACCCGCAACAGCGGCCAGGCCTGCGGCGCCACCACGCGAACCCTGGTGCCGCAGGCGGATTTCGACGAATACGTCGAGCGATCGGCGGGCTTTCTGCGCAGCCTCACCGTCGGTGACCCGATGGCACCCGACACCATCCTCGGGCCGCTGATCACCGGTGAGCATCGAGCGAAGGTCGAGGGCTTCCTCACTCGTGCACGCGAATCCGGTGCCCAGCTCCCGGTCGGCGGCGGCCGCCCAGCAGGTCTGGGCGACGGCTTCTTCCTCGAAGCCACTCTGGTCACTGACGTACCCAACGAGGCCGAGATCGCCCAAGAAGAACTCTTCGCACCGGTCGGCGTCGTCATGCCGTACACCGATCTCGACGATGCGGTCCGCATGGCCAACAACTCCAAATACGCTCTCAACGCCAATGTCTGGGGCCCCACCGCCGAGGCCGTAGCCTTCGGCCGCCGGCTGCGGTCGGGCACGGTCACCATCAACGGCGGCGGCGGCATGCGCGCCGACGCACCGTGGGGTGGACCGGGCTACAGCGGAATCGGCCGCGAAGGCGGTGAGGAGGGACTGCGCGAGTTCTTCGAGATCAAACACATGCAGTGGCCGTTGTAATCACACTCGATGACAGAGAAAGCGCGTCGACCGGTAACCCAGTCGACGCGCTTTTCGTCCAGCGCACTTGCCTTTACGGCTGGACGCCCATCTCCGGGCCGATGTACTCACGCACCCGCGCGGCCTTTCCGTCGCGCACCTCCACGAGCTGGATCAGATGCAGTTTCATCATCTGACCACTGATCTGCACCTCGGTCGTCGCCTCGTTGAAGAAGCCCTTCTCGGTGAAGGTGACGCCCTGGGCCTGGAAATCGGGCACGCCGTTGTCGCCGGAGCGCTCGTAGACGGCGGCGACGGCCTCGGCCACCGACACCCACTTGTCGTCCGCGCTGTGCCACACCTGGCAGTCGTCGGTACTGATCTCGAGGAACAGGTCGATGTTCTTCAACGCTTTGACCCAGTTCTCCGCGAGGTCGATGGTCGCCTGATCGGGTGTGGTGCTCATCGGTTGTCGGTGCCTTCCTATCGAGTGGTGCAGGTGGCCTGCGTCACCATGATGTCCGGATGCCGAGGCGGCGAGTGTCCAGATATCTGGACACTGCACAACCGCTTCGCGACCGACGATCGAGACCGATCGGCTTCGGCAGCAGACCTTGTCTACCCTATTTAATATATAGTATTTTGTGAGCGACGGCACAAGATCGGCCGATGGGAAGGAACTTCATGAGTGGCGAACATCTGCACAAGACCGCCCGGCGCGTGATCGCGGGCCTGGACGCACAGGGCAGGTCGACCGTCGTCACGGACGAGAACACAACCACCCGGGTGGCCCTTCCGGCGTTCACCGTCAACGACGTCTGGCGCGTCGATTCCCTGCCCGCCCGGTATGGCGACGACGACACACTGGCATCCGAGGTGGAACTCGCGCCGCCGGCGAACGGGCTCGTGGTCCGGCTGGCCACCTTCCCGCCGGACAGCGAGATCGACCCGGCGGTGTACGCGGAGTCGATCGGCAACCTGCACGGTGACGACGCCAATGCCGAAAGCGACGGCATCGTCGGACTGCACGCGACCGAGACGATCGATATCGCCACGATCCTCGACGGCGAGATCTACGCGCTCTACGAGACCGGCGAAACCCTGCTGCGGGCCGGCGACACGGTGATCCACCGCGGCATCAAACACGCCTGGAGCAACCGCACCGACAAACCCGTGACGATGGTCGCGGTCATGCTTCCGGCGAAGAACTGAGGAGAATTCAATGTTGTCATTCGACGGACGCGTCGCCATTGTCACCGGCTCGGGGCGCGGCCTCGGTGCCTCGCACGCCAAGTTCCTGGCGTCGCGGGGCGCGGCGGTGGTGATCAACGATCTCGGCGGTTCCGCGCAGGGCAGCGGGGCCGATACGACTCCGGCGGAGGAAGTCGTGGCCGAGATCGTCGCCGCCGGCGGTCGCGCGGTGGCGAACTTCGACTCGGTCACCGAGAATCCCGAAGACATCGTGCAGACCGCGATCGACGCGTTCGGCCGCCTCGACATCCTGGTCAACAACGCCGGTATCAACCGGGTGCACGCCTTCGGGCCCGATATTCTGCCGTCGATCCGGCAGCACATGGAAGTGCACTTCTTCGGCACCGCCGGAGTCACCGCCGCGGCCTGGCCGCACCTGATCGAGAGCGGTTCCGGTCGCGTCGTGAACACCACCTCCCCCACGCTGATCGGCTTCCCGCAGCAGACGCCCTACGTCTCCGCCAAGGGCGCGATCTTCGCGTTCACCCGCACCCTTGCCATCGAGGCGGAGGAGGTCGGCATCAAGGTCAACGCGATCGCTCCGACCGCGGCGACCCGCATGTCCGACGAAGCGGACATCTCCGAGGAGTTCAAGCAGTTCATGCGCGACAACCTGCCGACCTCGCTGGTCAGCCCGGTGGTGGCATATCTGGCCCACCAGGACTGCGCGATCAACGGTGAGGTGATCCAAGCCCAGGGCGGTGAGGTGCAGCGGCTGGTGCTCGGCTTCAACACGGGCTTCACGAGCAAGGAGCTGACCCCGGAGCTGGTGCAGCAGCACCTGGACGAAATCCTCGATCCCGCAACGCATGTGCCGTTCAAGCAGATCGACGAGCAGGACCTCAGCGCCGTCGGTAAGTAGAGACGCGACCG
>NZ_JBMVFU010000041.1:0-32671 GCF_049538315.1 Nocardia sp. AB354 | reverse complement strand
TTCCCGCCGCTCGCCGCGACGCGACGAGCGCGACCCGCCGCGCTATCACGAGACAATCACGGCGTGCCCCACACGAAAAGCCGACTTTTCGCTTCGGGTGCGGTTTCCCTCCCCCGGGGTGACCACTGTGGTGGCGCGACGGCGCAGTCCGTGGCAGGCTTGATCACTGAGACCGGCCCGACCGTGAAGTTGGTCGGTTCGGCTCGTCTACAGAAGGTATGAAATGGCGCAAGGCGTAGTGAAGTGGTTCAACAGCGAGAAGGGCTTCGGGTTCATCGCTCAGGACGACGGTGGTCCCGATGTGTTCGTGCACTACTCGGCTGTGAGCGGTAGTGGATTCCGGTCCCTCGACGAGGGGCAGCGCGTGGAGTTCGAGATCGGCCAGGGCCAGAAGGGCCCGCAGGCTCAGAACGTAAGCGTTCTCTGATCGAGTCCGCTGACTGCGCGCCACTTTACGTAGCGTGAACTGTCCGCGACTTACATTGGGGCCCCGTATCTTTCGAGATGCGGGGCTCTTTCGCGTCCGGGGCCCGATGCGCTGCGGCCCGGGGTCGGCGGCGGTGTGAGGGCGGCTGCCTACCGGGCGGTACACCGACGCCCAAGCGCGACCATTAAGCTGGTCCGCGGTAAATGCCGACCTCTTTCCCCAGGAGTGCCCCACAGTGAGCCAAAATGGCCGTCCTGTTGTTCTGATCGCCGACAAGCTCGCCCAGTCGACCGTCGATGCGCTCGGTGACGGTGTCGAGGTTCGCTGGGTCGACGGCCCCAATCGACCCGAGCTGCTGGCCGCCGTGCCCGAGGCCGACGCGCTGCTGGTCCGTTCGGCCACCACCGTCGACGCCGAGGTGCTCGAGGCCGGCAAGAACCTCAAGATCGTCGCCCGCGCCGGCGTCGGCCTCGACAATGTCGACGTGCCCGCGGCCACCGAGCGCGGTGTCATGGTCGTCAACGCGCCGACCTCCAACATCCACACCGCCGCCGAGCACGCCGTCACCCTGCTGCTGGCCGCCGCCCGCCAGATCCCGGCAGCCGACGCCACCCTGCGCGAGCACACCTGGCAGCGCAGCAAGTTCAATGGTGTCGAGATCTTCGGCAAGACCGTCGGCGTCATCGGCCTGGGCCGCATCGGCCAGCTGTTCGCGCAGCGCCTGGCCGCTTTCGAGACCAAGGTCATCGCGTACGACCCCTACACCTCCCCGGCCCGCGCCGCCCAGCTGGGTATCGAGCTGCTGAGCCTGGACGAGGTGCTCGAGCGTGCCGACTTCATCTCCATTCACCTGCCCAAGACCCCTGAGACCAAGGGCATGCTGAACAAGGAGACCCTGGCCAAGACCAAGAAGGGCGTCATCATCGTCAACGCCGCCCGTGGCGGTCTGATCGACGAGCAGGCCCTGGCCGATGCCATCACCTCCGGCCACGTGCGCGCCGCCGGCATCGACGTGTTCGAGACCGAGCCGTCGACCGACAGCCCGCTGTTCGAGCTGCCGCAGGTCGTTGTGACCCCGCACCTGGGCGCATCCACCGCCGAGGCCCAGGACCGCGCCGGAACCGATGTCGCCAAGTCGGTGCAGCTCGCCCTCGCGGGTGAGTTCGTGCCCGGTGCGGTGAACGTCGCCGGTGGTGCGGTCAACGAGATCGTCGCCCCCTGGCTGGACATCGTGCGCAAGCAGGGTGTGTTGCTGGGCGCCCTCGCCGACGAGCTGCCGGTCTCGCTCGAACTCCAGGTGCGCGGCGAGCTGTCCTCGGAAGAGGTTGCGGTGCTGGAACTCTCGGCGCTGCGCGGTGTGTTCTCCGCGCACGTCGAGGACGCGGTCACCTTCGTCAACGCCCCGTCGCTGGCCGCGGAACGGGGCCTCGAGGCCTCCGTCACCACCCACAGCGAGAGCCCGACCCACCGCAGCCTGGTCGACCTGCGCGCCGTATTCGGCGACGGCCGCACCCTGAACGTCGCCGGCACCCTGACCGAGCCCGCTCAGGTCGAGAAGATCGTCAACATCAACGGCCGCAACTACGACATGCGCGCCGAGGGCCTCAACCTGGCGATCCTCAACTACGACGACCGCCCGGGTGCCCTGGGTAAGATCGGCACCAAGCTGGGCGAGGCGGCCATCGACATCAAGGCGGCTCAGCTGAGCCAGGACATCAACCAGGAAGGCGCGACGGTCATCCTGCGCGTCGAGGAGTCCGTCCCGGCCGAGGTGCAGTCCTCGATCGCCGAGGCCGTGGGTGCCGCGAAGGTCGTCCAGGTCGACCTGAGCTGAGCCGTTCCGGGCCGGAATCGGCTCGGCCGCAGTACGTTACAGTGCGCGCGAATCCAACCGCCATGGCGCGGAGCGGGATTCGCGCGCATTGTGCGTTTCGGTAGATGTGACCGGTTGTGTGCCGGTGAGATTCGTGCTGGTGATTCGGGGAGCCCGTGCCGTCGGATCTCACTCATTGGGAGCGGCTTGCCCTGGTTATCGGGGTGATTCGGGGGACCGATAGTGTGACGGTGTCGGCGATCCGGCCGGGCGCAACGCCGCCGATCGACCGCCCTTGGCTGATTCGGCCGCATACGTGTTGCGAGCCGCGAGCAGGAACGAACGGAGCGTTGTCATATGAAGCTGGCTGTCATCGCCGGTGACGGTATCGGGCCCGAGGTCATCGCCGAGGCGCTCAAGGTACTCGACGTGGTCGTGCCCGGGGTCGAGAAGACCGAGTACGACCTGGGCGCCAAGCGCTACCACGCGACCGGCGAGGTGCTGCCGGAGTCGGTGCTGCCGGAGCTGAAGCAGCACGATGCCATCCTGCTGGGCGCGATCGGTGATCCCTCGGTCCCCAGCGGCCTGCTCGAGCGCGGTCTGCTGCTGCACACCCGCTTCGCGCTCGACCACCACGTGAACCTGCGTCCGTCGAAGCTGTACCCGGGCGTCACCAGCCCGCTGTCGGGTGATCCGGAGATCGACTTCGTCGTCGTGCGCGAGGGAACCGAGGGTCCGTACACCGGTACCGGCGGCGCGATCCGCGTGAATACCCCGCACGAGGTGGCCACCGAGGTCTCCACCAACACCCGCTTCGGCATCGAGCGGGTGGTGCGCTACGCCTTCGACAAGGCCCAGCAGCGCCGCAAGCACCTGACGCTGGTCCACAAGACCAATGTGCTGAGCTTCGCCGGTTCGCTGTGGCAGCGCACCGTCACCGAGGTCGGCGCGGAATACCCCGAGGTCGAGGTCGCCTATCAGCACATCGACGCCGCGACGATCCACATGGTCAACGATCCGGGCCGCTTCGACGTGATCGTCACCGACAACCTGTTCGGCGACATCATCACCGACCTCGCCGCGGCGGTGTCCGGTGGCATCGGCCTGGCCGCCTCGGGCAACGTCGACGCCTCGGGCACCAACCCGAGCATGTTCGAACCGGTCCACGGCAGCGCACCCGATATCGCCGGCCAGTCCAAGGCCGACCCGACTGCCGCCATCCTCTCGGTTTCGCTGCTGCTGAACCACCTCGGCCGGTCCGAGGAAGCCGCCCGCATCGAAGCCGCGGTAGCCAAGGACCTCGCTGCCCGCGCCGGCACCGCCTCCACGGTCGAAATCGGCGACCGCATCGCCGCGTCCCTCTGAGCTTGTTCCGAACGATCCCCCTGTCGCCAAAACAACGGCGCGACAGGGGGATCGATTCGTAGTGGGAGCCGGCACGCTCAGGTTGTAGGTACAACCTCGAAAGTTGTTGGCGGCGTGACATTTCCCCACGGCCGCACTCCGTACTGTGACGGAAAGGGGTGCGGCCGTGGGGAACCCGGATGTCAGCGGTTGCGGACGATCGGCACCATGGGGACGGCGGCTGCCGCGACAATCGCAGCGACCAGATAGGTCGCCGGGAAGCCGGCGGCGGTGATGAGAGCGCCGAAAACCGGTGCGACAGCGGCGGATGCCAAGTTCTGGCCGGTGTTCTGGATGCCCAGGCCGCGGCCGCTCCAGTACGGGCCGGCGATTTCGGCGACGGCGGTGAAGGCCAAGCCGTTGTCCGCGACGGTGATCACCGACGCGGCGAACAGGATCGGGATCGCCGCCCACCACCAGTGCAACCAGGCGGCACCGGCCAGGGCGGCCATCGAGACCACGGCCGCGATCGCCACGGTGTGCAACGGACGCAGGCGGCTGGCGACACGGTCGGACCAGATACCGGCGCCGATGCGCCCGGCGGCGCCCAGAATCTGGGTCGCGGTGACGATCGCCCCGGCCATCGGCAGTGACAGCCCGGCATCGCGATGCAGCCACAGCAGGGCGAACGTCCACAGGGTGGCCTGCGGAACCACCAGTAGCACCGAGACCGCGTGGATGCGCCACAGCGTGGAATCACCCCGATACGGGTTGTCCGGATGCGTGCCGGTGCTCGCCGGGCGGGGCGGGTCGACGATTCCGATCAGACAGCCGATCGCCGCGACACCCGCCATCGCCGCCGGAACCAGGATTGCCGTGGAAAACCCGTGTGCGGCAGCGACAGCCGGTATCGACATCGCCGCGATCGCGACACCCAGCGGCTGTGCGGTCTGGCGGATACCCATCGCGAGCCCGCGCTGATCGACCGGGAACCAGCCGACGATCACCCGGCCGCTCGCGCCGTTGGTACTGGCAGCGCCCATACCGGCCAGAAACAGCAGTACGCCCAGGATGCCGTAGTTCGTCACCGTCGCAGCAGCCACACCTGCCACACACATCACGACCGGACCGGCGACCAGGACGGTGCGCTCACCTACCCGGTCCACGATGTATCCCCAGGCGATCAGCGTGCACACCAGGCCGACCGTCGGCATCGCGACCAGCAGACCCGCTGTGGCCAAGGGCATTCCGCGATCGGTCAGCGCCGGCAACAGGAACGGGGTGCCGTGCACGATGACCGCGCTCGAGGACTGGGCGAAGACTCCGAGCGCGAGCATGGTCCACCGCCGGGTCGCGCGCACGTCTGTCACGGTGGTCATCGCCCTCACCTCGAATCTCATATTTTGGGATCAGAGTCTTACTCTGTGAACCGGCTCTTACCGTACACCCAGGATGTGGCGGGTAGGCAAGTCGAAATTCGTCACATGCGCCCGTCGCAGACCGGGTGGTCGGCCGCGTTCGGGCAGGTGGATAGACTCTTCGCCATGCGTCTAGGTCGTGTTGCCAGCCCCGATGGGGTCGCGTTCGTGAGTATCGAAACCGACGGTTCCGACGAGATCGCTCGTGAAATCGCCGAGCATCCGTTCGGTACCCCGACATTCACCGGCCGTACCTGGCCGCTGGCCGATGTGCGACTGCTGGCCCCCATTCTGGCCAGCAAGGTCGTGTGCGTCGGAAAGAACTACGCCGCGCACGCGGCGGAGATGGGCGGAGCGGCGCCGGAGGATCCTGTGATCTTCCTCAAGCCGAACACCTCCATCGTCGGGCCGAATCTGCCGATCCTGTTGCCGCCCAATTCCTCTCAGGTCGACTACGAGGGGGAGCTGGCGGTGGTGATCGGCCGCCCGTGCAAGGACGTGCCGGCCGCCCGGGCCGCCGACGTCATTCTCGGCTACACCGTCGCCAACGACGTGACCGCGCGTGACCAGCAGCGCCACGACGGACAGTGGACGCGCGCCAAGGGCTACGACACCTTCTGCCCGCTGGGACCGTGGATCGAAACCGAACTCGATCCGGGCGATCTCGAGATCACCACCGAACTCGACGGTGAGGTGCGCCAGCGCAGCCGGACTTCACTTCTGCTGCACGACATTCCGACGGTGATCGAGTGGGTCACCAAGGTGATGACCTTGCTGCCCGGCGATGTCATCCTCACCGGAACGCCGGAAGGTGTAGGACCGATGACGGATGGGCAAACCGTATCCGTGACGGTTCAGGGTATCGGCACCCTCACCAATCCTGTTGCCGCCAAACATTGATCGAGAGAAGGAATATGACTGACGTACGGGTCCGATTCTGCCCGTCACCCACCGGCACACCGCATGTCGGCCTGATCCGGACCGCGCTGTTCAACTGGGCGTTCGCTCGCCACCACGGCGGCACCTTCGTCTTCCGTATCGAAGACACCGATGCCGCACGCGATTCCGAGGAGTCATACCACGCGATTCTGGACGCGCTGCGGTGGCTCGGGCTGACGTGGGACGAGGGGCCGGAGGTCGGCGGGCCCTACGGTCCCTACCGTCAGTCGCAGCGGCGTGAGCTTCATCTCGATGTCGTCCAGAGGTTGCTGGCGGCCGGTGAGGCCTATGAATCCTTCTCCACCCCAGACGAAGTCGAGGCCCGTCACCGGGCCGCCGGCCGCGATCCGAAGCTCGGTTACGACAACTTCGACCGCGATCTGACCCCCGAGCAGGTCGCCGCCTACAAGGCCGAGGGCCGCCCCGCGGTGGTGCGCTTGCGGATGCCCGAGCACGATCTGGTGTGGAACGATCTGGTTCGCGGGGAGATCACTGCCAAGGCCGGGACGGTGCCCGATTTCGCGCTCACCCGCGGCACCGGCGATCCGCTCTATACGCTGGTGAATCCCGTCGACGACGCGCTGATGAAAATCACACACGTGTTGCGCGGGGAAGACCTGCTTTCCTCCACTCCGCGGCAGTTGGCGTTGTATGCCGCATTGCAGCGGATCGGGGTGGCGGAGTTCACTCCGGAGTTCGGTCATCTGCCCTTCGTGATGGGCCAGGGCAACAAGAAGTTGTCCAAACGTGATCCGGAGTCGAATCTCTTCGCGCACCGGGATCGCGGATTCATTCCTGAAGGTTTGCTGAATTACCTGGCTTTGCTCGGATGGAGCCTCGCCGAGGACCGCGATGTCTTCTCCATGGCGGAGATGGTCGATGCGTTCGAGATATCGAAAGTAAATTCGAATCCGGCCCGCTTCGACCAGAAGAAGGCGGATGCGATCAACGCCGAACACATTCGTTTGCTGGATACCGGGGATTTCGCCCGTAGGTTGCGGGAGTTCCTCACCGCGCACGGTCACATCGGCGCCGAAGTGGACGACCGAGTTTTCGCCGCGGCGGCGGAGTTGGTGCAGACCCGGATCGTGGTTCTCGGTGATGCGTGGGATCTATTGAAGTTTCTGTTCGTGCCGGCCGAGGAGTTTGCTGTCGACGAGGCCGCGGCGCAAAAGAATCTGGGGCCCGATGCGGTGCCCGTGTTGCAGGCCGCCGTGGCGGCGCTCGACGGTGTTTCCGAATGGACGCCGCCCGTGCTCGAGGAGGCGCTGAAAAAGGCTCTGGTCGACGATCTGGGGCTCAAACCGCGTAAGGCCTTCGGTCCCGTGCGGGTGGCGGTCACCGGCTCGCACATCAGCCCGCCGCTGTACGAATCGCTGGAACTGCTCGGCCGTGAGGTGACCATGCGGCGGCTGCGGGCCGCGCTGGCGTAGCCGGACCGGCCCCGGTGCCCGACCGATCGGGGGCCCGGGGCCGCGCAGGCCGTGAAAAACGGCTCTGACCAGACGATTTGTATAAATACGGGAGGGGTTTGGTACTCTTCTTCTCGGCCCGGAACGAGGGCCTCGAACCGACAGGGGAGAGGCTGAAAGCCCAGGTCATTGGGGTATGGTGTAATTGGCAACACAGCTGATTCTGGTTCAGCCATTCTAGGTTCGAGTCCTGGTACCCCAGCGGAGAATGTTGATTCGCTTCGTTCGGTCGAGTCGGAACAGCATCCCCGGCGATTTGGTCGCCGGGTCTCGGCCGGTTAAGCTTGCCGAGCCTCCTCGATCGAAAGATCCACGGAGTCTCCCTTTGGGGAAGTCCTCTGGCCCCGTCGTCTAGCGGCCTAGGACGCCGCCCTCTCAAGGCGGTAGCGCGGGTTCAAATCCCGTCGGGGCTACATTCGAAAGCCCTCCAGCGCGAGCTGGAGGGCTTTTCTCGTTCCCGGGTGCGGATCAGTCCTGCACCGGCCAGGTGGATCCACCCGGCGGCATCGCGGGCATACCGAGCTTGCGGTGATCCCAGCTGCGCACCCGTTCCGGCACCACGCGGATCGCGACACGCTTGTTGAGCATCGCCTCCACCATCGGGCGCAATTCCTCGGTGTAGGGGCCGGTGTAGCGCTCCCAGACGCTGACGCCGACCTTGAACAGCGCCTCCGGGTCCTCCACGATCTCCGCGCGGCCCTCGATCGACACCCCGCGCAACTGGTCGTAGGTGTCGCCCGCCTCGACCAGCACGGTGACGCGGGGATCGCGCCGCAGATTCACCGCCTTCTGCGACTTACCCTTCGTCTCGAACCAGATTTCACCGTCGACCAGGCCGTACCACATCGCCGTGAGATGCGGCGTTCCGTTCTTGCCCAGGCTCGCCAGCGTCATGATGCGGCTGCGTTCCAGGAATTCGGTGATCTCCGTCTCGGACATCACGATCTGTGCGCGTTGGTTCACTCCCATGCGGTCACGATACTTTACGGCGTATGGCCAGGATCACAGCTCGTGATCGGGATCAGAGTCGCTTGTGCAAGGCATCGGCGGCGGCGACGAGGTCGGCGGCCCAGCGCGCGCCCGGGCGCCGGCCCATGCGATCGATCGGGCCGGATACCGAGACCGCGGCGATCACCTGGGAAGACCCGTCGCGCACCGGCGCGGAGACGCTGGCCACACCCGCGGAGCGTTCGGCGGCGCTCTGTGCCCAGCCGCGGCGGCGGACCTCGGCCAGGGCGCGCTCACCGAAGACCGCGTCGGCCAGCACGCCTCGTTGCAGTTCCGGATCGGCCCAGGCCAGCAGGGCCTTCGCGGCCGATCCGGCGGTCAGCGGCAGGCGGGCGCCGACCGGGACGGTGTCGCGCAGGCCGGAGGTGGGCTCGAGCGCGGCCACGCAGATGCGGGAGTGGCCGTCGAGCCGGTAAAGCTGCACGCTCTCGCCGGTGATCTCGCGCAGCCGGGGCAGGATGACGGCGGCGGCGTCGAGCAGCGGATCCTCGGCGGTGGTGGCCAGTTCCGACAGCGCCGGACCGGGCCGCCAGGAACCGGCGGCGTCGCGGGCCAGCATGCGATGGGTCTCCAGCCCGACGGCCAGCCGATGCGCGGTGGCCCGGGGCAGCCCGGTGCGGATGCACAGCTCATTGAGTCCACACGGTTGTTCGGCCACGGCGTAAAGCACGGCCATGGCTTTGTCGAGCACCCCGATACCGCTATGCTGTCTCATAGAACGATATTAGCGTCTCGCATAGTGAGATTGGCAAGTCTGATCGCACCCGGCGAGTTCGCACCTCCGGTGGACCTCGCCAGTCTGCCCACCTCCATGTTTGCGGCCCGCCTCGGTTCTGGACTGACGGAGCGAGGGAGCGCAGCGACTGAGCGGAGGAGGGAAGAACCGAGGCCTAGGGGGCCGCAAACCGCGGCGGCGAAGCCGTCGCAATCAGGCACAGAGAGGTGGTTGTCATGGCCGAACGGCCACGCACGCTGGCGGAGAAGGTCTGGGATCAGCATGTCGTCGTACGGGGTGCGGGTGAGGGTGCGCAGCGCGAACCCGATCTCATCTACATCGATCTGCACCTGGTGCACGAGGTCACGAGCCCGCAGGCCTTCGACGGGCTGCGGGCGGCGGGGCGCCCGGTGCGCCGGCCGGATCTGACCATCGCGACCGAGGACCACAATGTGCCGACGGTCGATATCGATAAGCCGATCGCGGATCCGATCTCGCGCACCCAGGTGGAAACCCTGCGGCGTAATTGCGAGGAATTCGGCGTGCGGCTGTATCCGATGGGTGATATCGAACAGGGCATCGTGCACGTGGTCGGTCCGCAGCTGGGTTTGACGCAGCCGGGCATGACCGTGGTGTGTGGTGATTCGCACACCTCGACCCACGGCGCATTCGGCGCGCTGGCGATGGGTATCGGCACGAGCGAGGTCGAACATGTGATGGCGACGCAGACGTTGTCGCTGCGGCCGTTCAAGACCATGGCGATCAATATCGATGGCGAGTTGCCGCCCGGCGTGACGAGCAAGGACGTGATTCTGGCGGTCATCGCCAAGATCGGCACCGGCGGCGGGCAGGGTTATGTGCTCGAATACCGCGGCGAGGCCGTGCGCGCCATGTCCATGGAGGCGCGGATGACGATGTGCAACATGTCCATCGAGGCCGGTGCCCGGGCGGGCATGGTGGCCCCCGACGAGGTCACCTACGAATTCCTGAAGGGCCGCGAACATGCCCCCACCGGCGCGGACTGGGATGCGGCGGTGGCGGCGTGGGAGGCGCTGAAGACCGATCCGGATGCCGGCTTCGACGCCGAGGTGCACCTGGACGCCTCGACGTTGACGCCGTTCGTCACCTGGGGCACCAACCCCGGTCAGGGCGCCCCGCTGGGCGATGTGGTGCCGAATCCGGAGGATTTCGCCGACGAAAACGAGCGAGCGGCCGCCGAGAAGGCTCTGACTTACATGGATTTGGAGCCCGGAACTCCGCTTCGTGAGGTGCCCGTGGATACGGTTTTCGTGGGTTCGTGCACCAACGGCCGGATCGAGGATTTGCGGGCGGTGGCGGACGTTCTGAAGGGGCGCAAGGTCGCCGACAGCGTGCGGATGTTGATCGTTCCGGGCTCGATGCGGGTGCGCGCCCAGGCCGAATCCGAGGGTTTGGGCGAGATTTTCACCGCGGCGGGCGCGGAATGGCGCCAGGCCGGCTGCTCGATGTGCCTGGGAATGAATCCGGATCAGCTTTCTCCCGGTCAGCGCTGTGCTTCGACATCGAACCGCAACTTCGAGGGACGCCAGGGTAAAGGCGGCCGTACGCATCTGGTTTCGCCGCAGGTCGCGGCCGCGACGGCGGTCCGGGGCCGGTTGTCGGCGCCGGCGGATCTGAACTGACCGGCCGGAATTCACCTCAGGACTACAGGAGCAACTATGGAACCGTTCAAGGTGCACAAGGGGATCGGCGTGCCGTTGCGCCGGTCGAATGTCGATACCGACCAGATCATCCCCGCGGTCTATCTGAAACGGGTGACCCGAACGGGATTCGAGGACGGTCTGTTCGCCGCCTGGCGTTCGGATCCGGGCTTCATTTTGAACACCAGCCCGTTCGACCGGGGAAGTGTGTTGGTCGCCGGACCGGATTTCGGTACGGGATCGTCGCGAGAGCATGCGGTTTGGGCATTGATGGACTACGGCTTCCGGGTGGTGATCTCTTCCCGCTTCGCCGACATCTTCCGGGGCAACGCCGGTAAGGGCGGCTTGGTGGCCGCGCAGATGTCACAACATGATGTCGAATTGCTCTGGAAGTTGATCGAAGAACATCCCGGCCTGGAATTGATCGTCGATCTCGAGGCACGCACTGTGGCCGCTGGAACCACCGTGTTGCCCTTCGATATTGACGACTACACCCGGTGGCGGCTGCTGGAAGGTCTGGACGACATCGGACTGACACTTCGGCAGGAAGAGGCCATCGAGCAGTTCGAAAAGGCAAGGCCGTCTTGGAAACCGACCACCATTCCAGCGGCTATTTCACGGGACTGAACAGTCTCGAGTGTTAGCTGAGAGCAACCAATCGAGGTTGCTGCGCGTGTGCCACGCCACATGAAATTTGGCGTGGCACATAGACTCTTGCCCATTCAGGGTTTACCGTGGTACCTAGTCGGTCCGACGACGGGCCATTAGTCTGCGGAGGATTCAATGAACAAGGCGGAACTGATCGATGTTCTGACCGAGAAGTTGGGTACTGACAGGCGCACGGCCACTGCGGCAGTCGAGCACATTGTCGACACGATCGTGCGTGCGGTGAACAAGGGTCAGAGCGTCACAATCACCGGATTCGGTGTATTCGAACAGCGCAAGCGGGCGGCACGGGTGGCGCGTAATCCCCGAACCGGCGAGACGGTGAAGGTGAAGCCCACTTCGGTGCCCGCGTTCCGCCCGGGTGCGCAGTTCAAGGCGATCATCTCGGGCAAGCAGAAGATCGCGGCGGCCGGTCCGGCCGTGAAACGCGGTGTGGCAGCGCCGGTGTCGGGTGCGGCGAAGAAGGCCGCCAAGAAGACCACGGCCAAGAAGACCACGGCCAAGAAGACCGCGGCGAAGAAGGCGGCCCCGGCCAAGAAGACGACCGCCAAGAAGACGGCCGCGAAGGCGCCTGCGAAGAAGGTGACCACGGCGAAGAAGACGGCTCCGGCCAAGAAGACGACCGCCAAGAAGACCACGGCCACCAAGGCGACAGCCAAGAAGACCGCGGCCAAGAAGACGACCGCGGCCAAGACCGCGGCCAAGAAGGCTCCTGCCAAGAAGACCGCTGCCAAGCGCACGGCAACCAAGCGCACCACGCGGCGATAGCGAGTGACGCGACGACAATGACCCCGGTCCTTTCGGTCCGGGGTCATTGCGTTTTCGGGTTCGACGCGTTTTCGGGTCGACCGTGTTTTCTCGGATTCAGTGGGTACGCAGGGACCGATCGAGATGATCGGCGGCGACCAGCCGTCCGTCGGCGATCGACAGCACCCAGACGCTGCCCTTGCGGTTCCGGGCCGGCGGCAGGGTGAGACCGTCGTCGTCCGCCCAGCGCTGCAGCAGATCCGGAATGACCTTGCCCTGACTGCACACGAGCGGAACGATGTCGGGCGAGACCAGTTCCCGCAGCCGGTCCACACCGGCCTGCGGTGCTGCGGCATAACCGCTTTCCGACAGCAGCGGCTCCGGGGTGATATCGAGGGCGAGGGCCTCGGCGACCGGCGCGACGGTCTGCACACAACGCAGCGGAGGCGCCGAATGGACCGCTCCCGGTCCGAAGGCGAGCAGATTCGGCGTCAGCACCTCGACCTGTGCGCGACCGGCCTTTTCCAGTGGCCGTTGGTCGTCGGGACCGGTGAATCGGTCGCGGCGGCCCGCTTTCGCATGCCGCACCAGCACCAGGGTCGCGGTGTCGGGCGGCAGGCGCAGGAAATTGCGGATGATTCGGCGATCCATCGGGTAGGAGAGTTGGTCCATCACCCGGTCCACCCGGTGCCACCGGAGCTGGTCGACTTCGGAATTGGTGACGAACTCGCCGCCGACGGGTGTGGCCGCCCAATAGTCGACACGCTTGAGTTTGCGATGTCCGGGCACCGGATATGTGACCCGACCGAGATAGCGCCCCAGACGGCAGTTCAGACCGGTTTCTTCGGTCACTTCGCGCACGGCCGCGACCATCGCGGTTTCGCCCGGGTCGAGCTTTCCTTTGGGCAGCGACCAATCGTCGTATTTCGGCCGGTGTACGAGGGCCACCTCGACCGGTCCGCCGTCGCGGGGCCGCCGCCACACCACGGCGCCCGCGGCGATGATGTTGGCGGTCACCCGCGGATCCGAGATGGTGTCGCCCGAGCCGCTCTCACCTGTACCCACCTCGTCGTAGCTGATCGAACCGCCGGTGTCGCCGAGGCGATCGAGGGCGGTGGCGCCGTCGTCCGGGGACCGATCGAAATCTCGTGTCGCCGAGGATTTCACTGCTGATCCGGCCTCCGCAGTCGCATGAGGAACTCCTGATGGTCGCGCACCTGCACGCCGCGACCCAAGGCCTCGGAGCTCGGCTGGGCCGCCCAGCTGCCGTCGGGCTGCAGCACCCAGCACCGGGTCGCGGGATCGAGTGCGGAATCGAACACCACCGCCAGCCGCTCGCGCAGCTTCGGATCCTTCACCTGCGCCATGACCTCCACGCGCCGGTCGAGATTGCGGTGCATCATGTCGGCACTGCCGATCCAGTACTCGTCCTGGGCCTGGAAATGCAGGATGCGCGAATGTTCCAGGAAGCGGCCGAGAATCGAGCGCACCTCGATGTTGTCGCTCATCCCGGGCACACCGGGCCGCAGCCCGCAGATGCCGCGCACCACGATCTGTACCGGAACCCCGGCCTGGGACGCGCGATAGAGCGCGTCGATGATCTGCTCGTCGACGATGGCGTTGGCCTTGAGGCGAATACGGGCCGGCACGCCCTGGGCGGCCAGCTCGGTCTCGCGGCGGATCCGCTCCACGATGCCCGAGCGCACGCTGCTCGGCGCGACCAACAGGTTGCGGTAGTTGGCCTTTCGCGAATAGCCGGTCAGCGAGTTGAACAGGTCGGTCAGGTCGGCGCCGATCTCCGGTGCCGCGGTGAGGAGTCCGACGTCCTCGTAGAGCCGCGCGGTCTTCGGGTTGTAGTTGCCGGTCCCGATATGGCAGTAGCGGCGGATGGTGGCACCCTCGCGGCGCACCACCAGACAGGTCTTGCAGTGCGTCTTCAGGCCGATGAGGCCGTAGACCACGTGCACGCCCGCCTGCTCCAGCGCGCGTGCCCATTTGATGTTGGCCTGTTCGTCGAAGCGGGCCTTGATCTCGACCAGCGCGACGACCTGTTTACCGGCCTCGGCGGCGTCGATGAGCGCGTTGACGATGGGAGAGTCGCCGGAGGTGCGGTAGAGGGTCTGTTTGATGGCCAGCACCTGCGGATCGGCCGCCGCCTGCTCGATGAAACGCTGCACGCTGGTGGAGAACGAATCGTAGGGGTGATGCACCAGCACGTCGCCCTCGCGCAGGGCGGCGAAAACGTTTCGCGGCGTTTCTCTTTCGCCGAACGCGGGCGGCGTGGCCGGAACGTAGGGCGCGTCCTTGAGCAGCGGCCGGTCGACGCCGTAGACCTGCCACAGGCACGACAGGTCGAGCAGACCGGGCACCTGGATCACGTCGCCGGGGTCGACGTCGAGTTCGCGCAGCAGCAACTCGAGCATGTGCTCGGTCATATCGTCGGAAACTTCCAGGCGCACCGGCGATCCGAAGCGGCGACGGGCCAGTTCCCGTTCGAGGGCCTGCAGCAGATCCTCGTCGCGGTCCTCGTCGACCTCGAAGTCGGCGTTGCGGGTGATGCGGAACGAATGGTGTTCCACCACTTCCATTCCCGGGAAGAGCTGATCGAGGTGGGCGGCGATCAGATCTTCCATCGGCAGGAAGGCGGCCAGCCGGGGGACAGCGGTGATGTCGGAATCTCGGCGGGCGCCGGGGGTTTCGTTGAGGGTCCGGCGCACCCGGACGAAGCGGTCGACGTTGTCGGGCACCTTCACACGGGCGAAATGTTCACCGCCGGTCTCGGAATCCTTCACCGTGACAGCCAGATTCAAACTCAGGCCGCTGATGTAGGGGAAGGGATGGGCGGGATCGACGGCGAGCGGGGTCAGCACCGGGAACACCTGGTCGAGGAAGTAGCCGGACAGGCGGCGGCGTTCGTCGTCGTCCAGATCGGCCCAGCCGATGATGGCGATACCCTCGTCGGCCAGTGCCGGGCGCACCTGGTCGAGGAAGACCCGCGCATGGCGTCCGGCCAGTTCCTGGGTGCGCTCGGCGATGAGGGTGAGTTGTTCGGTGGGGGACAGGCCGTCGGCGGAGCGGACCGAGAGTCCGGCCTCGGCGCGGCGTTTGAGGCCGGCCACCCGCACCATGTAGAACTCGTCGAGATTCGAGGAGAAGATGGCCAGGAATTTGGCGCGTTCCAGCAGCGGTTCCGAGGGGTCCTCGGCCAGGGCCAGCACGCGGGCGTTGAAATCCAGCCAGCTCAGTTCTCTATTGAGGTAGCGATCGGCGGGCAACTGTGCCGCGGCGGCCGTGGTGGGCGGTGGCGTGGCCGCCGGCGGGGCCGCCGGTAGCCGGGGCTGTTGCGGGACGGTCTCCGTTTCGCTCACGCTCACGATCATTCCTTACGGCTCGGGTGGTGTCGCGCCCGACACCACCGTTGTGCAGCCTCTCATCGAGGCCTGGCGATCATCTAGCACACATGTGACGGTGCGGCACACCTCCGAATGAGGTTCTCGTGAACACCTACCGGCCAGCCGATGTCGCGCACCAGCGCCGCGGTGGCCGTGCCGACCCCGAGCGACAGCGCGCGGTCGAGATCCTCGGCGGTGTCGACGTCCAGGCGCAGACCGGGCCAGTGCCCGCCCACCTCGACCGCACCCGATTCCCGGTGGCGGCGCGCGGAATCTGCGCCGAAGCGGGGCATCAGGGGCGCGGAATCGGCCGTCGCCGACGGTGCGAGCGAATCCGGCGCGTGGGTGTGGCCCGCCGCGCGGACGAGCAGGGCCGCGGTGCCCCGGCCGGTGTGGTCGACGATCACGGAGCGGCCGCTGCCGGGGGCGGCGGCGAGCATCGATCGCAATTCGTCGGCGTGCACGGCCGGCAGATCGGCCTGCAGCGCAAGCAGATCGACGGCCCCGTGGCGCTCGCGCACGGCGGCGGCGGCCGAGGCCAGTGCGGTGTTCAGGCCGTCGCTGTCCGCGAGCGGCCGTGCGGTATCGGCGGGCGCCGGTGTCTCGGCGAGAGCCGGCGCGGACGGGTCCGGATGGACCGTCGCACCGAGCTCGCGCACGACCGTCGCGACGCGCTGGTCGGGTGTCACCACCGTGACCGAGCCCAGTCCGGCGGCCAGGGCGGCGGCGACCGTATCCGACAGCATGGCCAGCACCAGCCGCGAGCGTTCACCGGCCGGCAATCGGTCGGCGAGTCGGCTCTTGGCTCGGTCGAGGTGCTTGACCGCGATCACGGCGTGGACGGCATCCGGACGCATGCGTTCATGGTCGCACGTTCCGGGTGGTCGCAGGCTGCGAGCAGTGACCGATCGAACACGCGAACCACCGAGTACCGGATACTCCCGCGGCGGCGAGTGGCATATTGAAACGATGACGAGGGCGGCAGTGATGGGTGCGGGATCCTGGGGTACCGCATTCGCGAAAGTGCTCAACGACGCGGGTACCGAGGTCACGATGTGGGCGCGACGGTCCGAGATCGCGAAGGCCGTGGCGACCGAACATCGCAATCCCGCCTACCTGCCCGACGTGTGGCTCGACGGGATCGCGGCGACCGACGACTACCGGGTGGCCCTCGACGACGCCGACATCGTCGTGCTGGCGGTTCCGTCCCAGTCCTTGCGTCCCAATCTCGCGCACTGGCGCGCGGCGATCCGCTCCGATGCGACGCTGCTGAGTCTGGCCAAGGGCATCGAGACCGGAACCCTGATGCGGATGAGCGAGGTCGTCGCGGAGGTGACCGGCGCGGATCCCGGGCGCATCGCGGTGCTGTCGGGCCCGAACCTGGCCCGCGAGATCGCCGCCGAACAGCCGGCCGCCTCCGTGGTCGCCTGCTCCGACGCCGCACGCGCGGAGGCGGTGCAGCATTCCTGCGCCACCGGCTATTTCCGGCCCTACACCAATACCGATGTGATCGGCTGCGAGATCGGCGGCGCGTGCAAGAACGTGATCGCACTGGCCTGCGGGATCGCCGCGGGCATGGGACTGGGCGACAACTCCGTCGCCAGTCTGATCACCCGCGGGCTCGCCGAGATCATTCGACTGGGTGTTGCCCTGGGTGCGAATCCGGTCACGTTCGCGGGTCTGGCCGGCGTCGGCGATCTGGTGGCAACCTGCACCTCGCCGCTGTCGCGCAACCGGTCCTTCGGCCATGTGCTGGGCGCGGGCGGGTCGATGCGGGCCGCGCAGGACGCGACGCACGGGCAGGTCGCGGAGGGTGTGAAGTCGTGCACCTCGATCCGCGCGCTGGCCGAGACCCACCATGTGGAGATGCCGCTGACCACCGCGGTGCACCAGGTCTGTCACGAGGGGCTCTCGGTTTCCGATGCCGTCGGGCAATTACTCGGTCGGCGGATCAAACCGGAATGAATGATTTCGGTCCGGCCGGGGTACGGTTCGGACTATGACAAACCGGATCAGGGTTGCGGTGGTGTTCGGTGGCCGCAGCAACGAGCACGCGGTGTCGTGCGTTTCGGCCGGCATGGTGCTGACCAACCTGGATCCCGAACGCTACGAGGCGGTGCCCATCGGCATCACCCGCGAGGGCGCCTGGGTGCTCAGCGGCGCCGATGCGCGCGCACTCGCCATTCGCGACCGCGCGCTGCCCACGGTGGACTCGACCGGCACCGTGCTGACCCTGGCCGCCGATCCGAGCCGCTCGGGCGCCCTGGTCGCGCTCGACGGCGCCGAAGCGGTGCTCGGCGTGGTCGACGTGGTGTTTCCGGTGCTGCACGGGCCGTGGGGCGAGGACGGCACCCTGCAGGGGCTGCTGGAGCTGGCGGGGGTGCCCTACGTCGGCCCCGGCGTGCTGGCCAGCGCCACCGGCATGGACAAGGAGTTCACCAAGAAACTGCTTGCCGCGGAAGGGCTTCCGGTCGGCACACAGGTGGTGCTGCGCCCCGGCACCGACACCGTGAGCGAGGCCGACCGGGACCGGCTCGGCCTGCCGGTGTTCGTCAAACCCGCGCGCGGGGGTTCCTCGATCGGCATCACCAAGGTCGAGGACTGGATCGATCTCGATTCGGCGATCGCCGCGGCTCGTCTGCACGATCCGAAGGTGATCGTGGAAGCCGCCATCGTCGGGCGCGAAGTCGAGTGTGGCGTACTGGAATTCCCGGACGGCCGGGTACAGGCCAGCGTGATCGCCGAGATCCGCATGCCGGGCGACGACGTTTCCGAGAGCGAAATCGCTTCCGGCACACCGCAATTCTACGATTTCGACACCAAATACCTCGACGACGTGTGCGAGTTCGATATTCCTGCGAAGCTGGACGACGATATGTCGCAACAGATCCGGGAGCTTTCGGTGCGGGCGTTCCGCGCGCTGGACTGCCAGGGGCTGGCTCGGGTCGACTTCTTCGTCACCGAATCCGGACCGGTGATCAACGAGATCAACACCTTGCCCGGATTCACCTCGATCTCGATGTATCCGCGCATGTGGGATGCCACCGGAATCGACAATCGCACCCTGATCACCACGCTCATCGAGACGGCACTGACCCGGGGCACCGGACTGCGCTGAGCGGCGGCGCGGCCCGCGTAATCTGGGTGGGGTGATGCTCGCGATGACTCTGCCCGGGTTGGCGCTGCTGATCATCGCGGTCGCCTTCGCCGAGGTGGGCTACCGGAAGATGACCGGCCGCGCCGCGCTGCCGTGGATGCGCGATTCCACCGGGCCGAGTGCGGCGGGCATCGGATTCGAGCAGTTCGACGCGTTGTTCGACGCGGGCAAACGGCACGAATTCGAGGAGCGGCAGACGGTTCTCATGCACCGGGAGAATCCGGGGGACGGCACTCCCGGTGAGACGGAGATAGATCTGAGCACCGGCCGGGCCCGCCTACGGCGCGCTTGATCCGCGTCACCGTCCGGGCCAGCCGATCTGTGCGGCAACGGCTTTCAGTTCGGAACAGGGTTCGGATCGAGCGGCTTCGCCGGCACGGTCTTGGCGACCGTGTTCGAAATCTCCTGCAGCGGAGAGGGTCCCGCCTTGGCGGGCATGGTCACGGCGATATAGGTGCCGCGGTCCACCGCGTACCAGGTGCCCGACGTCACGCCGCTGGTCTGATCGCGCACCTCGAACCAGTTCACGCCGTTGACCACCTGCAGGGCGGACGCCTTGTTGAATTCCAGGGGCCGGTCCAGGCCGCAGCGCAGCACGATCGGATCACCGCCGCCCGACAGCTGCCAGGCCGCGGTCGCGGGCGGAGCCGGTTGGGCGAGTTCGGATTTGGTGTAGTCGTCGCCGAGCGACTCCGGCAGTGCGGCCAGCAGCGCGGTGCAATCCTGGCTCGACGCGGCCGGCGCCGGTACCGAGCCCAGCGCCAGCGGCTCGCGACCGGCGGACTGTCGCGACATGGCCGCGATGACGAGGACGACGACGATCAGCGCCACCGGAAGTGCGACGGCGGTCGCGATCAGCGCCGGATGCAGCTGCGGGCCGGAGTCGTCGGAGGCCTGCTCGGCGGTGGATTCGGTGTCCGACGAGGCATCGCGGTCGGAATCGCCGCGTTCGGTAGGCTCCGACTCGGCCGGCTGCGACTTCGAAGACTCGGCCTCATCCGCGTCCGTGCGGCCCGAGCCGTCGGCCGCATCGGACTCGGGGGTCTCGGCCGCGGCCGGCGCGGAGTTCTCGGGCCGGGCGGTAGCGGGTTCCGGGTCGGCCGCGGCCGTAAGGCCAGGCTCGGACTCGGGTCGGTCGGGCTGCGGGGTGTCCGCTGTCGGCCGGTCCGTCTCGCTACTCATCCGGGATTCGTCTCCACTCGTGCCGGGCGGGCGTCGCGCCCGGCTGATTGTCTGGGAATGCGTGTTCGAGGGTATCGAACGGCCGTCGGCGCGCTCCCGCGGCATCCGGGCGCCGCCGCGCCCGAGAGGAGGCCACAGCGGGCCGGTGCGGCGGCCCGGGCACAGGGTAGCGTCGGAGTGTGGTGTCCCCGGTGACGTGACCGGGTGTGAAGAAGGAGAGCGACATCACCGAGAGCGGCCCGCGCACCGTGCGCGACCTGGGCGAATTCGCATTGATCGAACGGATGAACGCCGGGCGTTCGTTCGGTGGCGGCGTCGAGCTGGGGCCCGGCGACGATGCGGCGGTGGTGGCGGCCCCGGCCGGGCGCTACGTGGTCAGTACCGACATGCTCGTACAGGATCGGCATTTCCGGCTGGACTGGTCGCGGCCGGAGGACATCGGGGCGAAGGCGATCGCGCAGAATGCCGCCGACGTCGTCGCGATGGGTGCCGCGCCCAGCGCGTTCGTGGTGGCGCTGGGCTGTCCCGCCGAGACACCGGTGGCGTTCGTCGACGGATTGGTCGACGGTATGTGGGCGGAGGCGCGGCGGGCCGGGGCCTCGATCGCCGGGGGCGATGTGGTGCGCAGCCCCCAGGTGGTGATCTCGGTGACCGCGTTCGGTGATCCGCGAGGCCGGACCGTGCTGCGCTCGGGGGCACGCGACGGCGATATCGTCGCGGTCGCCGGCCGGCTCGGCTGGTCGGCGGCGGGACTGGCGGCCCTGTCGGCCGGTGCTGCCGGCGCCGAGCGGTTCGCCGATGTGATTGCCGCCCATCGGGTTCCGCGACCGCCGTACTCCGCCGTGCTGGAGTTGCCGGACGCCACCGAGATCACCGCGATGACCGATGTCTCCGACGGACTGCTCGCCGATCTGTCCCATATCGCCGAATCCTCCGGTGTGGCGGTCGATGTCGACTCTGCGGCCGTGGCGGATCCGGCGCTGTCGCCGGTCGCGGATGCGCTGCACGCCGATCCGCTCGGCTGGGTGCTCACCGGCGGTGAGGACCATGCCTTCGCCGCCACCTTCGAGGCCGGTACCGCGATCCCGCCGGGCTGGCGGGCGATCGGCCGGGTATGCACCGGCTCCGGCGTTTTCGTCGACGGAGCGCGGTGGCCGGGGCCGCTGGGCTGGGAGTCGTTCGGAGGGGGCGAACAGCATGCGGTCCGATGAGGCGACGGCGGGTGGGCGGCGTGACGACGCCGAGCCGCGGCGACTATCTTTTCCCGACATGGGCGCGAAACCACTGCCGCAGATCATCGATACGGGCTGGGCCGAGGCATTGGAACCGGTGGCCGACCGGATCACCGAGATGGGCGAGTTCCTGCGGGCGGAGAATGCCGCCGGACGCGGATACTTCCCCAAGGGAGAGAACGTCTTACGCGCCTTCACCCGCCCCTTCGACAAGGTGCGCGTGCTGATCGTCGGACAGGACCCCTATCCGACGCCCGGTCATGCGATGGGCCTGAGTTTCTCGGTGGCGCCGGATGTTTCGCCGGTACCGCGCAGCCTGGCGAACATCTTCTCCGAGTATTCGCGCGATCTCGGCCATCCGACCCCGTCGTGCGGTGACCTCTCGCCGTGGTCGGATCAGGGTGTGCTGCTGCTGAACCGAGTGCTGACGGTCTCGCCCGGCCAGCCCGCATCGCATCGGGGCAAGGGCTGGGAAGCGGTGACCGAGCAGGCAATTCGCGCGCTCGTGGCCCGTGAGCAGCCGCTGGTGGCGATTCTGTGGGGCCGCGACGCCTCGACGTTGAAGCCGATGCTCGGCGATGTCCCGATCATCGAATCCGCCCATCCCTCACCGCTGTCGGCCTCGCGCGGTTTCTTCGGATCGAGGCCTTTCTCCCGCACCAACGAATTGCTCGGTACATTGGGGGCCGCCCCGGTCGATTGGCGCTTGCCCTGACCGCGGCGTAACAGTTCGAGCGAAACAGGAGCAGATGCATGCAGATCACATCCGTGCGCGGTGCCGTAGTCGCCGTCGCCGCCGGTGCGGCGGTCCTCGGCGCACCCGCGATAGCGCAGGCCGCCGGCCTGCCGCTGGAGCCGGCCACCCCGCAGGAAGAGGTCACCACCACTCAGCACGCGGGACCGGTGCTGGCCCTGTGGGATCCGCAGACGGGTTCGTCGTCGCTGTCGTCCAACGTCAATGCGCGCGGTCTGTGCATCTTCCAGAGCATCAGTGCGCAGGGCGGACTCGACTGCTTCAACGGCGCCCAGTAATCGGGCGGCGGGCGATCATCCGGATCTCGCTCGCCAGGGAGAACGGTTCGATTCGGCGGGCCTCGTCAGCGGCGAATCCGAACTTTCGATAGAAGTTCCGGGCGCGTGGATTCTCCTCGAACACCCATAACGCGGTGTCGGTGTCGGGGAGGAGAATCGCACGTAGCAATTCCTGCGCGATTCCGGTGCCGTATCGGTCGGCCCGGACGTAGAGCGCATACAGCTCCCGATCGGCGACGCGCGGTTCGTCGCGAGGCGGGCCGGCGTGTGCGAATCCGAGGACGCGATCGCCGGGGGCGCGGGTGTCGTCGAGGGCCAGCACGATGGTGTGGGCCGTTCGGTCGGCCGCCGCGCTCTCGTCGATCGAGTCGATGAGAGCGGCCCACCGGGCGGCACGGCGGCCGACGTCGAAGGCGGCGAGCACATGGTCGGGCACCAGGCCGCGATAGGCCTCCCGCCACGATTCGATATGGCAGATCGCCAGATCACGGGCGTATTCGGTGGACGCCGCCGCGATCCGCGGGCGGTGCGGGTTCACCATCGCGTCCCGCCGGGTGACGACATGACGCCGGGTGACCACATGACAACGCCCCGGTCACCCTGTGGGTGCGCCGGGGCGTCGAAGATGTCTACGCAGCTCAGCCGCGAACAACCTTTCCGGCCTTCAGGCAGGAGGTGCAGACGTTCATGCGGCGGGTGTTGCCGGGGGCAACCTGCGCACGAACGGTCTGGATGTTCGGGTTCCAGCGACGGTTGGTGCGCCGGTGCGAGTGCGAAACCGACTTACCGAAGCCGGGGCCCTTGGCGCAGACGTCGCAGACGGCAGCCATAGTCGCGAGCTCCTTCATGTCATGGGGGACCGCTGTCGGGGAGACAGCCTGTCCGGAAACTTTATCCTCAATGCCTACCAGCGCTACCGCCGGTCAACGCGACCGGGCAGCGGCCGCGTGAGGCAACCCTGCAAGAGTAGCGGCCGGTCGCATTCGATGTCCAATCGCCCCGGGGGGCGCCGCGTGCGCCGATCCGCGGACGCGGCGCCGGCGCCGCCGGATCCCCGTCCTCACCGGGCTTCGCGTGTCGAGGCTGTCGGTGTGGACGACTACCCTGGCTGGCGGGTTCGACGGTGTGATCGCGGTGGCGGGAAGGACGGTGACGTGCGCGGGGTCCGGGAGAGGCTCGATGCGGCCGCACTGCGGCAGTGGGGCGCGCTGTGTGTGGAACACCTGCTCGCCCATCGCGAGGAGATCAACGCGCTGAACGTCTTCCCGGTGGCCGATTCCGACACCGGAACCAATCTACTCATCACCATGCGCGCCGCGCTCGCCGCGACGGAGATGCCCGGCGATGCCGATCCGCCCGACGACGCCGATCCGCCCGACGATGCCGCCGATCTGCTCGCTGCCACGGCCCGGGCCGCGACCGCCGCGGCGTGCGGAAATTCGGGCATCATCCTGTCGCAGGTCCTGCGGGGGCTGGCCGAATCCGCCGATCGCGACGGTCTCACCGCGGCCACGCTGCGTACCGCGTTGCGCCGGGCGGCGGTACTTGTCCGGGAATCGCTGAGCGAACCGGTCGAGGGCACCATGCTCACCGTGCTGGAGGCGGCGGCGGATCGCGCCGAGGACTGTGCGGAGGAGACGGTCGCCGCGGTGGCCGTGGCCGCCGCCGACGGCGCGGTGAAGGCGCTCGGCGAGACCCCGTCACAACTGATGGTGCTGCGTGCGGCCGGTGTGGTCGATGCCGGGGCGCGCGGTCTGCTGGTCCTGCTGGACGCCCTCGTGGAGGTGTGTACCGGGAGCGCACCGGCGCGTCCGGTCTACCGGGTGACCGATTCCGCCCCCGCGCGGCGGGCCGCCGGGCCGGTGCGACGCGATGCTCCCGGTGACGATTCGCAGACCGCGCGGGCGAACGACACTGCGGCGCAGCCGGATTCGCCGGTGCGCCCCGAGGAGATCCGGCCGGAGGCGCTCGCGGGCGACGGCTCCGCCGCGAGTCGCGAGGCACCGGCGAATTTCGATCGCGCGCACATCACGAGTGTGCGATCGCGAACGAACGATGCTGCGCTGCCGATGATCTCGCCGCAGAGCGAATCCGGCACGGAAGCCGTCCGGCACGCCGGGGCGGAGTCGGGCCGGCGACATCGGGCGAGCGTGCCGCAGTACGAGGTCATGTACCGGATCGGCGAGACCGATCCGGCGCGCATCGACCGGTTGCGTCGCGCCCTTGCCGCGCTGGGAGATTCGGTGGTCGTCGTCGGCGACGGCGAGGGCAGCTGGTCGGCGCACGTGCATTGCGCCGATGCCGGCGCCGCAGTGGAGGCGGGCCTCGCCGCCGGCGCCCTGGGCAATATCCGGATCGAGGGGTTGTTCGGCACGTCCGTTGCCGCGCAGGGACAGTCCGATCGAGGCATTCTCGCGATCGCCACCGGCGCCGGGGCGGTGCGTCTGTTCGAGGACTCCGGTGCCGTGGTGCTCACCGGTGCGGTGACCGCCGACCGGCTGCTGGCCGCCATCCGCGCGATGCCGCAGCGGGAGGTGCTGGTGCTGCCCAACGGGGCGCTACCCGCGCCGGAGCTGGTGGCGCTCGGTATGGCCGCCCGGGACGGGTGGCGCGAGGTGATGATGCTGCCCAGCGGCTCCATGGTGCAGGGGCTGGCGGCCCTCGCCCTGCACGACAGCGGCAGCCTGGCCGTCGACGATGCGCTGACGATGTCGCAATCGGCGGCCAGTACCCGGTGGGGTGCGGTCCGCGTCGCCACCGAACGCGCGCTGACCATCGTCGGCACGTGCGAACAGGGCGACGGTCTCGGCCTGGTCGGCCACGACGTGGTCGTCATCGATCCGGACCTGCGCCGGGCCGCCCGCACCCTGCTCGATCGCATGCTCGGGCTGGGCGGGGAACTGGTTACGTTGCTGCTGGGCGCGCAGGCGCCCGCCGGATTGGCGGACGAACTCACCACACACATCACCACGGAATTTCCCGGCGTCGAAGTCGTCACCTACGACGGCGGACAGGCCGTGGACCTGGTCCAGATCGGGGTGGAGTAGATGGCGACACTGAGCGACCGGCTCGACCATGTGCTGGGGGTGAAGGCGGCCGAACCGCTGGCCGACGCCTTCGATATGCATATCGTCGAGGATCTGCTGCGCCACTATCCGCTGCGCTATGCCACCCAGGGGCAGCCGCTCACCGAGGAGGCGCCCGAGGAGGGCGCCCACATCACGGTGGTGGGCCGGGTGAGCAAGACCGAACTGCGGCCGATGCGGCAGCGCCGCGGCAAACTGCTCAAGGTGGAACTGGACACCGGCTCCGCGAAACCGGTGGAGATCACCTTCTTCAACGGCGACAAGGTGAGCTACCTCGTCAAACAGGGTGTCCGGGCCATGATGTCGGGCACCGTGCACTGGTGGCGGCCGGATCGCTGGAACCTGTCGCATCCGTCGTATCTGATCCTGCCCGAGACCGCCGAATCGGTGGACAGTCTCACCTCCGTGCGCGGCGGCGGCGCGCTGCGCGGTCTGGCGGAGAGCGCGAAAGGCGCCGGGGGAGTGGATATCTCGTTCTTCGAACGGGAATACATTCCGGTGTATCCGGCGACCGCCAAGGTGCAGAGCTGGGACATCCTGGCGTGTGTGCGGCAGGTGCTCGACCAACTCGATCCGATCGACGATCCGCTGCCGCAGGATCTTCGCGAAGACCACGAACTGCTCCCCGTCTCGGATGCGCTGCGGCTGATCCATCTGCCCGAACGGAAATCCGATATCGACCAGGCCAGGCAGCGGCTGCGCTTCGACGAGGCGCTGGCACTGCAGCTGGTACTGGCCCAACGCCGCCACGACGCGGCCGGGCGCACCGCGCGGCCGTGCCCGCCGCGTTCCGACGGCATCGCCGCCGAATTCGAACAACGCCTTCCGTTCGAGCTGACGGCCGGCCAGAACAAGGTGATCGCCGAGATCTCCGGCGACCTGTCGCGCCCGCATCCCATGCACCGGCTGCTGCAGGGGGAGGTCGGTTCCGGTAAGACCATCGTCGCCCTGCACGCGATGCTGCAGGTGGTCGACGCCGGACTGCAGTGTGCGCTGCTGGCACCGACGGAAGTCCTTGCCGCCCAGCACTATCGGTCGCTGCGGTCCATGCTCGGCGATCTCGGTGCGGCGGGCGAACTGGGCGCCGCCGACCGGGCCACCAAGGTGGTGCTGCTGACCGGTTCGATGTCGGCGAGTGCGAAGAAGGCGGCACTGCTGGACGTGGTGACCGGGACGGCCGGCATCGTGATCGGCACACACGCGCTTATCCAGGACGCGGTCGAATTCTTCGACCTCGGCATGGTGATCGTCGACGAACAGCACCGCTTCGGCGTGGAGCAGCGAGATGCCTTGCGCGCCAAGGCGAAAGAGGGGATCACCCCGCATCTGCTGGTGATGACCGCGACGCCTATTCCGCGCACCATCGCGATGACCACCCTCGGCGATCTGGAAACCTCCACCCTGACCGAGCTACCGCGCGGGCGCTCACCTATCACCACCCGAGTAGTGCCCGCCCGGATGAAACCGGCGTGGGTCGAGCGCGCCTGGGAACGGATCTGCGAGGAGGTGGCGGCGGGCCGGCAGGCGTATGTGGTGTGCTCCCGCATCGGCGACGAGGAGGACGACGGCGCAGCGAAGAAGGGCGCCAAGTCGAAAGGCAAGAGCCGGAAGCAAGCCGACGACGACACGGGCGAGGCGCCGACCACCCACGCCGCGATCGACGTGTTCGAGACGCTGCGCACCGGGCCGCTGGCCGACCTGCGGCTGGGCTTGTTGCACGGGCGGCTGCCGACCGACGACAAAGACCGCGTGATGCGCTCGTTCAACGACGGCGATATCGACGTGCTGGTCTGCACGACGGTCGTCGAGGTCGGCGTCGACGTGCCCAACGCGACCGTCATGGTCATCGTGGACGCCGATCGGTTCGGCGTCAGCCAGCTGCATCAGCTGCGCGGCCGGGTGGGCCGTGGCCAACATCCGGGGCTGTGCCTGCTCATCACCGAAACCTCGCCGATGGGCACGGCCATGGCGCGACTGGAGGCGGTGGCCGGCACGCTGGACGGCTTCGAACTGTCGGTACTCGATCTGCGACAGCGCCGGGAGGGCGATGTGCTGGGTTCCGCGCAGTCGGGTACCGCGCGCAGTTTGAAACTGCTCTCGCTGCTCGACGATCTCGACGTCATCACCACCGCCCAGGTGCTGGCGCGGGAGGTCGTGGACGCCGATCCGGGGCTGACCGACCATCCGGGCCTGGCGAATATGATGCATGCCGCCGTCGACTCCGAGCGGCTGGAATATCTGGCGAAGTCCTGATCACCGGACCGCGGGCGGATACGGCAGATCGACGCTGGAGTTCTCGGTGACCGCCAGCGGGCGGCCGATCTGCGGGAACGCGCGCTGCGGACAGGCGGGCCGCTCGCACACCTTGCATCCGGCGCCGATCGGCACCGCGGCGGCCGGTTCGTCGAGTTGCAGGCCTTGCGAGTACACCAGCCGATCGGCGTATTCGATATCGCAGCCCAGCCCGACCGCGAATTCCTTGGTGGCGGTGCCGAAGCCGTGCGGACTGGGATAGGTCGTGCGCGCGATCCACAGATAGCGCCGGCCGTCCGGCATGGCCGCGACCTGCGTGAGGATCCGGCCGGGATGGGAAAACGCCTCGTGCACCACCCACAGCGGGCAACTGCCGCCCACCCGGGAGAAGTGAAACGCGGTGGCGGACTGGCGTTTCGAGATGTTGCCCGCGCGATCGGTGCGGACGAAGAAGAACGGCACCCCGCGCTGTCCCTGCCGCTGCAGGGTGCTCAGCCGATGGCAGACCGTCTCGAAGCCGACCTCGAATCGCAGCGAGAGCAGGTCGATGTCGTAGGACAGTTCCTCGGCCGAGCGCAGGAACTTTCCGTACGGCAGCACCACCGCACCCGCGAAATAGTTGGCCAGCCCGACCCTGGCCAGGGCCCGCGATTCACCGACCAGCGACGGGGTGGCGTCGAGAACCTCGTCGAGCAGATCGCCGTGCAGCAGGAAGGCCAGTGTGGTGGCGATCTGGAATGCCCGCTGACCGGGGCGCAGCCGGCGCGCGAGGATGAGGGTGCGCGTCTCGGGGTCGTAGCGCCGCTTCGGGATGGCCGGATCGGCGCCGTCGCCGCGGACCAGCACGGTGACACCGGCCCGCTCCTCGGCGACGCGCGCCAGTTGGCGATCGATCGATCCGATGGTCAGACCGCATTCGTCGAACAGCCGTTCGGCGGCCAGATCCAGCTGAGGAATGTGGTTGTGGTGGTCGTAGAAGAAGTCGCGCACATCCTCGTAGGGCATCGGCACACCGGGCGCACCTGTGGGGGTGGCGACCTTCGACGACAACAGATCGAGCTGATCGGTGGTAGCGCGCAGACGGCGATGCATGGCGACGATGGTCTTGGCGACCTCCGGTAGCCGGGTGGCGAGATCCTCGACCTCCGCGGCGGGCGGGGCGGTACCGCCGGCCGCTTCCACGAGCACCTCGTGCAGGTCCGAGACCAGCCGCGCGTCGGAGTCGGCGGCGAAGAACTGCACATCCAGATCGAAGGTCGAATTGAGTTTCAGGAGAACGGGAATCGTCAGAGGCCGCTGGTCACGTTCGAGCTGATTGAGATAGCTGGGCGAAAGCTCCAACGACTTGGCCAGGGCGGCCTGGGTCATCCGTCGTTCTTCGCGCAACCGCCGTAACCGGGCACCCGCATACATCTTGCGCACGCCGCAGATGCTACCTTCACGCCTTCGCAATCATTGCAATTTCGCTACTAGGCGCGCACAAAAATCTGCTGTTGCAAGGAGTTTTGATCAACTTCGATGATGCGTAGCGTGCGAAGTATGCGGCCGGATCCGGTAGGCACACGATAGTGGAAGTGCTGCTCGGAGGTGGTGAACTTCCGGGTGGAAAAGGTTGCCGGAAGAGCTGCTGGGCCCCGAATTCTTCCGGCGGGCCGTCCGGCCGGCGACTCGCGTCCGGGCGAGTCGCCAACCGTGCGGCGGCAGCGCGTCACATCCAACGGCGCATCACGACATCAGCGCACCAGCGCGGCCGCCTCGACCATATTGCGCAGCGACGCCTCCACCTCGGCGCGGCCGCGGGTTTTGAGGCCGCAGTCCGGATTCACCCACAACCGTTCCGCCGGAACGGCTTTCATCGCCTCACGCAGTGAATTCTCGATTTCGGCCACACTCGGAACCCGCGGTGAGTGGATGTCGTAGACACCCGGCCCGATACCGAGCGCGTACCCGGCGGTGGTGAGATCGTCGAGGATCTCCATATGCGAGCGCGCCGCCTCCACCGACGTGACATCGGCGTCGAGTGCCGCGATCGCGCCGATGATCTCGCCGAATTCGGAATAGCACAGATGAGTGTGGATCTGGGTGTCGTCGCGAACCCCGGCGGTGGCCAGGCGGAACGCGCCCACCGCCCAGTCCAGGTACGGCTGCTGATCACCACGGCGCAGCGGCAGCAGTTCGCGCAGCGCGGGCTCGTCGACCTGGACGATACGGATTCCGGCGGCCTCCAGGTCCACCGTCTCGTCGCGAATGGCCAGCGCCACCTGCCGCGCGGTCTCGGCCAGTGGCTGATCGTCGCGCACGAACGACCACGCCAGAATCGTGACCGGACCGGTGAGCATGCCCTTGACCGGCTTGCCGGTCAGCGATTGGGCGTAGGTGATCCACTCGACGGTCATCGGCGCGGTGCGAACGACATCGCCGTAGAGGATCGGCGGGCGCACGCAGCGGGTGCCGTAGGACTGCACCCAGCCGTGGTCGGTGGCGGCGAATCCGTCGAGTTGTTCGGCGAAGTACTGGACCATGTCGTTGCGCTCGGGTTCACCGTGCACGAGGACGTCGAGCCCCAGATTCTCCTGTAGCGCAATCACATCCGCGATCTCGGTGCGCATCCGCTCGCGATACTGCGCGTCGTCGATCGTGCCGGCGCGCAGCTCGGCGCGGGCGGTGCGGATCGCGGTGGTCTGCGGGTAGGAGCCGATCGTGGTCGTGGGCAGCAGCGGCAGGCGCAGCTGTGCGCGCTGCAGCTCGCGACGGCGCTGCGCCGGTGCCCGCTGCGCGCGATCGTCGCCGAGGCCGGCGAGCCGGGCCCGCACGGCCGCGTTGTGCAGGCGCGGATCGCGGCGGCGGCTCTCGATCGCGGCGCGCGATGCGGCGAGCTCCGCGGCGACCGCGTCGGTGCCGGCACCGACCGCGTGCGCCAATATCCGCACCTCGTCCATCTTCTCGGCGCCGAACGCCAGCCACGATCGCAGCACCGGATCCAGGCCGGACTCCGCGGCCAGCGAATACGGCACATGCAGCAGCGAACTCGAGGTCGAGACCGCCAGCGCGCCGACCGAACCCAGCAGGGTCGCCAGCTCACTCAGTGCCGATTCCAGGTCCGTGCGCCAGATGTTGCGGCCGTCCACCACTCCGGCGACCACCAGCTTGTCCGCCAGGGCGGGAACCGCCGCGACCTCGGAAACGGTGGTGCCGGAACGGAAGTCCAGCGCCACGCCCTCGACCGGCGTGGCGGCCAGGGCGCTCAGTGCCGGGCCCGGGGAGCCGAAGTACGTGGCCACCAGGATGCTCGGCCGCCGGTCCCCGGCGCTCACTTCGGCGTAGGTGGTGCGCACGGTGGCGATCTCGGCCTCGGAGAGGTCGCGCACCAGGGCCGGCTCGTCGATCTGGACCCAGGCGGCGCCCGCGTCGGCCAGCCGGTCCAGCAGCTCGCGGTAGAGCGGGATCAGCTCGGCCAGCCGGTCCATCGGCGCGACGCCGTCGACACCCTTGGACAGGGCGAGGAAGGTCACCGGCCCGATCACCACCGGACGTGCCGGGATGCCCAGCTCACGCGCCTCCCGCAGCTCGCCGAGCAGGGCCGACGGGTCGAGGGCGAACCGGGTGTCCGGGCCGATTTCCGGCACCAGATAGTGGTAGTTGGTGTCGAACCACTTGGTCATCTCCAGCGGTTCGATGCCCTCGGCGCCGCGCGCGGCCGCGAAATAGCGGTCCAGCGGATCGCCGATGCCGGCGACCCGCGGCGGCAGCGCGCCGAGCATGACCGCGGTATCGAGCATCTGGTCGTAGAACGAGAAGGTGCCCACCGGTACCGCGTCGAGTCCGGCGTCCTTTGCCGCCGACCAGCTCTGCGCGCGCAGTTGCCGGGCGACGCGCTCGAGTTCGGCGGCGTCGATCCGTCCGGCCCAGTAGCTTTCGACGGCACGTTTGAGTTCGCGCCGCGGCCCGATGCGCGGCAGGCCCAGAACCGTTGCGGTGAAACGAGTATGCGTTGTGACAGTCACGGTGTTCTCCAAACTGGAAGCCACAGATCACCGCCGCACGACGGACGAAGCCCCGAAAAACGCTGCCGCACCGGGGTATCCGGTGTGCCACGGGTCCGCCCGCCCGATCCACGAGGCGGTGACCGCCGGATACGGCGTATCCGGCACAACCGGCAGGTCTTCGGACTCACAGGCATCGGTCGTGCGGACCGGTCCGGAGAGGGCCCCGGATGTCGCCTACTGGCCGTCGCTTCCCGGAATGGATCCAGTGCTCATGACGGCGGTCGTTCCTGTTCACCGCTGCGGGACAGTCCCGGATTCTCACCGGGTTCCCTCTCGCCGGCCCGCGAGGACCGGTTTCGACGCTGCGCGCGACGCTCGGGGCTCCAACTCGTCGGCGGCAGCGAACCAGCTGCGTTCCCGAGCGTAATCCACCGCGAGCGGCAGGGGAAACGCCGCCCGCCCGGCCGGATATGTTTCCGCTGGAAGAACACAACTTCGCAGACTCGCCGATCCGGTTTGTGAGGATGGCTGCGAAGCCGTATTCACTGTCCGGCCCCGCTCGCCGGGCAGGTACCTTTATCGAATGTTCTCCAAAGTGCTGGTCGCCAACCGCGGGGAAATCGCCATCCGTGCCTTCCGCGCCGCTTACGAACTCGGCATCGGCACCGTGGCGGTTTTTCCCTACGAAGATCGCAATTCGGTGCATCGCCTCAAGGCCGACGAGTCGTACCAGATCGGTGTCCCCGGACATCCGGTGCGCGCCTACCTCTCGATTCCCGAGATCATCAGCGCCGCCAAGTCCGCCGGCGCCGATGCGGTCTACCCCGGCTACGGCTTCCTGTCGGAGAATCCGGACCTCGCCGCGGCCTGTGCGGCCGAGGGCATCACGTTCATCGGCCCCTCGGCCGAGGTGCTCGAACTGACCGGTAACAAGGCGCGGGCCATCGCGGCGGCGAAGGCGGCCGGGCTCCCGGTGCTGAACTCCAGCGCGCCCTCGGCCGATGTCGAGGAACTGCTGCGGGCATCGGAGGAGATGGACTTCCCGGTGTTCGTGAAGGCGGTCGCCGGCGGTGGCGGTCGCGGTATGCGCCGGGTGGCGGATCGGGTGCAACTGCGCGAGGCC
>NZ_JBMVFU010000040.1:0-39185 GCF_049538315.1 Nocardia sp. AB354 | reverse complement strand
GCCAGAAGTCGTACTGCTGCGCAACCTCGTTCGCGATGTCGGAGAATGTGGCGGTCCCCTTGTCGGCTGCCACCACCAGATAGGTGTCGTCACCGTCGCGGCGCACCACCCGCGCCGGCGGAATCACCTCACCACCGGCGTGGTCGACATTGTCGGTGAGATCCAGTAGGCCCGAGATGAAGGTGCGATAGCAGGCGATGCCCTCGGCCTGCATGGCCTGGCGGTCGGCCGCCGCATCACCGGTCGCGGCCGGCGGGCGTTTCACCACGAATCCGCCCTTGGCGCCGACCGGCACGATCACCGCGTTCTTCACCGCCTGCGCCTTCACCAGACCCAGAATCTCGGTCCGGAAATCCTCCAGGCGATCCGACCACCGCAAACCACCACGCGCCACCGCGCCGAAACGCAGGTGCACGCCCTCGACCCGCGGCGAGTACACGAAGATCTCGAACTGCGGCCGCGGCCGCGGCAATTCCGCGATGGCGTGCGGATCGAACTTGAACGACAGATGTCCGGGCGGATTTCCGTCGTCGTCGCGACGGAAGTAGTTGGTGCGCAGGGTCGCCGTGATCAACCCGAGAATCGCCCGCAGGATCCGGTCGGTGTCGAGACTCACCACGGCATCGATCTCGTCCTGCAGCCGCGACGAGATACCCGCGGCCCGCGCGGTCGCTACCGGCCCGAGGTGCTCGGGATCGAAATAGGCGTCGAATAATTCGGTGAAGGCGCGCGCAGTGCTCGGCTGCGCCAGCAGCACACGGGTGATGTTGGCGAAGGTGTAGGCGAATCCCGCCTGCTGCAGATACTTCGCGTAGGCGCGCAGCATCGCGATCTGGCGCCAATGCAATCCGGCCCGCAGAACGAGTTCGTTGAGCCCGTCGACCTCGCAATCGCCGAACCACATCGCCGACACCGCCTCCGGCAGGCGTTTGCGGATACTGGTGTCCGGCAGCGATTCCAGCGCCACGGCACGGTCCAGATCGGCCTCCGGATCGCTCTCACCGGTGCCGCGCAACACGTTCGGCGCGACCCGCAGGCCGAAGTCGTAGATCCACCGGGTGCTGGCGCCGGGCAATTCGAGCCGGTAGGGCTTTTCCTCCACGACCTCGATGCCGAGGCTGTGCAGCAGCGGCAGCACCCGGCTCAGCGACACCTCGGTGCCGGCGACGTACAGGGTGAATCGCCACTCGCCCGACGGGGCGCCGGCCGTGCGGTAGAGATCGGTGTCGATCTGCCCGTCGGCCAGTCGCTGCAGCCGGCACAGATCGTCGAGCGCCCGGGCGGGCTCGTATTCCTGCTGATATGTCGCCGGGAACGCGCTCGCGTAGTCCTGCACAACCGGCGCGGCGATCTCCGCGACGCCCGCGGCCTCGCTGACCAGCCGGTCGCTCCAGCTGCGGGTGGTCGCGAACAGCAGATCCTGAATGCGTTCGCGGTTGGATTCGGTGATGTCCGCCGGTTCGGCCTCGGCCCCGCGGTGCACCGTGAAATAGACGACGGCGAGCTCGGATTCGGTGACGCGCGCGGAGTAGGCGATCTGCTCGGCATCGAATTCCCGGCGCAGGATCTCGTGCATCCGCAACCGCACCTCGGTCGAGTAGCGGTCCCGCGGCAGGTACACCAGGCAGTAGACGGCGTTGCTGCCCACATCGCGGCGCAGGAACAGCCGAATCTGGCGCCGCAGCCCCAAATTCATGACGGCCGAGACGGTTTCGAAGAGACGGCGCGCATCGGTGGAGAACAGTTCGACGCGCGGGAAGGTCTGCAACATCTCCAGCAGCGCCTGGCCGGAGAACGAATTCAGGGCCAGGCCCGCCCATTCGATGACCTGGTGGACGCGGCGCGAGATCACCGGGATGTCGAGGATGTTCTCGTGGAAGCCGCTGACGGTGAAGGTGCCCACGAAAACGTGTTCGCCCACCACCTTTCCGGCGACCGACGGGGTGGTCTCGGCCGCGTAGTCGGCAACGCTGACCACGTACACATCCGGTGAGCCCGGCAGCAGCGAGTCCAGCGAGCCGTTGGACAGCCGCAGAATCTGCTCCGAACCGAGTGCGGGCGTGCCCACGTCCACACCGGAACCGTTGCGCAGCACACCGAGACCGGTGCCCGAAACCTGTTGCGGCTCAGGGCCGTCGGCACCGGGATGCACACGATAGTAGCCGTATCCCAGCAGAGTGAAATGCCCGGAGGTCAGCCAGCGCAACAGCTGCGCGCATTCGGCCGCCTCGGTGGCCGAGGGTTGCGGCACGGAATCCAGCCGCGCGGCCAGCGTTCCCATCGTGCGGGTCATCGCGTCGGTATCGTGGGCGACCTGGCGGATCTCGCCGAGCAGCGGTGGCAGCGCCCGCTCGATCCGGTCCAGCACCGCGTCGGAATCCCCGGCACCCAGCTGCACATGGATCCACGACTCGGCGACGACGTTTCCGCTGCCCTCCGACCGGATCGCCGAATTCGCCTGCGCCACATCGAAACCCTCGCTGGGCGCGATCGCCCGCAACCGGCCGCGCCGGTCCCGCAGGACGTCGAAGACCGGATGCACCACCTCGGTCACGGTGGCCCCGAGGCGCTGCAGCGCCGCGGTGAGCGAATCCACCAGCAGCGGCATATCGTCGTTGACGATCTGCAGTGCCGGACCCAGACCGCTGCCGTCCTCGGCGCGATACAGCCTGGTCACCGCGGTCCCCGGCCGCCGCCCCGCGGCCAGCTCCAGATGATGCCGGAAGATCTGCTCGGCACGGTCGGTGATCGTCGGCGCCGCGGCTCCCGGCTGAATCCAGCGGAAGTACACCGCCTCCAGATCGGTCGGATCATCACGGAATCGCTTCCATGAAATCGTCTGCTGGGTTGTTGCCACCATCGACCCGTGCCTTCCCGAGATCGGAATCGGTACCGCAGTATTGCGGACTGTCTGAACGTGCCGTTAAACAACGGCACGTTGTTCAGTGTAACAAGGATTGGGCGCCGTTACCCGGTTTCTCAGCGAACCAAACCGGATCGGAACAGAAATGTCTGCGCGCCTGCACGATTCGCGAAACTACCCGTCTCGAGATGCAGGCCCGAATGCCTGTCGGCATACCAGACGGTAACCGCGGGGCCGATCGCCACGAAGGCCGTGCCGTCGGAGACGACCGCCGCACCCGAGGTGCGCCAGCGCCCGATCGTGTCGCCGATGCGATCCGGTGGATCGGTGCGCACGGTGAAGGTCAGCGCTCGCCCGCCCGTGATCCCGCCCGACAACAACGGATCGTCCGCGGAGACGACACAGGAATCGCCCTGTCCGCCCGACGCCGGCTGACAGGTCGATACCGCGCGCATCAGTTCGGGCAGCGTATCGACCGGTGTCAGGTCGCCGATGGCGGGCGCGCCCGTCGAACAGGAGCGCAGGACGAGTACGGCCAGCAGCACCAGGGCGACCGCGCCACCCAACGCCGCCTTCCACTGCCAGGCCGGAAAGACCTTGGCTTCTTCCTTTTTCGCGTCCGTCGCGGCTTGTTCGCCGCCGGACGCCGCCTTCTCCAGACCACTGGCGAGCTTCTCGGCGCCGATGATCACCGGTGCGATACCCGCTGCGGTCCGGCCCAGTTCGCCCAGCACATCGCCCACCGCCTTCAGCGGCGCCCCGCAGTGTCCGCAGCGGGAGTCCGCACCGCTGTTGCGATGCGAGCAGTACTCACAGGTCTGATGCGTCGAATTCACTGGCCGGTGACGACAATCGAAGAGATGGCGGTGGTGTTGATCGAGGCGTCGCCCTTCGATTCCAGGATCGTCAGCGTGATCTTCGACGCGGTCACCGGTGGACTGATCTTGGTTACCACGAGGCTGCGCTGATCCATCGTCTGCTGGGTGTAGGTGGTCACGCCCGGATCGTTGAACCGATAGGACACGCGGCTCACGGTCCGGAACTTGGCCCACTGGTCGGCGCCGTCGGAGCCGATGCTGTCCCAGCCGGGCACGATCCCGATGGAGTCGATCCGGTAGGTCTTGCCCAGATCGATGGTCAGGACCTGGCCGTCCACCCGATAGGCGCGTACACACGACCACGCCTTGTCCGCCTGACCGGAGAACGCGTCCATGCCGGGCGTACTGCCGGTGGGACAATGGGATTCGGCCGCCTTCACCTGGATCGCCGTGCCGGCGGTCAGCGATTCGGACGGTTTGGGGGCGGCGCTCGGCGGTGCCGCCGCGGCCGCCGTGACGACCTTGACCTGGTCTCCGCCGTCCTTCTTACCGCCGGTGGTGACCAGCGCCAGCACGACGATGATCGCCAGCACACCGGCCAGCGCGATCGCCACCTTCGGCTTGCGCACCATCGCGAGCAGCTGCTGCGCCGGTGCGGCGGCGCCCGCCGGGGCCGCCTTCTCCGCCTTTTCCGGCTGCGCCGGCTTCTCCGGTTCGCCCGCAACGGGTTTCGTTTCGGCCGTGCCCGTCCGATCGAGCCGGGCGCCGGCCCGATCGGCGAAATCGGAGGTGAATTCCAGGCCCGACGGTCCGTCCAGGGATTCGCCGTTCAGCAGCGCCATGATCCGGTCGCTGGCCTTGGGTCCGCTCGGCGGCCGGGCGGCGCCGTTGGCCGCAGGACGAGACGATCGGTCCGATCGGTCCGGGGCGGATTCCGCCGGCGGGACGGACACTCCGACCGACACCGGATCAGCGGCGCCGAGGCGGTCGGCGGCTGCGGAGGCGGTGGACAAACCCGGCTCCGACAGCAACGCGTCCAGGACCGCGCCTCGATGGCGCACGAAGACGTCTGCGGGGTCCTTGTCGGACATGTGTGCGATGGTATCGGGACGGAATACAGTCCGCGCCAAGCCTATTCCCGCTGGAGAGAAGTTCGGTCCGGCGGAATCAGCGGCCGGATTCGGCCGCCACGAAATACTCCGGCGGCACATCGAAGACACGGGCCAGGGCGATGATCAGATCGAGCCGGGGAATCGCTTCGCCGTGCACCAGCCGGTACAGACCCGACTGCGACACCGGAACGTCCGGATAGGCCAGCTCGAGATGCTGGGCCAGCGAATACAACGTCAGCGAGCGGGTCGAGCCGTCCTCGGTGGATACCACCGATTCGGCGATCAGCTCCGACAATCTGGCCGAGAAGATCGCCGCCGCCGCTTGCCGCGGTGTCAGTTGCTCATCGGCGCCGGACTCACGACGCTCGGGATCGAGCACCCCGAACTCGCCTCCATTCTGGTGTCTGTTCTGTGGGTCTCGATCAGAAGATTGCCTGCCGTCCGCTGCGGAGTCCGCTACCACGTTGATCAACACTACCGTCTCACCTCGTCCGATTCGGCGTCGACCACATGAGCCGGACCTGCCGGCGGCATCGATCCGCCACCCGCCACCGTGATCGCCGGAGGTCCGGCTGCCGGTGGATTGCCCATGGAGTCCAGATATCTGGTTTCACCTCGCGGCTCGATCAGATCCACGCGCACCGTCCGCATCGGAATGCTGACGTCGATGGCGGTCTCGCTGACCTGGTCGATCGCCAGATCGGCAGACCGCCGACGGGGTGCGCCGGGTTCGCTGATGGTCACCGTCGTGTGCGCGGCGGAGGCGCGCGGAGGTATCTGGTCGAAGACCGCGATGGTCGCCTGTGCCGCCGCCGGGGTCTGCTCGGCGTCGGAGGCGTCGGGCGCCAGCCGTAGCGAATCCGGATCGCCCACCGCTGTGACGAGCTGCTGCCAGCGCTGCGGCCGGGCCGAGTGCACTTCCACATCCGCGCCGACGACCATCGCTCGCAGCACGATCTGCTGGGCGACCGGAAGGTCGGCGTAGACATCGATCGTGCGGTGACGCGGGTTGTATCGCACCGGGTCGAACAGCGGCAACGCCAGCGTGTGCTTGGGCCTGCCGCTGATCGAACCGAGGATCTGACCGCTCGGGCCGATCGCGATGGTCAATGCGTCCAGTTGCTCGGGAGTCGCCGTGTCGCCTCCGGATTCGGTGCGTGGAATGCGATGGACCGAGGTCGATGTGGGCAGACTCGCGCGCAACGCGTCGGCCTGCCGCCCGCCCAGCGGTCGCAGATATCCCGGCGGAGCGACCGAGGATGCCGGGCCCACATAACGCACCAGGCCGCGAGCGCCCAGCGCGCCGCCTGCCAGGCTGACCACCACCGTGGTGCGCCCGCGGTGCCACGACCAGCAGTCGTCCAGGCCGGCGTCGCCGAGCCGGGTCCAGTCGATCAGGTAACTGGTGACACTACGTCCCGGCACCGAGGATTCGAGGTGATGCCACGTCTCCCGCAGATCGGTCAGTTCCACACCGGCATGTAGCAGGCGGATCGCATCACCCAGCGCTTCGGCGGGCAGCGCGTGCGCCGCCATCCCGCGTTCCCGCAGGCGACCGGCGATGCGATGGGCGGCCGAAGCCACCGCCCGGGGAGCGGACTCCGCCACCGGCCCTCGCCGCACGAGGGCCTCGAGGTTGTGCTCCGGATCCAACCGCAGCACCAGCCAGGTCATGCGGTCGCCGACCACCGGGTGCGGGCCGATCAGCTGGTCGTAGAGCATGCTGTAGCTGCCGGCCGGCCGCACCCGCTGACCGGTCGTGACGATGTCGATCTCGATCCGGACCCCGAACTGGTCGAGCATCGGCAGCAGATCCTGCACCGGGACGGTGTCCTCGGTATAGAGCTCCCGCTCGGCGATGACGGTCGGCAGGTCCAGATTCGGCGCGAGCTGGACCATCGCCACATACGACGATCCGTCCTCCCGGACACCGCAGACGCCCGCAGCCACCTCGACGTCGCGTAATCGTGCCGGTCGATGGAGGAGATCCTGGCGGGCCTGCCGCCCGAAGCGGTAGTCACACCAGTCGAGCAGCCAGCGCACCGCCGTTCGCTCGCCGACACGCACCGTGAGGGTGATCGCCACGACCGTCGCCGCCGCCGGTGCGACCCACCACGGCACCCGGCCCCACAGGCCCGCCACGGCGACGCTTCCGACGATCACCACCGCCGCCAGCGGTCCGCGCTCGGGCGCGCCGGCTCCGATCCTGGGAAAACTCACCCACGCCTCCGGACGATGGAGTTGGCATAACCGGCCCCCACCCCGAGCAACAGCGCCACCGCCACGACGACGAGTGCCGTGATTCCGGGACGCCGGTCGGCCGGACGCCCGGGTGGCGGCACGATCAGCGCCGAGGTACGGAACAACCCGCTCGGCGCCTGCGGCGGTTCGGAATAGCCGAGCGACGCGGCCGGATCGATCACCCCGGCACCGACGATGTTGTCGACCCCGCGGGCGGGCGCATGCGCGCCGGCCTGCAGTCGCGCGGCGATCTGGCCGGGCGTCTCGTTCGGGAACCGCGAGCGCAACAGCGCCGCCACCCCGCTGACGTAGGCCGCGGCGAAGGACGCGCCGCCCACCGGAACCATCTTGTCGCCGGCTCCGACGGCATTGATGAGCCCGCCACCGCCGGGACCGAGCGATTCGATCCCGGTTCCGGGGGCGGCCACCGAAACCCAAGGGCCCCACAGTGATTCGGGCATCGGCGCGCCGGTGGCAGTGGTGAAGCCGACCGTCAGCACATCCGGCGCATACCATCCGGGCGTCGAAATCGTCTGAACGCCTTTCCAATTGCGCGAATCGGTCGGCCGGCTCGGATCGATATCGGGGTTCTGCTGACAACCGGCCTCGCCGGTGTTGCCCGCACCGGCGACGATGAGCGCACCGCGCACGTGCACCGCGTAGCCGACAGCGGCCGCGAGCATCGATTGATCGATACGCGCATTGGCTCCGAGGCAGACCGGCAGCGCCACGGTGATCACGCCGGCGCCCAGATTCGCGGCATGGGTGATCGCCCGGGCCAGGGTTCGGATCTGGCGGGCGGGTTCCTCATCGGAGTTGCCCGCGTCCGGACGTTCCAGGCTGAACGCACCGGACCGGTAGCGAATGGAGATCACGCGCGCGTCGGGCGCTACCCCGGCGAATCCATCGGCCTGATCCGGAGCCGCGGCGATGATCCCGGCGACGAGGGTGCCGTGCGCATCGCAATCCGAGAGCCCGTCGCCCCCGGCGGCGACATAGTCCCCGCCACCGACCAGATTCGGCAGCCGGGGATTCGGAGCGACCCCGGTGTCGATCACCGCCACGGTGACCCCGGCGCCACGACTGAGCGGCCGGACCCGCCGCAGATCCAGCGCGCGGTCGGACGGCGGGACCTGGGCCAAGTCACTGCCCGGCAGTACGCCCGCGGCCAGACAGCCCTTGTCTTGTTTGGTCGGTTGTTCCGGTCCGGGGGGCCCGTCCGGCGGCGCGGCCCCGACGATCGCCTCGGGCGGATCCACCGCCGCGGCCGGGGCGATGACGGCCGCCGGCGCCACCGTCAGCGCCGCCACCAATCCGGCGAGCAGCATGCTCACCGGTCTGCGCATGATCATCAGATCGCTCGCATCGCCGTGTATATGCCCATGATCCAGAAGGCGATCACCGGAATCAGCAGGATGAGCGCGTACTCCACCAGGTCGATGACTCGTCGCGTCACCGGAGACAGGCGCCGGCCGGGCAGCCGCAAGGCGGCGACACAGGCCGCCACCGCGGCGACGACGAGCACCCCGACGACAGCCAGTCGCGCGTAGTCGGTGCCGTACGCGCCGACGGTGACCGCCGCGACCCCCACCGTCGCCACCGCCGAGGCCGCGCACAGCGAAACCGCCTGCACCCGATCCGGATACCAGCGCGCCCGCATGACGAGAATGCCCGCCACGGCGGCGCCCAGCACGATCTCCCGGATGCCACCGGGCGCCTGCTCGGCGGCCACGACCACACCTCCCGCAAGCAGCGCCGACACCGCCGCGATGAGACCGCGCAGGCTGGTCACGGCCAGCCGGGCGCGAGTTTCGATCCTGGTGTTCGGCCGCAGTTCCCGCTCCGGGTCGACGCTTTGATCGAGCTGATCGTCACGCACGGTTTCCGCGTCGAAGATGTCGGTGAGCGTGGCCGGCGCCACCTCGTTGCCGGGGTCCGGCAGATCCGGCGGCCGGATGCGCGCCGCGACCACTGCCAGTCGCGGTGCCGCGGTCAACAACACCGCAGCGGCGAAGACGATTCCGCCCGCGACCTTTTCCAGAGATACATCGAAGTAGGTCGGGACCAGTGCCGCGAAGGCCAGGACCACTCCGAGGGTCGCGACCGCGGTCAGCGCCGAGGTGCCGGAGTCGCTCGCACGCAACATCGTGACCGCCGCGACCGCGGCGACCACCGCGCCGGCTGCGATATTGGCCGCGGCGAAGCCACCCGGCTGGCCGTAGGCCGGCGGCACGAGCATCGCGCCGCCCGCGAAAAGCAGTGGCAGTGCGGACAATTCCAATCCGAGGACGACGCGTGCGGGCGTCCTGCCTCGTCCCGCGACCACGGCGGCACCCCAGCAGGCGGCGCCCAGCAGCAGCGCGGGCAGACCGCACCACCACAGCGACCCGCTGCGAGTCCACGACCAGGACAACAGGACCGTCGCCACCACCGCGCCGACACCCAGCGCCGCGGAACCGACCGTGGCAACGGTTTCGGAATCGAACTCCGCGAATTCGCGCTCGTTGATCGCCGCGAGTGCGTCGGTGATGTCCTCGACGACCGGAGTGAACACCTCGGCCGACTCCACCACGGACAGCATCAGCACCGTGCCGTCGACCACGTCGTGGTCGGCCAGGCTGCGCCATCGCGGAATCGGCTGCTCACCCGGCCGCGCCAGGCTCCACTGGCCCGCGGGTGGCGTGAAATCCACCGTCTCGTCGTCGATCGCGCGGTCGAGCACCCCGAGCAGGTCGTCGATGAAGGTCTCCACGGCGAACTTCGTCGGAACGACCACATCGACCTGATAGGTCGCGACCAGGACCGCGATCCGTGCTCGCGCCACCTCGGCCTGTTGTGCCGCCGCCCGTGGGGCGGCGCCCGGCGCCGCGACGGCCGTGCTCATCGGCGGGCCCCGCTCGTCGCCGCTCCCGGATAGCCGGGGAATCCGTCACCGAGGCCGGCCGCGAGTTCCTCGAAGGCCAGCAGGGTGGTCTTGTCGAGCAGGCGCAGATCGATCTCACCGCCCTCGGCGAGATGCTCGTCGTACGGCACCACCCGCGTCGGGCGCTGCGCGGTGGCGAAGAGCTTCTCGATCTGTTCGACCTCGACGGTCGGCTTGACCGGTTGCTGATGCACGATCGCCACCACGGAACCGGCGATGAGATGTTGCAGCCCATGGGAATTCAGCCAGTTCAAGGTCGCGACGGCACCCTTCACGCCGCCGACGGTCGGGGGTGTGACGACCACGATGGCATCGCTGGTCTTCAGCACCATCTGGGTGATCGAATCGAGCACGCCGGTGCCGCAGTCGACGACCAGTAGGTTGTAGTGCCGCCGCAGCGTCTCCACGGCGACACCGAATTCCCGGCCGGACAGCGCCTCGATCGACTCGGTACTCCACGGCGAAGCCAGCACCGCCAGATCGGCGTTGTTGATGGACGTGAACGAATGCACCGCCGAGAACGCGTCGAGATTGGCGGCCTGCGCCATATCGCGCAGGGTCAGCCCGTAGGGGTGCGGCGCGGTACGCGAGGGCAGATCACCGAAGTCGGGGTTGGCATCCACGGCGACCACGCGGTCGGGCCGCAGCCCGGCGAACGTGGATCCGAGGGTCGCCGCGATCGTGGTGCGGCCGACGCCGCCCTTCACGCTGATCACCGCGATCTGATAGGGCGCGTTCAACTGCCGGCGGATCCGGGCGCGACGGTCCTCGGTGCGCTGTTCGGCCGGCGACAGCCCCAGACTGAAACCGACCTTGTTCAGCGCACCCCGCATGCCGCTCGTGGACTTGAGCTGCACCCGGCGGGCAGCGGTGATATCGGCCAGCAGATCCATCGAGGTCAGGGTCGCCGGCAGCACCTCGACCCGGGCGGCGGCCTCGGCCTGGCTCAGCCGGTCCGGAAGCTGGGATCCACTCGCTTGCGGTTGCTGCCAGGCCGCGGGACGACTCTCAGGGGTAGCCGGCTGCGGCGTCCACGATGTTTGCTCGGCGCTCGCGGTCCATGCCGCCGTAGTGCCCTGTCCGGTGGCGGACGGTGAATCCGGTTGCACCGACGCGTAAGTCGCGGGGGTGCCGGCGTTCGTGGCACCGGTGGCGGACGCGGACGCCGGTGACGGCGCGGAGGTGGATGTCGCCGGTGCGCCCGTCTGCGACACCGCAGCAGTCTGCGGTGCGCCCGTCTGCGGCGCGGCAGTCTGCGGCGCGGCGGCAGTCTGCGATGCGGCGGTGGGCGTGCGCGGGGCAGTGGTCGATCCCTGCGGCGCGGCGGTCGCCGCCTGTGCCGTCCCGGCCTGCGCCGGGTTCGCGACGGGTCCGGACGTTGTGTTCTGTTGTCCCACCGTGGTGTTCGTCGTGCCGCTGTCGGGCCTGGGCGCGCCGATATTGCTCGATCCGCCGGGCGCCGGATTCCGCTCACCGCTCGCACGCAGATCGCCGAAACCGCCGTAGCTCTCCCGCGCGAACCCGGCTCCCGCGGGCGGTACCGCCACGCCGCCGGACGCGGGCGTGCCGGTCGGCCCGGTAGCCGGCTGGGGTCCGCCGGCCGACGGTGAAATCGGTTGCGCGGCCGCCGCCGATCCGGCGGAGGTTGGCGCCGCATCCGGCCTCGAGGCCGACCGCGGCATATCGTCGTTCGTCATTTCGGCGGCTCCGGCCCGCTCTGCCGATTCGGGGATCGGCGTGAAATAGGCGTCGTAACCACCCCGAGCCCGCACGGACTCGGCCGTATGCCCGTTCGTATCCGGTGCTCGGTTCATATCCTCATCCTTCTCGAAACCCGCTGCGAATTCAGCTGATTCGGCTGGTTTCGAACCAACTCCGGCTGGGTAAAAGGTTGATCAGCGCGGTGATCCCCGACCGGATCGCCGCGTCGTCGCCCGGTTGATAGGTCGACCAGAGTTCACCGTCCATTGCCACGCTCGGACTCACCACGAGCCGTCCGGAAACGGTGTCCAGCACGGAAAGACACACTTCCGGTCGCGGGTATTCCCCGTCGTGGTGCTCCAGCACGAGCACCTCCGCCCGCCGGAACACCTCGTTCAACGCTCGCTCGAGTATCGCCGCGGTCCGCGGCGGGGCGCCGAGTTCCGCGAAGGCGCGCCGTAATTCGGCCGGCTCGGACGATTCGCCGAATTCGGTTGCGACGGCGGAGACCTGTGCGGACGACACCTGCCATGGTTCGAACGAGGCCGCGAGTGCCGACCCCAGTGCCGAGACGATCGCCCCGGCAAGGATGTCCAGATCCTCGTCCTGCTGGAACACCGACTGGAGCACGACATGGTCGTCGTTACGCACCGCCAGCACGTGATCGGAGCCCGAACGAACCAGCGACATCCGCAGCATGCCGCGTGGTTCCCCGTCCAGCCCCGTATCCACGATGCGAGCGGCCAGCTCCACGTCCGGCCGGTACAGGCATTGCAGCCACCGCTCGACCACGGGATGTACTCGTCCGTCGTCGAGGAGTACACCCGCGTCGGTGAGTTGAGCGGCCACCACCTCGTGGACCCGGTCCCGGTCCTCGATGCGGTAGATGTTCGGCAGCAATGCCAGCACCGGCGGATACGAGTCGATGCCGACCAGTGTTTTCAACAGCAGGGCGGCATCGACATTGATTTCGACCGCGACGGGATCGTCGACCACCTGATCGTCGAGATGCAATGCCTAGATCTCGAGCGCCAGGAACCGGCCACCCTGCTGCTTGTCCGTGTCCTGCATCGCGCCACCGCTGGCGCAGTGCTTCTTCACGGTCGCGTTCAGGGCATGGAGCGCGTTGTTGTAGTCGGTGATCTTGTTCAGGAGCTCGTGGATCTTGGGGCCCCAACCTTGATCACCGGCTTCACCCGTGAAGGAGCTTTGCAGCCCCTTCGCCAGCGAATCCAGCGCACTGTTGTTTTCCTGAATGTTCTTGACGATGTTGTCGAACGTCAGCGTGTGAGTGTCGACTTCACCGAACTTGTACTGCATTCCACCGGCCATGGCGAAAAACCTTTCGGATAATTGATATGTGAATTACTGCGTTGCCCTAGAAGCCGATATCGACTTTTCCTGACATGGTGCTGCTCGCGACATTGCCGGCACCGGCGCCCATGTCCGTACCGAGAGCCTGCGCACCACCGTGCAACTGCTCCTGCTGCCGGATGAGATCGGCGTATGCGTCCATGTCGGCGGCACTGAATTTGTGTGCCGAATCGGTCAGAACATTGAGAATGTCCTGGAACGCGTTGCCCAGCCGGTTGCCCTTGTCCAGCGCATTCTGCATGGACGAGGCGATCGCCGGTGTGGCCTGCGGGCTCCGCACCGCGGCCTCCAGCTCGTCCTTGACCGCGAGCAGGGCCTTGAGGTATCCCTCGTGGTTACCCTGCAGTCCGATCCCCTTCTGAGCGGCGGGGATCAACTCGTGGGGATCGCCGTTGAAGACGTAACTCATCTGTGGTTCCTTTCCGGTGTTGAATTACACGCGACCTCGGTCTTGTTCACCGGGGACGTTCGGGGGTGGCCGGAATCGCCGCATCGTCGTCGACGCGCTCGATCACACCGACCGCGAGTTGAGGTTCCGATACCGGGTCTTCTCTACGATCGCCGGCGTATTCGATAACTCCGACGAGCGGAACCTTCTCCAGGACGGGCACGTCCATCGGCTCACCCGGGACGAAGACCGCCGACTTGGATTTGCGCTCCTCGTCCTTGCGGCGTCGCATCTGCGCCTTGGGTGCCGTTGCCCCGCGCGTAGGGCCCTGGCGCGGAGGCACAGTCGTGGTGGGCTGGCCGTCCGCGGCGCCGAAGGCACGGAAGGACGCGGGATTCCAGTTACCGGGCATCCGGAATCCGGTGGCGGCGCCGGGCATCGAGCCGACACCACCGCGCATCATCGAAAAGGCCACCGTGCTACCGATTCCGCCGGTCAGGCCGGCAAGGGTGGGCGATGTCGCCGACATGCCGTACAGGCCGTCCTGCCCGGCCATCGGGTCGTCACCGTATCCCTCGCCGCCCTGGCCGTAATCCGACATCGGCGACAGCGCGTCCGTTGCCCCGGTGGGATCGGACAACCCGCTGTCCGGGCCCGTGCCCGTGGGATCGGTCCCTTGCGGCCCGTCACCCGGGCCCGACGGGTCGTGGGTGCCACCCGAGGATTGGTCACCCCCGCTCGAATGCGAGTTGCTCGTCGAGGTGTTCTGATTCCCGGTGGTGGAGTGCGAATTACCGCCGGTGTCGGTGATAGTCGAATGCTGGTAGGCGGTGGGCCGCGGCGTCGTCGTCGTGTCCGGGGCCATCTTGTACTGCATATCCGGCGGCGGTGCGCCACCACCGACGATCGGTGGTGCCGTGAGCGGCTTCGGGAGGGCGGCCAGCGCGGGCACCACGGTCCCCGCATAACCGTCCATGACGAGAGCCGCCTCCGGCCAGATCACGAACAAGTACTCGAGTTCGTTGGCCGCGAGCGCCGCACTGGTCGCGGCCAGCATCGAACCTCCCACCACAGCGCCCACCGGACCCGCGGTGGAAATGGCACTCGCCGTAGCCATGTTGGCGAGCAACATTTTGCGCTCCGCCTTGTTCGCTTCCAAATGGATCTTGACCAGAGTCATCGCACCGCGCGCGCCCTTCGCCGCGGCAGCCACCTCGCCCACGAGCGCGGCGGCGGCGCCGGCTACTGCGGCCTGTTCCTGCAGCCATGCCGCATGCTTCTGGAATGCCGCCCGCGCCTTGTCCGCCGACATGCCCTGCCACGAGCCCGAGATCGTCGCCATCGTCGCCTCGGTATCGGCCGCCGCGGCATTCAGTTGCGCCGCGAGGTCCGCGTAGGCGGTGGAGGTCGCGGACGTCGATGCCGGCCCCGGACCGCTCAGTAATCGAGAGGTATTGATTTCCGGCGGCAGCGCATGGAAGTCGAAAAGGAACGCCATGACATCAACCTCGGCTCGCCGATCTCCGGCTACACGTTGAATATCGGGCCGTGCGTGGCGACATCGGCGCCGGCGAGGATGTCGCTACCCGAATACGCGGTGCCCACCTCGGGCATCACGGCCGAGGCCTGGGTCTGCAGCACGGCGCCGTGCGCGGTGGTCGAGAAAAAGCCTTCGCCCCACGGGTTCAACACCTCCGGGATCATCAGGCTCACATCATCGATGCCCGGCGGCAGCGGTTGGCAGGCCGGCATGTGGGCTCCGAGAGCGCCCTGTAATCCCGTGGCGGTGAATTCGATTTGCGAGGCGATAGCCGGGAAGTTCTCAGGAGTGACATTGAGATACATCGACCTCTCCTAACGACGATACCGCCTCCGACGAGCGGTACAGGATGAACGCTAAGGCATCCCCAATGTTGGGAAGATGTCGGCGATCTCACTCTTCGGCCGGTGTCCACGCGGCTTGCACGAGATCGCGCCGCGAATGCAGCGGCTCGACCAGAATTCCGCGACCGAGCGGTTGTTTCGTTGCCTTCACGTCGCCGATGAGCATTCCGTCGAGCTTGGTGCCGTCCATGATCAGACCCGAGCAGTTCAGGTTCTTGATCTGACCCATGATGTTGTCGTACATCGCCGAATCCGCTTGCGCGATATTACGTCCCACGATGATGTGCAGACCCGTGTCACGGCCGTCGACGATGATGTCCTTCAACGGGTCGAGCGGGTTGAGCATGCCGCGCTGCGCGACCATGTGGTAATCGTCGATCACCACGAATATCTCCGGTCCGCTCCACCACGAGCGCTCCTTGAGCTGCTGCGAGGTCACGCCGTCCGGAGGCCGCCGACTACGAATCTTGTCCGCGAATCCCGGAAGGCCTTCCTGCAGATCCCGCTCGCTGGTCAAATAGCCGATCAACCGTTCGTCGGGAACCACGTCCATATGCTGGCGACGGTAGTCGATCAGCAGGATACGCGCCTGATCCGGGCCGAAACGCCGGTCGATGGAACGCATCAGATCCGCCAGTACCGTGGACTTTCCACATCCGGGTGATCCGACCACGATGAAGTGCGTGGAAACGCCGAAATCCACTGCCGCCACGCCCAAATCGGATTCGCGCACACCGAACGGAGTCACCAGTTGCTGAGCCAGACTCGTCGGTTCCGGCACAACTTCGTGAATACGATTCAATTCGATCTTCGACGGCAGCAGCCGGACCTCGGGTGCGCGCCGGCCCTCGTAGCGCCGGTTGAGTTCTTCGCCCGCGGCCGCCAGCCCGGCCGCCGCGGACTCCGGATCTCCGACGCCGTCGATACGCGGCAGCGCCGTCAACATGTGCAACGCTTCGCTGGAAATACAGCGTCCCGGCCGGTCCGGCGGAATGGACGCGACAATGGCGCGGTGGCTGCCGAATACGGTATCGGTGAGGTCGCCCAGACGCATTTCCAGCCGGGTCTGCAGCAGGTCCTTGATCGCCGGCCGGATCGCCGCCCAGCGCGAACTGCTCAGGACCAGGTGGACGCCGTAGTTGAGGCCCTGCAGCGCAATGGATTCGATGACCGGTGAATATTCGTCGTAGAACGGTCCGTTGACCGCGAATCCGATATCCCAGCCGTCGATGACGAGGAAAACGTCCCCGTGCGCGTCCCCGTACGCGGTCAGTTTCTCGGATTCGACGGGATCGGCTCGCCGCCTGCGGAATTCGCGCATGCTGTCGATCCCGAGTTCGGTGAACATCGACTGCCGGTAGGCCAGTAGGTTCGTCACCAGCGCGAAGGTGCGGCGCACGCGGTCCACGTCCCGGGCCGACGCCACCGACCCGACGTGCGGGATGGCGCGAAGGCTGGACAGACCTCCGCTGAAGTCCAGGCAGTAGAACTGCACCTGCTCCGGGCTGTGCGTCATGGCCGCGGAGACGACCAGCGTTTGCAGCGCGGTCGACTTACCCGACTGCGGCCCACCGACGATCGCCATATGTCCACCACCGGCGGACAGGTCCACCGACCACACGTCCTGGCGCTGCTGCCGCGGTTTGTCGACGATCGCCAGCGGCAGCTGCAACGTACCGGGTTGAACCGCCGGCACCAGACGCTCCAAGGTGGCCGGAATACCCAACGGCGGCAACCACATCGCGTGCGCTCTGCGGCCGTGCCCGGCGTACTGCTGGAGGACCGTCTCCATCAGCGTGACCGGTTCGGCCTCCGGGGCTTCGGGGCGGGTGACGACCGGAGCCGGGGCCACCGGTTCGACACGGCTCGGCGCGATGTAGGCAGCGGTGAAGGCCTGCGGGGGACGGTATCCCCCACCGGGGCGGCGCGCGCGCTGTGTCCCCAACGCCGCGGCTTGGGCGGGCGGGGTGTACGGCGCGCCGACGTAGGCGGCTTGGAAGCGCTGCAGATCACCGGATCCGACCCGGAGATATCCGGCGCCGGGCTTCTTCGGCAGGTGATAGGCGTCGGCGGTGCCGATGGCGTCGCGGGAGTCACTGGTCTGGTTGGTGCGCAACGCGACTCGATACGACAGGTGCGCCTCGAGTTCACCCATGCGGTTGGCCGGCACCTTCTGCGAGGCCAGCAGCAGATGGATGCGCAGGGACCGGCCCAGACGGCCGATGGCGACGAACAGTTTCGAGAAGTTGGGATGCTGTTCGAGCAGTTCGGCGAATTCGTCGAGGATGATCAGCAGCGTCGGCAGCGGCGGCAGTTGCGCGCCCTGTTCGCGGGCCCGCTCGTAGTCCGCCACACTGGCGAAATTGCCGGCGTCGCGCAGAATACGTTGCCGCCGGGCCATTTCACCGCTGATGACGTCCTCCATACGGGTGACGAGGTCGGCTTCCTCCTCCATATTGGTGACGACCGCGGTGACGTGATGCAGCCGGTCGAAACCGAGGAAGGTCGCACCACCCTTGAAGTCGACCAGCAGCAGATTCAGCACATCCGGCGAGTGCGTGGCGATCGCCGAAAGGACAAGGGTGCGAAGGAATTCCGACTTTCCGGAACCGGTGGCGCCGATGCACATACCGTGCGGGCCCATACCTTCTTCGGCGGATTCCTTGATATCGAGGTACACCACCTGGCCGGTCGGATCGTGACCGAACGGGATGTTGAGCCGGCCGCGGTCACTGTCGCGGCGGCGGGGCCACTGCCGCTCCACCCGGATCGCGCCGGGGTCGGGAACACCGACCATCTCCTCCCACGACGTCCCGCCGCTGGTCTGCTCCGCGGTGACCGCCTCGACCACACTCGACAGCCGATACGAGGAGATACTGCGAGCCAGAGCGGTGATCGCGGTGACCGACATGGTGTCGCCGACACCGACCGCCCGCAAACCTCGCGAGGTGACCTCCTGCAGGCGCCGGTCCTCGTCGACGACGAACTTCAGCGCCCGCGGCAGATTCTGTTCCCCGACGCCCAGCCGCAGCCAGGTGCAGCCGTCGACGCCGGAGATGTCTCGTTCGTTGGTCGGCCCGTCGGTGTCGACGAGCAGCAGATAGTGGGTGCGATCCATGGTCGGCTGGGTGTTGGCCGAGAACGGCCCGCGGTTGAGGCCGGCGAGCACCTTGGAGCGCAGTTCCCCTACCGACCGATACACCATCCGGCTGGATCCGATGGCGTCCGTATCATTGGGGTGCTGCGTATGCGGCAGCCATTTGAGCCAATTCCATTCCGGCACATCGGGATCCGACAGCACCGCCGCGATGGCGACCTGATCGGGCCCGTGCAGGACGACGATCTCGGCGATCATCGCGCGCACCAACGCGGCCATGGCTTCGTGGTCGCCGTCGAATCCGACTTGCGGAACCGACAGCAGATTGATCGCCACCGGCATGCCGCCGACCGTGGAGTACGCCTTGGCGAAACGGGTCACCTCGACCACGCCGACCGGGTCCAGGTCGGAGGTCGGCGCCGCCTCGGGAACGATGACGCGCACCTGGTTCGCGATCCGCCCCCGGCCGATGCGTACGCGCAGGAACTGCGGGCTCGACACCTGCACTTCCCACATGCGTTTGCCACCGACGAGGCGGGACAGCTCGGCCGGACCCGGGTGCGTGTAGCGCAGATAGTCGTAGAGTTCGGCCTCGGCGGCGTGCACGGTCTTACGGTTCTCGGCGATCGAGCGCAGATAGTCTTTGCGTTCCTCGTTGAGTCCCGCCGCGCCGCCACCGCCGTTGCCGCTCAACGCGCCGCCCATCATGCCGAACATCGACACGACCATCATCATCGGGAAGAACAGCATGGTCGGTGAGAACGATCCGCCGTTGCGGAACATCATCACCATCATCCCGCCCATACCGGCCATCATGACCACCGGCATGATCATCCGGATTCGCGACGCCGGAACGGGTTTGGGCAGTTCGGTGGGCGGTTGCAGGCGTAACTCGGTGACCGCGGGCGCCTTGGGGCCCTTCACCGTGCGCGCGGGCCGTACGAAGCGCCGGGTCGTCGTCACTAGGCTCCTCCCCCGGTTTTCTCCGGTAGGCCGACCGCGGCCTTGTCGGGTGCGATTCCGTCGTGCTGGATACGGGCGTCCGCGGTCGACAGGGTCGGGCCGACGGCGAACAGGGACACGATGCTCCAGGGCGCGGGCACCGGCGCCTGCAGGCCGAGGGCGGCGAGGGTGTGGTCACCCGCACCGGTTCCGACATTGATCCCGTACCGCACACCGCTGTCGGAGATCCAGAACAGCGATTCCCGCAGCGGGGAGTTCGGGTCGCTTCCGGTCAGCTGGACGAACCGGCCGGAGCTGCGGGGGAGATAGGCGGCATCGGCGGTGGCGCCGTGCGAGGTGGGTGCGGTGACCAGCGGTACGACCTGGCTCTGTTCGGCGCCCGGCAGCGGCAGTTGCCGTCCGACCAGGGCGCGCGTGACGGCATTCGCCTCGGCCGCTCCGCGTGACCAGTGGAAGCAGGTGACGCCGAACTTCTCCGGATCGGCCAGCGTGACCGGCCGGCTCGGGTAGGTCGAGGTGCCGGGCCAGGAACCGGGACGCAAATTCTGCGCCACCGCGTCGGGGCCGACGGTCATACTCGCCACGGCGCCACGGGAATTCGAGTTGCGAATCATCGCGGCCAGGACGGAACCGACCTGGACCAGACCGGATTGGGAGACCAGATAGTAGGACGCGCCCCGCCCGGGATTCGACACCGTCACCACCGAGCCGACGGGCGCGGAAATACCGCCCTTCAGCACGGCTGGCTCGCCGGCGCCGGGCACCTCCGGCACACGCAACGGCGGTACCTCCGGAATCGCGGCGATCAATCCCCTCGAAGCCTCGATCACCGGTGCGGTGGCATCGATACCGAGAGCCAGGGTGACCGCCGAATCGGCGAGGTTGATCGCCGCTCGCACGACGCCGTGATCACCGTTGTTGTAGACCAGCCAGGTGTCGTCGTCCTGGCGCAGCAGACGCGCCTCGTCGGCGCCCAGATCGCGGATCGCGCCGTCACCCTCCGGTTGCACGGTCAGCTCGCCACCGATCACGGTGGTCCGCACCCCCGCGCCGGCGGTGGGCAAACCGGTTCGCTGGTCGACCGGTGCGGCGGCGCCGATCCGCGCGGTATCGCACACCGCCCACGAGGAGTCCCGGCCGCCCGTATCGGTCATCACGCCCGGTGCACCCGGAATCCCCACCCACGGACCGCGCGGATACTTCGCGAGCTCGTCGCGGGAGACGGGTACCGGATTGGCCGCCATGCCGGTGATCAGCCGCGCCGAGGACAGATTCAGCGTGGGATACAGGCGGTTGTCGACCTTGACGAACAGCGCGCCGGAATCCTTGTCGGACACGATATTCGCCTGTCCGACCTGCTTGGCCGGTTTGAAGAACGCCATCACCGCGGCACCGGCGACGACCACGCAGGCCAGGGCGATGCCGATGGACAAGGCGGTGGAACGGCCCCGCTGCGGATCGTCGACCATGGAGGCATCGCGCCGGACCAGCGCGTGCTCGATCCGGCGCAACAGGAACCGCCACCCCGAGATCTGGTGTTTGGTCACCACCCGGAAGCGGGCCATGGGTCAGCTCGTCGGCGCCAGCCCCGCCAGGGCGGCAGTGATGTCGAATGCGTCGACGGTCATCAGTTCCTCGTTGGACATATTCGCGATATCCGCGTTGTCCCGCGTGAACCGATAATCGCGTTCGGCCTCGGCCGCCTCCACCACATTGCGGACGAACCGGCCGTTACCGGCCAGATCGATCAGGCGGCGGCCGTTGCGGGTCTGCTGCGCCAGTTCCGCGCAGCGGTCCCGCAGCACCTCGCGCGCCTGGTCGGACAGGATCGAGTCCTTCTTGCGCGCAATGTGATCGGCGATCTGGACCAGTTCGTCGGCGTCGTAACTGGCGAACCGGATGCGCTTGGTGAAGCGGGAGGCCAGACCGTCGTTGGATGCCAGGAAGCGGTCGATCTGGTCCTCGTAGCCGGCGATGACCACCACGAGTTTGTCGCGGTCGTTCTCCATCCGGGCCAGCAGCGTGTCGACGGCTTCCTTACCGAAGGCGTCGCCGCCGGACAGTCCCTCCTGAATCAGGGTGTAGGCCTCGTCGATGAACAGCACACCACCGAGGGCCGAGTCGATCAGCGCATTGGTCTTCGGCGCGGTGTGGCCGAGGTGAGTGCCGACCATGTCGTTGCGCGAGACCTCGATGACGTCGGCGTTCTCCACCACACCCAGGCCCGCGAAGATCTTGGCGATGACCCGGGCGATGGTCGTCTTGCCGGTACCGGGCGGGCCGGAGAAGATCAGGTGCTGGGTCTTGGATTCCACCGCCAGGCCGCGTTTGGCGCGAACCTGATCCATCAGAACCCCGGACTTGAGCCGCTCGACCTGTTCCTTGACCGAGTCCATGCCGATCTGCGCCGCCAGCAGATCCGACGCCTCGGCCAGCAGGGTGTCGCGCTCGGCCTTGGCCGCGGTGGCGGCCACCTCGGCCGGGTCGTCACCCGAGGACGGATCCCAGACGTTCGTCCGGGAACCGATCACCTCGGGGGTCACCACATCGAAGCGATAGGTCTTGTCGCGCACGGCCCGCTGCCACAGCGGCCGCTCGGACCACAGCGCGGAACCCTGCAGACCCGCCAGAACCTTCTCGGCGGCATCGTGATCACCGTTGTGCCGCAACAACATTCCGAGCAGGAAGTGCGCATCCGCCCAGATGTAGGACAGGCTTCCGGAGGCGCTGTCCTCGACGATGCGCTGGGCGCGCGGCATGGCCTCGCCGAATCGTCCCATCCGCGCGAGGGATTCGGCGGCCATCAACTCGGCGGCGATATCGAGCAGGCCGTCCTCGAGAACCGGTTTGGCCGTGCGCGCGGCCAGCAGATCCGGCCAGCGATCGGTGCGGTAGTACAGCGACATGCGAACGAAATCGGAAACGTCGTCGCTGGGCACCTGATCGAGAATGGCCGCGGCCTCTTCCCATTCGCCGCCCTGGGCATACGAGCACGCCTGCGCGATCGCGATCTGATCGCGGTCGGCCATCGCCACCCGCAGCCCGTACATACCGAGCTCCACCTGACACCACAGCGCGCGATCGACCAATCCGGCGCGCTGTTGATCCCGGTACAGGTTGTGCACCGACCGGTAGGCGCCGTAGATGACTTCGGAGGTGATCTCCCCCGCCATCGCGCGCCCCAGCCAGGCATCGCACATATCCGGATCCAGATCGGTGGCGGCCCGGAACGCCGCCAACGCATTGTCTTCGTTGCGAACCCCGCCGGCAACCAATCCCAGTGATTGGACACCCGTGTAGAACGCGTCCTCGGCCGCTGACACCTGGACATCCCTTCCGCCGCACTCGCCTGCCCGAACGATAGACACCCAGTCCGCCAGCCGTGGGAGCGCTATTCCCATTCTTGGGAAATGCAGGTGAAGCGTCGCGGTTCGCGACGGCACCGGCGGTTTCGCCGAATCCCCTGGGAGCGAGACGTTTTTCCACCGGCACCGCCGCCACGCGGATCGACAGCCCACGCAAGGACCGATACTTATTTGATGAGCCGTCGTAAATCGTGCCGTCATTCAGCGGTATATTGGGACGCGGGTCGGCAGTCCTCATCCTGACGGCCCGAACCTCGGGGCGGTGGCCGTGAGCCGCGATCCGGCAACCGACCGCCGCGGGGTGCAGGCCCGCAGCCCTGCACGGGCCGGTATCACCCACCGATGCCGGCCACCCGCCCGGCGGCCGGTGGTGTCAGCAGACCACCGGCCGCTCCCACCTCCAAGACAACTCACATGACGCGGACGACGACGGCTTCACTGGGCATTCTCGCCCACCGTACGGTCGCACCCGAGTACGGCGCCTCGATCACCATCCCGTTCCCGGCGGCGAGCTGCACATGCTCGGGCCCGCGCGCGGAGAACGAATCGGCCGGGAAGACCAGATCGCCCGGCCGCACATCGCGAGGCGAAATTCGCTCCCCGCAGTAGATCTGCTCATATGTCGTGCGCGGCAAGTGAACTCGACCGTCGGTCGCTTCCGCGACCGCGTACTGGGTCAGCCCCGAACAGTCGAAGCCGCCGCCGCTCGGCCCGCCGGCGCCACCACCGCCCCACACGTAGGGCGTGCCCAGCCAGGCGCTCGCCGCACTCACCGCCTTGCCGCCGGCAGTGCCGTCCGACGGAACCGGACGACTGCGCACCGCGCTCGGACGTGCACCACCACCGCCGCCACCGGCCCGGGTTCGTATCCGGGAGCGACGCCGACTGCGGCCCGCGGGCGTGATCCGCCGGTGGACCGGAGCCGGGGCGGACGGCGGCTGGATCGTCGCCGCGTGCCGGTGTGCCGCGGCCACATCGGCGTCCACCTGTTTGGTCGCGTCGGCGATGGTGGCGTGCGCGGCGTTCAACATTGCGGGACCGCTGAACCGCAGATCGCCGACTCCCGCGATGGCTTGCAGCCGCGATTGCAGGTCGGCGATCCGGTTGTTGAGCGCATTGCGTCCGGTGACCGTGCCGTCGCCCGCGGCGGTGACCGCCTTGTGCACGACCGCGTCCTTACCCGCCTGGGACTCGGCGATCGATACCTGCATGCCGCGGGCGTCACTGTAGTGGCGGGCGATGGAGCCGTTGTGGCTGTTGTCCATGTTCGCGACGGTGGTCGAGACCGTACCGGCCGTACCCGGTGCGGGACTGCCCTGGCCGTACAGCCCGAGCAGTGAGTTCAGCACCCCGTTGAGATCGGTGGTCAGATCAGGCGCCATGCAATCGCCCCGCCCTCACTCATCCGCCCGCCTCCTGTGCCGGCGCCGCTGGATGGCCGACGTGAATTCCAGATCTCCCGCACTCGGAAGACTGGTTTCCGACTATGCGACACCGATCGTGTTATGGCGAAACGACCGAGCTTCCCATTTGCGGGAAGCGCCGACAATGATGTCGTCGGTGGCGGAAAGGATTGTCGGGCATGGCGGAGATGGATATCAACCCCGCGGGGCTGCGCCCACTGGCACAACAACACACCGAGGTCGCGGGAGTCACCCTCGTACAGGCAGACCCCGCCACAGCCGTCGCTCCCGGGGAAAAGCCGCCTACGGATGGTAAGCCCGGGGATAAGCCGCCTACCGATGGCAAACCCGGCGATAAGCCGCCCACCGACGGCAAACCGGGCGACAAACCTCCCACGGACGGCAAACCCGGTGGCAAACCCGGCACCGATCACACGACCGGTGGGCCCACGCCGAATCCCACCCCGACAGCGGACGGCGTCGGTCAGCACTACGGCAAGCCGATCGAGCTCGACCCGCCACCGGGGGCGTCGCCGGCCCTGACGAGTTTCGTCGCGCTGGCGGAAACCGCGATCCAGACCACGGTGGATCTGCTGGGGCGTGGCATGACCACGCCGCCGCCCAATGTGAACGATCTACTCACCACCACCGTCTATCAAAACCTCGGCAAGGGCGAGGCCAGCGACGTCTACCAGCAGACCCTGACCAAGGTCCGGGCCCGCCAGACCTACCTGCTGCAAATGGACGCCGAGGTCGTCAAGACGTCTATCAAGGTCAAGGACGGCAAGGATCAGACACTGGCCGCTGTCATGGCCGACGTGAACAAGTTGAAGGATGCTCTCAAGGTCGACCTGCGGCCCCTCAGCAAGAAGCTGAAGGCGGCCAAAGAGCTCAAACTCATGGAGCAGATCGCCGACACCCTGGACTCGGTGTGCCAGAAGGTTTCCGCCGTCGCCGAATACAACGCGAACATGGCCGGTGGTGGCAACAGCAAGAGCGGATCCGGTCAGGGCTCCGGCTCCGGCAACGGTTCCGGTGCGTCGAGCGGTACCGCGACATCCGGCGGCGCCGCGCAGGCCGGCGCCGGCGGCGGCGACGGTGGATTGGGCGGGCTCGCGCAGATGCTGGGTCCGCTCGCCATGATGTTGCCGATGGGTCTGATGTCCCTGGCGCCGATGGTGCAGCAGTTCATCCAGAACAACGCCGAACAGCACCAGAAGGAAGAGGAGCGCAAGGAGCGCGAAGCGGAGAAGGCGCAGCAGAACGGCGCAGCACCCAACGCGCAAGCCGCGCCCGCGGCTCCCGCCGCCGACCCGAATGCGGCGCCGCCCGCCGGTGCGGCCCCGGCGGCGACGGCTCCCCAGCCGGGCGGCGTCACCGCCGATCCGGCCGTGATCACTCCGCCGCCGGCCGACGGCACCGCACCGGCCACGGTCGCGCCGGCGACCACACCACCAGGCACGTCCGCGCCCGCCGTTACTGCCCCCTCGGGGGGCGGTATTCCGGGCGCACCCGCCTGACCCAGGCATCCCCGGCGCACTACTGTGCGCACACCGGCCGGGCCGATCGTGCGCGCCTCCTCATGCCCGAATATTGCGGGATCACCTGGGCCGCAGCCACTTTCATCGGAAGCCGACAGCAGGCCGGTCCGGGCGAACCGTCCGGACCGGCCCCCGCCTACGACTGCTCGGACGGTGGGGTGACCACCGGCGGTGCCACCACCGGCGGCACGACCGCCGCCCCGCGCGGCGGGCCGGCGGCGACGCTCGGAGCCGATACCGGCCCGGACACGGTGACCGGGCGGTCCACCGTCGTGGGTTCGGCGGCCGTGACCGCGGCCGGAACCTCCACGAATCGCGGATGATTCACGATCTGGTCGTAGGCGTACGCCGCGTCGCGCAGTTGTTGCCGGCCCGGTTCACCGGCGAGCACCAGCAGGAGTTCGTTGCAGCGACGTTCGAAGACCATGGCACGCAACGTCGCTCCCTCCTCGTCGATGCGAAGGTCACCCGGCGCCACCCGGGCGACGTCCACGCGCCGCGAAAGCATTGCCGCCGCGAGCAGGTCGTCGGCCTCGCGCAGTTGTTCCCACCATTGCGGCGACACCTCCTGCCCGGCCTCCAGAACGGCGAGGATGCGATCGCGGATGCGACGGGACTCGGCGGAATCAGCGGCGGCCGTCCCGCTGCGGACCAGCTTGGTGTGGGCCTCGGTCGCCAACTCGAGGCAACGGGCGTACGCGCGTGAATCCGGTACTGCCGCAATGGGACCGGCGGCTTCCGGCGATCCGGCCAGATCGAGCCGATCGACCGTGTCCGGGGTGTGTACCCGGAGGTCGACATCGTAGGCCGGGCCGACCAGGTCTGCCATCGCGATATCGGGGAACCGTGCCCGCAACTCACCGTCGATCGAGGCGGACGAGGCCAGGGCCACCAGCGACGCGTTGGCCTTCGGGCCCCATGCCAATCCGAATTCGACCAGCACCCGGGCCGGGTCCGAGATCCCCTCCCAGGGCGAGGCGGCACTGCCCGAGCCGTCGTCGAGCATCTCGTCCCACATCCACGGCGTCGACACCTCCCGAGGGAGATAGATCCCCGCCGGCAACCAGCCCCGGCCCTCGTTCGAGGTGATGAACACTCCCGCCCCGGCCGGCCCGCGCATCACGCCGACCGCCCAGTGCATTCCCACCGCCGGCGTATCCGCGGCGGCCAGAACCGCCGCCAGCAAGGTGCGCGCGACCAGGAGGTCGTTGTCGACCGCATCGCCCACCACGTAGGCCGGCTCGGCCTCCTTGTCCTTGGCCGCGGCCACCGCGGCGGCGAACGGCGTGACGACCGGTACCGGCGGCATGTCGTAGCGTCCCGTGGCGCCGGTCGGCGGCTGCTGCGCCGATCGGTCGTCGGCACCCACGCCCGCACCGGCGGTGGCCGGCGTCGCCACTCCACCGACCGGGGTACCCGCGGCGGCGGCCGCCGCACCGGTGTTGACGCCGGAACCGGACCCGGCCTGGGTGCCTGTGGAGTCCACGGCGCCCATCGGTGCGGCAGCTCCCGGTGCGGCGGCGGCGACGCCGGGGACGGTCGCGCCCGGCGATTGGTCCGCCGCGTCCGGCTGTTGCTGACCGGCGCCCGGCGTCTGCGGACCGGTGACCGAAGGACCGCCGTCGAGCGGCGACGTGCCGAGCGGCGAGATACCCGCCGGCGTGCGGCCGTCGCCGGGGCCGAAGGTATGGCCGTTCGGCCCAGCGTGCGCCGGTGTTCCCTGCGGTGACCCGTGCCCGCCGATGTCGTCGCCCGCTCGCCGGAAATCCGATGCGATGCCGTGGTCGGCGTTTTCATAGGACTCGGCCGCGGCGATCAACTGATCCGCGGTGTGGTCGTGGTCGTCGGCCAGTTTGTCACCCGCCCGTTTGCGGGCGTCGTAGTAGTCGTCGAGGGCATCCTTGACCGGCTGGGCGATCTTGCCGTACGTGGGGATGAAGCTGGCGAGCCAATCGTACGGCGGTTGCGCCCATTCCCGGGTTTCGCGCGCGACCTGACGGTGTTGCTCTGCCAGTTGACGCAGCACCGCAGGGTCGATCTCCATCTCCGGCATGCCGCACAATCCTTTCCGCCACTGACGAGATCATTGTCGGCGCTGGACAATCCCCACTGCCGGGCGCTGTTCCCAGTGCAGGGAAGTTCTGGCCGCGCACGGCATTCGACCGGCAACGGTCCACCGCTCCCTGGCGCTCACCGCCGCGTGGGGCCGACACTGACCGACGAGGTCCGAGGCGGTCCCGGCGGCGTCGGATCCGGTCCCGGCGGGGCCGCGGCCAATTCCGACAGTTGCGCATGTGCGTATACGGCGTCGCGCAAGGTTTGGCGAGTCGGTTCGGCCGCGAGCAGCAGGACCAGTTCGTCACAGCGTCGCTGGCACACCATCGCACGCAGGACCGCGGCCTCTCCCCGGGCGCCGGATTCGGACCGCAGCTCGCCCAACGCTACGCGGGACACATCCGCGCGCAGCGGCAACATCGAGGCTGCGACCAGCGCGTCGGCGTCGCGCAGTTCGTCCCACAGCGGTTCCGGCACCGCCTTGCGCTGCGCGATCGCCTGCAGAATGCCGGCGCGAATCGCCCCGGCTCCCAATGAATCCGGCGCCCGTCCCAGTGCGGCGGCCCGGGCGTGGCCGTCGCGCGCCAACTCCACACACCGCTCGGCGATGCGATCCGGAGGAGTCGCGGCAACGCGCTCGGCCAGCTGCGCCGACCCCACGAGTTCGAGCCGGTCGGCCAAACCCGCGGCCGGCGTAGCGAAATCCATCACCGCCGCGGCCGCGACCGAGCCCTCCGTCGGAACCGCACCGAGCTGGGCACTCAGCGCGCCGTCGATCGGCTGCGAGGAAACCAGCGCCGAGAGCCGCGCCCCGATCTTCGCGCCCCAGGCGATTCCGAATTCCGCCAGGATGCGCGCCGGATCGCCGACGCCCTCCCAGCCACTGCCCTCGGACTCCGACCATACCCACGGCGTGGACAATTCCCGCGGCAGATACAGCCCGGCCGGCAGCCACCCGCGCCCTTCGTTGGAGGTGACGAACGCGGTCACGCCGCCGGAATGACGCAGCACCGACACCGCCCAGTCCACACCGAGCGCCGAATCCCCGGCCGCGGCGAGCAGACTGCTCAGCAGGCTGCGGGCCAACACCAGGTCGCCGTCGACACGTTCGCCGAGTACGAAGGCCGGGGCCGACGCCGCCACCATGGCCGCGCCGACCGCATCCCGCACGACCTCGTCGCTGCCGGACTGTCCCGGAATACGCTGCGGGGGAATCGCTTTCGCCGCCGGTGGCGCAACGGGGGATCCGGGTGGGCCGGGTGGGTTGCCGACCATGGGCCCCTTCCCCCCGGGCGCGGAGATCCGCGAGTCCGGTGGCGATCCGGGGCGGGTGTCGGCACCGGCCGGCGGCGGGGTTGCCTGCGCAGCGGGCGCGTTCATCCGATCGATGGGGGCCGATACGGCGGGACCGAGCGCCCCGGGCTGGGGCACGACCAGGGGCGCCGACATCACCCCGCCCGCCGCGAGGCCCGGCGCGCCGATCGGAGCGATCGGGCCCAGCTCGGCACGATGTCCCGCCTCGTCGTGTTCGGTCTCGTCGTCCGGATGCGACGTGCGGCCGAATTGCCCTCCGCCGGAGTCGTTCTCGTCATGACCGCCCCCGGACTCGAAGCCGTGCCCGGCGGCGGGCTCGGCATGTGTGTCCGAGGCGGTCCCGGCGACCGGGGCGTCCGGCTCGAGCGAGGCACCGGAATCGGCCATCGGTGCGGCGTCCACGGCATGGTCGCCGCTGTCGCCGGGTCCGGCGTGATTCGGAGCCGCGGGCGCCCACGCGGAGTTCTGCCCCGGAGCAGGCCCGCCGCCGACCGGTGCCGTCGGAGCCGGCGCGTTCGGCGCTTGGTCCTGAGGGCCCGCCGACGGGGCAGGCATGTGATCGACCGTGGCCAGCGGGTCGCCGAACAGCCGATCCCGCAGCCGATCCGCGATGTCCTCGAACGGCGGTGGAACATGAGAGAACATCCCCGGATCGAGCCGGACCATCCCGGGGAGGAACGGGAAGCGCGGCATCGGATCGTGCATCGGACCAGGCATCTGCTGGGGCGAGCCGCCGCCGGGGTACCGGGGGCGGCCGCCGGCCCCGGGCCCACCGTCCTGCCGCCGTCCCGGATGTCCCGGGCCGCCCGGGCCGTTGCCCCGCGCCCAGGGATTCGGCCGGCCAAGCAATTCGGCGATCAAGGCGAGCTCCGGAAGACCCTGGGGGCCCAACATGTTCAGCGCATTGCGCTCGACGTCGGCGACCTCGTCCCGAGCCTCTCGGACGATCGCGGAGATCCGCCGCTGTTCGGCGGCTTCGTCCTCGTTTCCGTTCTTGTCGGTCTCCTGCTGCCGGACCCGCTGGATATCCGCGTCCGCACGATCGACGATGTCGAGGATCCGATGCCGGGTGCGATAGTCGATGTCGCCGATCTGCCCGAAGGTATCGGACGCGGCGACCAGGGCATCCACCAGCTTGCGCAAGCTGTCCTGCTGGTTCAGCATGTCGCGTTTGGCCGGCTCCAATCCTTCGCTGGACGGAACGCGTTCGGAAAACAGGCGCCGGGCACGATCGGCCTCCTCGGGGTCCATCGCCGCGGCGGCGTCGCGAACCATCGTCTGGAGGTTGTACCAATCCGACGGTGGAATCGTGGGCCAATGCTTGCCGACGATCGTTTCCCAATAGGGGCTGCCGTGCTCGGAACCCATGCGCGTCAGACCGATCGCACGCCGGCGCCGGTATCGATATCCGCGTCGTAGAGGGCGTTCACGGCATCGCGCACGGCAACGTTCGTGCCATCGCTGTGGCGGTTGCGCGCGGTTACGAAGTCGCTGATCCACTCACCGACTCGATTGCGGATCTGCGTCGTCTGATCGTCGAATTCCGCTCCCGTGCCCGCGCGATAGTGCGTAGGCAGATTTTCCACGTGCTGTGATGCCTGTCCGGTGTTCGCGGCGACGGCGACGTGGAACTGATCCGACGCGTTGATGGAGCTTTGTTGATCGTCCATCTCCAGCATGACGGACTCCTCTCTGTAGTCACAGCGTGGTGCCGAATTCGGCGCTCTCCATCGCCCGGTAGGACGCCTCGGTCGGCAGATCGAACGAGTCCACCGTGTAGGGCCGCGCGCCGTTGTACTCCATCTCCGCGCGCAGGCCGACGCGGGATTTCATATGCGCGAGCCGCGCCAGTCGCAGAATCTCGTTGGCGAGCCAGCTGTCGCCGTTGTCGCGCGCCTCGTCCGACAGGTGCAGACCGACCACCTCGCCGTCCCGGTCGCATGCGACGCCGACGCTGTGGTCGGGATTGAAGACCTCGTAGGTCATCGACTTCCAATCCGGCGCCGGTGCATCCGATTCGGTGTCGTAGTCGTCGAATTCCAGATCGTCGTTCATCGGTTCTCCTGTGTCTTGCGGGACACCCGCACCCGGTAGGGCCGACGGGAACGCTTCGCAGTGTGTCTCATCGGCCCTCCGAAAGTTCAGGGGCGAGCGCACCTCGCGGCGGTGGTGCGACGGCGCCGGCGGGTGGCGCGACGCTCGCGGCCGGCGGTGGTTCGTTCGAACCCGCCGGTGGTTCTCCGGTTCCCGACATCCGGTCGACCAACTCGCTCCAGGCCGCGTCGCCGACCGTCATCACCTGCCGCAGCGACCAGAATCGCGAGCCCAAATACATCTCCCCGGTCCCGTCGGTTTCGACGTCCAGATGGTCCGGGCCCTCCGCTCCGTTGAGCGTCACCGTGGTCAGCGGAGGATTCATATCGTCGATATTGATGATCGTCGCGCCTCCCCCCGGGATGAACGAGCGGCGGCAGCGTGGACTGTTACCGATCGCCACCTCGGCACTGTTGGTGGAGATGGTGATCTCCGGATTCAGCAGCAGTTGCAGAACCCACGACCTCGCGGCCGCCTCGGGCTGATCGGCGTTGATCGAAATAGTCAGGGCCGCAGCAAGATCCACCACCAGCATCGACTCGGAGGTGGTGACACCGACGATCACGAGCCGCTTCGGCGAACCGACCGGATGGGGCAGATCGTCGGCGGCGAAGGTGCTCACATCGGAGCTGGCGCCCGAAGCCGGATGAGCTCCCACCATTCCGGTCGCCACGTCGATGGTGAACGCCGCGATCGGGTGCAGACTGCGCTCGCCCACCCCCGCCAGCCGCACGAGGCCCTCCTCGTGCAGCCAGCGCACGGTGTCGGCGACGGTGACCGCCGCGGGTTCGGTCACGACAGCTGCTCCACCGGTTGCCCACCGACACCCTCGGTCTCGGGCGCCGGCTCAGCATCCATGATCACCTGGTACTGGCGTCCGGCGTCGGCGGAACTCTCGCGGATCGCCGACATGATCTCGGCGACCAGTTCATCGGCCTCGAACCGGTCGACCGTGCCGGGTGCCAGGTACAGGTCGGTCAGCCGCCCCATCGCGTCCACCTCGGGAATGACGGCACCGCTCGGCGAGGGGCGCCGCGCTCGGATCGCGTCGATACGTTCCCGCAGATCGGCGATCTTGTGGCGTAATTCGCGGGCGGCGTCCAAAGCCGCTTGGACGTCGGGATGGATTCCACTCATGCGCTACCTCCGGATTGACTCGGGGTCTGGTTGGCGGGTGACGGCGTCGGGGGTGTGACGGTCGGTGCGATGGTCGGCTTCTCACCGATGACCTGCTCGGTGTGCGGGGTGTCGTCGACGTACATCAGCCGATCGGGATGCCATGCCACGACCCGGTTGCGTTCGTTGCCGCCGCCGCCACCGCCCATCCCGGGCGCCATCGGCATGTACGGCATCATCGGCGACCCACCCGCGGCGCCGCGGGCCGCCGCGGCCGCCGAGGAGGACAGCGGCTCGATCACCGGTGTGCGAGGCATATTCGACGCGCTGCTCGCCGCGGTCCCGGCCGTCGACGCCGACGCCACCATCGGCATCGGGCCGACGCTGACGGTCGGTGTGCTCGTGGAGCCGCTGTCCAGCCCGCTGGTGATGTCCCCGATCGGCATCGCGCCACCGCCGCCGTAACCGCCACCGGCGGAACCGTAGTCGGGGTAGCTGCCGTAGTCGTAGCCGTAATCGGAGCCGTCGAGCCCGTCGAGCGAGTCCGTGCTGCCGCCCTGGCCCAGCTGCGACATCATCCCGCCCTGCATCAGCGAGCTCATCATCGTGGGCAGCATCTGGGCCAGCATGCTCATATCGCTACCGCTCGAATCACTCTGCGAGCCCGAGGTTTCCGAGCCTTTCGAGGGCCCCTTCGAGTTCACCGCCGTGGAGTAGTCGGTGACCGTCTGGGCCGAGCGCGCGTTCTGCTCCTGGAACTTCGCCAGCGCATCCTGCACGCCCAGTTCGTTCTTCGAGCGCATCGCCGAGACCAACTCCTTGCGGGCGGCGATGATCTCCTGGGGCGTGGGATGTTTGGCCTTCGCCGCGGTGAAGGCGTCGGCGTAGTTCTGGGCGTTGTCCGCCAGATCCCCCAGCGCGGATCCGAGCTGGTCGAGCCAGCTGCGGTGTGTCGAGAGTTGCTGTGCAGCCGCCGATCCCACCGGCGTCCAGTGCTGCATGCGCAGCGCGGCCTGATCCAGACCGCTGGTGGCATCGGCATGCGTGGTCGACAGGTAGTTCCGCACGTTTTCGGCGAAGCGGGCGGCGCCTCCCGGCCCCGGACCGGTATGCAACTGCTGGGCGAAGGTCAGCGGATCGACCTCCGCGCCGACGGCCGGCAATCGGAAGGTCGGCGCGAACCGCGGTGTGTGCGGCGGAGCCTCGGCCACCGGATTTGTCAGCAAATCCGAACCCGCGCCGCCGATATCGCGCCCTGCCTGCTCGTCGGCCTCGGTGTAGTCCACCGCGGCGGCGCCGATGTTCCAGGCGGTGCGATGCACTTCGTTCAACGCCCCGAGCACACCGTTGTACAGGTCCTGCGCACTGCCGTTCAGCTGTGGCACCGCCTGCGCGGAAATCGGATCCGCTCCGGCGGGGACCACCCAGCCTCGGGGCAGGGTGGACCCGCTGTTGTGGGCCATATCGGCCAGGGCGGATGCCGCCGAAACCAGTTCCGTCGGATCAACATTCAACGCTACGACCTCCTCTCACCCTCCAGCCGTCAGATCGTCTGAGTGCCGGCCAGTGCCGACATCGTCGGACCGCCGGCGGACGGATCACCCGGCGCCGGCACCGCGGGCATGGCGTCACCGTGCGCGGCGCCCGTGCCCTCGATACCGGCCGGATGCGCGAACCCGCTGAAGTCGCCGAAATCGCCACCCACATCGGACATGTGCGCATCGAACCGCTTCAGCTCACCGCACACGATCACCTGCAGCGCATCACTGCCGTCACCCGAACCGGCCGAGGTGTCGCCCGAGCCGGCCGAGGGATCACCGGAACCGCCCGACACACCGGTGAAACTCGCGGCACCGGTGAAATTCGCGGCGGCGGCGGTGCTCGGATCACCGGATCCGAAGGCGACGACGATCGCCGCGTGGTCCTTATCCCACAGCGCGACATCGCCGGTCATCAACTGGCTCGGATCGATCCGCGCGCCGACCTGCTTGTTGTCCGACCACTTCGCCGTGGTGCCGGAATAGGCCGCCTTCGCGTCCGTGCCCTTGGTATTGGCGAAGGCCGCGTCCAGCGCCTGGGCGACGACGGGCGACACCTTCTGCTTCCGCTGGAAGTCGGGCGGGAAGGCGTATTCGATCATGCCGTCCGAACCCGGCACCCGCGGCGGCGGTGTGGTCCCGCCCGGCTGCGAGGACGTCGCGTTCGGAGGCGGACCGCCGGCGGTATTCGACACCGGCGCGGCGTTGTTCTGATTCGACCACGGCGTCGACGGAGCGGGCTGCTGCGGTTGCGCCTGTGCCAGCGGCTGCACCGCCCGATCGATCCGATTCGGATCCAGATCGTCGGCCCGGTTGCGCAGCGAGTCCCCGAGCGAGCCGTAGGGATCCATGCCCATACCCATCCCGTACGGATTCATATACGGGTTCATGCCCATTCCCCCCATGCCCATCGGATCCATCATTCCGCCCAAACCCGAACCGAGCGACGGTGATTCGACCGGGCTCGCCATCGACGAGTTCGGTGTCATCGCCGAATCCTTGATCTGCTGAATCGCATCGTCGATCTTCGATTTGGCGTCGTCGGCCGTGGAGGTGTTGTCGGTCGGCAGTCCGGTATTGGGGTCGATGGTGGTGTCCTTGCCGAGGTTCTCCAGCCCGTTGTCGGCACCGAGATTCAAACCGGGGTTGTCGCCGGGATTACCTCCGTTACCGCCGCCATTGAGCTTCGCCATTGCGCTGTCCAGTTCCGACTGAATGGCGGCATCGTGCTGCTGCTGAGTCTTCTCGAAATCCGCCGCCCAGGATTTGATGGCATCGGCGGCGGCCTCGTTCTGACTCGCGGCCGGACCGACGGTATCGACGAGTTCGGACCATGCCTGGTCCAGCATGTCGATGAATTCGATTTCCAGCACACGACCTTCCTCCAGTGAGGAGATCGAAGCGACATTGGCATTGATCCCGCTGACCAGATTCCCGAGTTGTTCGAGGCCGGTCACCGAGGTCTTCTTCACGTCGGTAACCGTCGCACCGAGATCCGGAAGCTGGGCGTTCCACTTCTCGACCTTGGTATTCATGCTGCTCACGGCGGAGCGATACTGGGTCAGCATCTCCGACTTACCCTGCAATTGCTGAAGATACTGCGTATTCAGCTTAGGCGCCTTCACCAGCGGCACCGGCTTACCCTTTTCGGGCTCGCCGAAGGCTTTCGCGTTGGTGCCAATCGCTTGCGCCAGCGACTGAGCAGTTTCCATGTCATCCGACATACCAGCGCCGTATCTGATCGTTCAAGCCCTTCGGGTAAAGCAGAAACCCGGTGGGACTTTCGATCGCCACCTGATAGCTCGGATCCTGCACGATAGGCTCTTTCGGGGGCGAGTCCATATATTGCTTGCCGCCCCACATGAGTTCGACATTCTGAGCCGTCGGTTTCGGTTTCGGGGTCTTGTCTCCGCCCCCGCTGTCGGACGAGGAGGACGATCCCCCGCTCTGCCCTCCCGCAGTGTTGGACCCGATCGTCGCGCCCAGGGATCGCAAACCTGTGTTGCCCCAACCCGCTTGCCGGAATCCAGGCTGCTTGGCCCGCCCTTTGCCGCCCCGAAGGTCCTTTCCCGCACGGTCCAGGATCTTCTTGCGCTGCTGCATTTTGGAGACCGAGAACCCTGGATCGTCAGCCTTTATTTGAGCGGCTTCCCAATCCTTCTGGGCGGCGGTGGCTTTCTGCTCGGCGGCTGTGACCGCATCGGCTGCCTTTTGCCGGCCGGGGGAGAATCGTCCTTTTCCCGCGAGGTTATTCTTGGCGGCCGTCAGCGCGTTATCGGCAACCTCCCAATCCTTCGCTGCCTGCGTTGCGTCGGCCGACAGCGCCGTCGCCTTCCCGAGAGCAGACTCGGCCCCCTTGGCGCCGTACCGCGCCGCGACTCCGAGACCGCGCCCCACCCCGTCACCGATCAGGCTGCCCGCGGCACCGTAACCGCCCGACTTCATCACGTCACCCAGGTTGGTATCCCCCTCGACCAACGACTCGGTGGCTCCGCCGGCGAAGCCCGCGACCACCGACCCACCCAGGCCGGGAGCCACTCGACTCACGGCGGCCGTCACGACGAGGTTTGCCGCCACACCCCAAAAGCTCATACGAATCTCCTATGCCGGTACCGACACGTGCCCGCCGGCCGAGTAGTCGACGGGGATCGCCGGTGCAGGTGGTTGCGAATCGCTGGTCGCTTCTATGCCGGCGGGATGGGCAAAGCCGGCGAATCCACCGAAGTCGCCTTGCTTATCGCTCATGTGAGCGTCGAACTGCTTCAACTCACCTTGAATGATCACCTCCAGAGATGTGTTGCCGTCATCACCGAAAGCGACCACCAACGCGGTCCGCTGATCCCACGTGGCGATGTCGCCGGTGATCAACCGGCTGGGATCAACCGGATCGCCGATCTCCTTGCCGTCGGGCAGTTTCGCCGCGGTCTTCTCGTAGGCGTGCCGCGCATCCGTTCCCGCGGCGTTGCCGAATGCGGCATCCAACGCCTGGGCCACTACGGGCGATACGACCTGGCTTCGGCCGTCGGGGAACGTGTAGACCATCACACCGTCGGCCGGCCGTGAAGCGGACACCGGCGTCACCGGCGCAGAACCCGGTCTCGACTGGGCCGACGGCGAACCGGCCTGGTTGGACGGGGGTGGCGTACCGGCCTGGGACGACGCGGCCGAGGTGGGATTCTGCGACGTGGGGCCACTCCGGGTAGCCGTCGACGGCGTCGCCGCAGACGCTGCGCGCGGCTCGGAGGCGGGCGCGGTCACCGCGCCGGACACTGCTCGGTTCGACGCGGGGCCGAGGTTCTCCGGGGTCGCATACCCGGCGGCTCGGCGGGCGTCGGCCATATCGGCCAGCCCCCGCATCGCCAGCGGCAACGCGTAATTCGCGGGCGAAAAACCGGATGTCGGAGTCGCCGACGAGGTTCCGGCCGGGGCGGCGGTTCCGACGGTCGAGGTCGGGTTGTCGGCCTGTGCCGTGGTGGATGGTTTCTCTGCAGCAGCACTGTCGTTCGACCGCGCGGCGAGACCGTTCGGCGATCCGGCCGAGGTGACGAAGGGCGGACTCGGTGCGCTACCGGAGTCCCAATTCCACACCGGCGGAGCCCCCAGCGAATCCGTGGACGTGGAGTCATCGACGGATCCCACGTAAGGACCGGAGTACGGCGAGACTCCGTCCGTGCCGGTTGTATTCGTGCGCACCTGCTTCGTCGACGGCGCGTCTTTCGGCGCCGGCGTTTGCTCGGCCGGTGGCCGGATCTCCCCGGCGAGCGCCTGAAATTGATTACTCAGATCCTGCATCGCCGCGGTCGCCATTGTGGTCGTAGTGAGAACGACCGTCATGACATATTTGTCTTCGGTGATCTCTCCCCCACCGGCTGCGATGCTCGCGTCCAGCTCCTTCTCTTGGAGCAACTGGCCGAGATGTTCGACATCTTTCGGATTGACCTTTGCCAGTTCGTTCAGCTTTCTGATCAATGTCCGCAGACCCGCACGGCCCTCGTCACACAGGCCACCTGCCTTATCCGGAATACCCACGATGATGCGATCGTTGTCCGACAGTCCTTCGTAGTAGGCGTCGAGGGTATCCACCCACTCCTGATAGTTCGCGATCCGCGCTTTCTCCGCACCCGTGATCTTCCCTACCGGAAGCGTTTCGGGGACCTCGGATGCCTTCCCGTTTCCGAGGCTGTCCCAACTCATTTGATACATCTTGACGAGGGCGCGGTACCGCATTTCGACAGCCTTGTTGAGAACCAGCCCGTCAGGCAGTCTCTGCGGGTCGGGCATCAGAATATGCGGCATGTCAGGCATTGGCCGCGAGCTCGTTTTTGCCCATTATGTCGATGGTGGGCACGTCGCCGAACTTCTTCGGGTGGGCCTGATCCCACATCTGCCGTGCGGTCGACGGACCGGTCGCAGCACCCAGAATGCCCATATAGGTTCGGGACGATTTCAGGTGGGCGCCGCCGAGCCGGGTCGGGATCGTATTTCTGAACAGCCCCTTCTTGCCGACGGCCAGCGCCGCCTTCTCGGCATCCCCCAGCGCATTCGCCTTCACCAACGACTTGCCTGCGAACAACAGCCCCTTCACACCCGCGCCACCGCTCACCCCGCCGCCCAGCAGGCCCCCGACCGCGCCGAAAGCAGCACCGGCTCCGACGTTCTCCCAACTCCACCCGTCTTCGAAGCCTGACTGCAGCGCCCCGGCAGCAGCCCCGACCAGCCCGGCGCCGATGGGCCCACCCAGCGCGAAACCGACCCCGGTCGCGACACCGACGGCGATATCGCCGATGTGGTCGGAAACAAAGTTCCCGACACCTTTGAAGAAGTTGCCGAGGCCCATGCGATCACCTGCCCGGCCAGCAGTAGGTGCCAGTCATCCCGCGATCCCCGTCCTGCCGTGGGTCCGATCTCCCCCTCATTCTCTGGGATTCCCACTGTTGGGAATTCGATACGGAGCCGGACCGGCGAGGATTGAGAGGAGCTCGCGCACAGACGAATCGGTGCGCCGCGGCGAACCGGCCGGGATCGATGCGGAAGGAGTGCCGATGCCCCTCCTGCAGTCGCTCACCGCCTTACACCGCTGGGGCACGGTCGCCCTGGTCCGCCCGAGGAGCGGCGAGTGACCAGTATCGAGAGCACGGCACCGGTGGTTGGCGACGGCTCGGCGGATCCCACCAACGATCCCCACGCGGACACCCGACCCGACGTCGGCACCGAGGCCCCTACCACGCCCTGGACAGCACCGCGGCGGCAACAGGATTCGAGCGGTACCCGAGCCACAGTGCCGAATACTTCTCCGTGGACGGATCAGCGCGGCACGTCCTCGCCGCAGAATTCGGGAGTGCCGGAGCACTCGACCACTTCGTCCGCATCCTGGTCGGCGGGTCTGGCTCCGGCT